>CP119753.1:2171852-2482117 GCA_029319145.1 Microbacter sp. GSS18 | reverse complement strand
CCCGACCCTGGGCGCCTCGAGCGTCTCGAATCCCCTCAGATCCACCGGAGGACCAGCATGACCAGACCGAACATCATCTTCATCATGTCGGACGACCATGCCGCCCATGCCATCTCGGCGTACGGCAGCCGCGTCAATCAGACGCCGCACCTCGACCGCATCGCGGCGGAGGGCATGCGCCTGGACGCCGTGTACTGCACGAACTCGATCTGCTCGCCGTCGCGCGCGACGATCCTCACCGGCACGTACTCGCACGTCAACGGCGTCTCCTCGATCTGGACCGAGATGGACTACCGGGTCCCGACGTTCATCGATGTGCTCCAGAGCGACGGCTACAAGACGGCCATGTTCGGCAAGTGGCATCTCGGCGAGCACGGGCAGTCGCTTCCGCGCGGGTTCGACGCCTGGAAGATCTTCCCGGGGCAGGGCGACTACGTCGACCCCGAGATGATCGACGAGAGCGGGTCGGCGAAGGTTCCGGGCTACGCCACCGACATCGTCACCGACCTGTCGCTGGATTGGATCGACTCGCTCGATGCGGATCAGCCGTTCGCGATGATGGTGCATCACAAGGCGCCGCACCGACCGTGGATCCCCGACGAGAAGCACAAGCACCTGTACGCGGACGGCGCCATCCCCGAGCCCGAGACGTTCTTCGACGACTACGAGACCCGCAGCAAGGCGGTGCGCGGAGTCCACATGACGATCGCCGACGACATGGGCGCGGACGACCTCAAGCAGGAGGTCCCCGAGCACCTCCGCGGCGAGGAGAACCGCGCGGCGCGCATGAGCTGGAAGTACCAGATCTACATGCGCGACTACCTGCAGTGCATCCAGTCCATCGACGACAACGTCGGCCGGCTGCTGGACCACCTCGAGGAGAACGGCCTCGCCGAGAACACCCTCGTGGTCTACACCTCCGACCAGGGCTTCTTCCTCGGCGACCACGGATGGTTCGACAAGCGGCTGATGTTCGACCAGTCCCTGCAGATGCCGATGCTGATGAAGTGGCCCGCCGAGATCGCCGCCGGCACCCGCTGCGAGGCCATCATCACCAACACCGACTTCGCCGCGACGTTCCTCGACATCGCCGGGCTGGATCCCGACCAGGCGCTTCCGACTTCGCAGGGCCGGTCGTTCCGTCCGCTGCTGCGCGGCGAGGAGGTCGAGGACTGGCCGGATGCGGCGTACTACCGCTACTGGGAGCACGACGACCCGATCCATGCCGCGCCCGCGCACTACGGCATCCGCACGAAGGATCACAAGCTGATCTACTACTACGGTGCCGGGCTCGGCGTGCCGGGCGCATCGGACCAGGTGTTCGAGCCGGAATGGGAGCTCTACGACCTGAACACCGACCCCACCGAGGTGCGCAACGTCGCGGACGACCCGGCGTACGCCGACGTCAAGGCGCAGCTGGAGGTCAAGCTCGCCGAGTACCAGAAGCACTACCGGGACGAGCCCTACGTCGGCCCCGGCACCCCCCGACCCGAATGGGGACCGTACGACGAGGAGCTGTTCGAGATGGTGCAGAAGTATGTCGAGGGGATCCGCTCCTCGAGCTGATGCGACGCGACACGATGCGCCCGGGAACGACCAATCCGGCCCGGGCGCGGGCGGATCTGGTGTTGTAGAGGGATGAGCGGCCCAGCGGCGAATCCAGCGGGTCTCGAATCGGCGAGCGACGCGTCCGTGTCCGTCGAGATCCACGAGGGCGACAACCTCGAGATCGCCCGCTCCTTCGACGACGGATCGTTCACGCTCGTCTACCTGGACCCGCCGTTCAACACCGGTCGACCGCGTGAACGCGTCGTGGAGACCGCGCGCCCCGCGGGCGAGAAGCCGGGCATCGTGCGCAGGGGGTTCCACGGACGCGAATACGAGCGGCTGCGCGGCGACATGCGCGCCTACGACGACCGGTTCGACGACTACTGGGGGTTCCTCGAGCCGCGTCTCGCCGAGGCCTGGCGTCTGCTGGCCGAGGACGGCACGCTCTACCTCCACCTCGACTACCGCGAGGCGCACTACGCGAAGGTGCTGATGGATGCGCTCTTCGGGAGAGAGCGGTTCCTCAACGAGCTGATCTGGGCGTACGACTTCGGCGCGAAGACGCGCAGGCGGTGGCCGACCAAGCACGACACGATCCTCGTCTACGTCAAGAACCCGGACCGGTACTGGTTCGACTCCGAAGCCGTCGATCGCGAGCCCTACATGGCGCCCGGGCTCGTCACCCCCGAGAAGGCCGAGCGCGGCAAGCTCCCCACCGACGTGTGGTGGCACACGATCGTCCCCACGACCGGTCGGGAGAAGACCGGTTATCCGACCCAGAAGCCCGAAGGGATCCTGAGGCGGATCGTGCAGGCATCGAGCCGTCCGGGCGACCGTGTGCTGGACCTTTTCGCCGGCAGCGGCACGACCGGGGCTGTCGCGTCCGCGCTCGGACGTGACGCCGTGCTGGTCGACGACAACCCGGCCGCCATCGACGTGATGCGGGCGCGGATGCCGCACGCCCGCGTCACCGACCGCGCGTCGCCGTAGCCGGAAGGCGTCGCCGAAGCATTCACGCCCTGGCGGCGGAAGTGGGAGCGCTCCTAGGCTGGCCGTATGCGATTCGGAATCTTCATCCCGCAGGGCTGGCGCCACGACCTGGTCGGCATCGACACGGCCGACCACTGGAGGGTCATGGGCACGCTCGCCCAGCACGCCGATCAGGGCCCCTGGGAGTCCCTGTGGGTCTACGACCACTTCCACACCGTGCCCGTTCCCTCCGAAGAGGCGACGCACGAGGCGTGGACCCTCATGGCGGCCTTCGCCGCAGCGACCGATCGCATCCGCCTCGGTCAGATGTGCACGTGCATGGGCTACCGCAACCCGGCGTACCTGGCGAAGGTCGCCGCCACCGTCGACATGGTGTCGGGCGGCCGGGTCGAGATGGGCATCGGCGGCGGCTGGTACGAGCACGAATGGCGTGCGTACGGCTACGGCTTCCCCGCGATCGGAGACCGGCTCGGGGCGCTGGACGAGGGCGTGGACATCATGCGGCAGGCGTGGTCGACCGGCACCGCCACACTCGACGGCAAGCACTATCAGGTCGACGGCGCGATCGTGCGCCCGCTGCCGATCCAGGAGGGTGGCATTCCGGTGTGGATCGCGGGCGGCGGCGAGAAGGTGACGCTGAAGATCGCCGCGAAGTACGCCGACTACACCAACTGGTCGAGCAGCCCCGAGGAGTTCAGTCGCAAGCGGGCGATCTTCGAGGACCACTGCGCCGCGATCGGGCGCGACCCGGGCGAGGTCGTCATGTCGGCGAACTTCAACACCGTCGTCGGCGAGACCGAGGGCGAGGTCGAGGAGCGCCTGGACCGGATCGAGGCGCGCATCGCCCCCTACCTCGGCGAGAAGACCGAGGCCTACATGGCCGAGTACCGCTCGCGCCGGGCCCTCGTCGGCACGATCGAGCAGGTCTCGGAGCGCCTCGACGACCTGCGTGCGCGCGGGCTCGCCTACGCCATCCACTACTTCCCCGAGCACGCGTACGACCGGTCGGGCGTCGACCTGTTCGAGCGCGACGTCATCCCCGCGATGCGCTCAGCGGGCTAGACGAGGGCTTCCACCGAGGCGTAGCCGTCGAGGCGGATGTCGCCGGTCGCCGCGTCGGCATCGAACATGCGCGTGGCGCCCGGCTCCTGAGACCACGGCAGCCAGCCGGGATCGCCGTGCCCGATGAGCGCGACCGCGCTGCCGTGGACCGCATCCGCGAGGGCCGGCGGCGGCGCATCGCCGGCGATGGCCGGAACGCCCGGCGCCGTGAGGCAGTCGAACCAGAAGGGCACGTCGATGCAGTGCAGCGCCCAGCGGAACGTCGGCGACGGCCAGGTGAAGCGGTAGACCCACGTGGGGGCGCCCGCTCGCGCCCGCGCGACGCGCACCACCGCCGACCGGAACACGGCATCACTGACGAAGCGGCCGAGCATCGCGGCGTCGCCCTTCGCCTGCTGCGCGCGATTGTCCTCGAGGTATCGCTCGAGTGAGAGCCCGTCCTTCAGGCGCAGACGGAGTGCCGCAGCGAGATCGATGTCGCCGGTCATGGCATCGGTCACCATCGTGAACTCGTCGTCGGTCGCGCCCAGCACGAGCGGCTTGTCGGCGCCGACCCCGTCGCGGATCGACGCGATCGTCGGGCGCGGGATCAGGTCGCCGTCGATCATGGGGCCCCACGCGAGGCCATCTTCGATCATCGAGACGATCGGGCCGAGGGCGCTCGTGGACGCCGGCGCCGCGACCTGCCGCTGCAGTTCGCTCACGCGCTCTTCGGAGAGCGTGGCGAAGCCGGCGCGGGTGGCGGGAACGCCCGCCAGCCGCGCCATCTCCACCGACAGCGCCTGCGCCCGCTCGAGCGGGATGTCGCGCAGCGGCCCCGACATCGACCACGCGGCGTGGAACAGGTGCTGTGCCGCGGGCATGCCCAGAAGCGTCAGGACGGCGCCGCCGCCGGCGGACTGCCCGGCGATCGTGACGCGGCCGGGGTCGCCGCCGAAGGCGTGGATGTTCTCCTGGACCCATTCGAGCGCGGCGAGCCAGTCGCGCACGCCTCGGTTGCCGGGAGCCCCGGGGATGTCTCCGAAGCCGTCGAATCCCAGCCGGTACGACACGGTGACGGTCACGACCCCGTCCCGGGCGAACGAAGCGCCGTCGTACCAGGGGCTCGCGGGCGATCCCGAGACGAAGCCGCCGCCGTGGATGTACACCAGGACGGGCATGGCCGGCGCGGTCTCGTCGGGCCGCGGCGTGAAGACGTTCAGATTCAGCGTGCTCTCGCCCGGCACGCTCGGCTCGGGGATGAGCGTGATCCCCGTGTCGCCGCGCTGGGGGGTGGCGCCGAACGCGGTGGCATCGCGCACGCCGTCCCACGCGGGCACGGGGGCGGGCGCGGCGAAGCGGAGGTCGCCGACCGGAGGCAGCGCGAAGGGGATGCCGAGGAAGGCGGCGGATGCGCCGGGCGTCCCCGCCTCGCCGCGCCAGGACCCTCGAACGATGCCCGGCGCGATCCGGACGTCGACGCCGGAGGTCGTCGCGGCGCTCATCGTGCGGCCTCCGCGTCGGCGGGCGACGTCGTGGCAGTGGGGTCCAGGGCCTGGAAGAGGGCCTCGATGTGCGCGGCCATGTCGATCGTGGAGTCCTGCATCCACTGCAGCTGGAGCCCATCGGCGACGGCGACGATGATGCGGGCGAGCGTGTCGGGCTCGACGGCGGACGTCAGACGTCCCTCGCGCTGCATCGCCGCAAGCGCCTCGGCGAAGCCGGTGCGCAGGCCGTCGCTGCGCTGGAGGAAATAGCGGTGCGCGGGGTGGGTGGGATCCGCGGCGTCCACGGCCAGCCGGGAGTAGAGCTGCACCAGACCGGGGACGTCGGCGTTGTGCCGGATCACGGCCACGAAGCCGTCGCGCAGCGCCGTCGGGTCTTCCGGGCGATCCGAGCCGAAGCTGCGGGAGTCCTGTTCATCCCTCTTGCGCAGCACCTCGGTGAACAGCTCCTCCTTGCTGTCGAAGTAGTGGAGGAGCCCCGCCTGGCTCAACCCGACCGCGTCCGCGAGCTCCTTCACGGACGCGCCGCGATAGCCCTCGCGCGCGATGACCTCGAGTGAGCGCTCGAGGATCTCCTCGCGCTTCGCCACTCCCTTTGCGTAGGAACCCCGCTGTGCCATGCCACCAGTAAACCGAATAATGCTTGATTTTTGAAAACCAAATGACATAAGGTTTTCTTGTCGCGCAGATCGCGGCAGAACGGAACGGATTCGACGATGACCGACACCACTCTGATCGCCTCCCCGGCGACCACCGCCGATCTCACGCTCGAGGAGAAGGCGTCCCTCACCAGCGGAGCGAGCTTCTGGTACACCAAGCCGATCGAGCGGGTCGGCATCCCGGCCATCATGGTCACGGACGGCCCGCACGGACTGCGCAAGCAGGCGGGATCGAGCGATCACCTCGGCCTCGCCGACAGCGTTCCCGCCACCTGCTTCCCGCCGGCTGTCGGCCTCGGATCGTCGTGGGACGTCGAGCTCGTCGAGCGCGTCGGTGAGGCGCTCGGCACCGAGACCGCGATCGAGAACGTCGGCGTCCTGCTGGGCCCGGGCATCAACATCAAGCGCTCGCCGCTGTGCGGTCGCAACTTCGAGTACCTCTCGGAGGACCCCATCGTGTCGGGCGTCATCGGCGCCGCGCTCGTGAAGGGCATCCAGTCGAAGGGCGTCGGCACGTCGCTCAAGCACTTCGCCGCCAACAACCAGGAGCACGACCGCATGCGCGCCAGCTCCGACATCGACGAGCGTCCGCTGCGCGAGATCTACCTGCGCGGGTTCCAGCGCGTCGTCGAGGACGCCCAGCCGTGGACGGTCATGTGCTCGTACAACCGCATCAACGGCGTCTACGCCTCGGAGGACCCATGGCTGCTCACGAAGGTGCTGCGAGACGAGTGGGGCTTCGAGGGTCTCGTGGTCTCGGACTGGGGCGCCGTCAACGAGCGGGTCGCGGGCGTCGCTGCCGGGCTGGACCTCGAGATGCCGTCGTCGAACGGCGTCACCGACGCGCAGATCGTCGCCGCGGTCCGCGAGGGCTCGCTCGACGAGTCCGTCGTCGACGTCGCCGCCGGGCGCGTGCTCGACCTCGTGCGCAAGGCGACCGAAGGGGCGGGTGCGGTCGAGGGTCCGCTCGACGTGGACGCCCACCATGCGCTCGCCCGCGAGGCCGCGGTCCGGTCGATCGTTCTGCTGAAGAACGCCGGTGACCTCCTGCCGCTGGCCACGAGCACGCGGCTCGCGGTGATCGGCGAGTTCGCCGAGAAGCCGCGCTACCAGGGCGCCGGCTCGTCGATGATCAACCCGACGCGCCTGGACGCGGCGCTCGACGAGATCCGCGCTCTTGCCGACGGCGACGTGACGTACGCGAAGGGCTTCTCACTGTCGCCGCAGGCGCCCACGCAGGACGAGCTGGCCGCGTGGCGGGACGAGGCCGTCGCCGCGGCCGCGGCCGCCGAGGTCGCCGTGGTGTTCCTGGGCCTTCCCGCGCGCCTCGAGTCCGAAGGCTACGACCGCACCGACATCGACCTGCCGGCAGAGCAGCTCGAGCTGCTCGACGCCGTCCTCGCGGCGAACCCCCGCACGGTCGTCGTGCTCTCGAACGGCGGCGTCGTGGCGCTGCCGTTCGCCGACCGCGTGCCTGCGATCCTCGAGGGCTGGCTGCTCGGGCAGGCCGGCGGCGGCGCGACCGCCGACGTGCTGTTCGGCGACGTCAGCCCGTCGGGCAAGCTCACCGAGACGATCCCCCTGCGACTGGAGGACACCCCCGCCTACCTCGACTTCCCCGGGGAGTTCTCGCACGTGCGCTACAGCGAGGGGCTGTTCGTCGGCTACCGCTGGTACGACGCGCGCCGCATGGACGTCGCCTTCCCGTTCGGTCACGGCCTGTCGTACACGACCTTCGCGTACTCGGATGTCGCCGTCGAGGTCGCAGTGTCCGGTGACCTCGAGGTGCGCGTCACCGTCACCAACACCGGTGAGCGCGCCGGCCGCGAGGTCGTGCAGGTCTACACGTCACTCCCGGTGAGCGACGTCCAGCGGCCCGAGCGCGAGCTGAAGACGTTCGCGTCGGTCGCGCTCGACGCCGGTGAGAGCCGCGAGATCGCGCTGGTGGTCCGTCGCAAGGATCTGGCCTACTGGGACATCCGCACCGATTCCTGGGTGGTCGAGGGTGGCACCTACACCGTCGATGTCGCCGCGTCGAGCCGCGACGTGCGCGCGAGCGCGGCCGTCGAGGTCGCCGGTGACGCCGTCGCCCTGCCGCTGACCCGCAACTCGTCGCTCGCCGAGGTGTTCGCCCACCCCGTGGCCGGACCTGTCGTGCAGCAGGCGATGACCGCGATGATGAGCGGCATGGCCGAGAGCGGTGCGGGCAACATCATGCCCGAGGGCGTGGACTTCAGCGAGATGATGGGTTCGTTCCCGATCGGCCGTCTCGGCATGATGTCGGGCATGAGCCCCGACGGCGCCGGCATCACCCCGGAGATGATCGACGAGCTGATCGCGATGGGCAACGCCCCGCAGGAGTGAACACGTCGTCTCGCCGCGCGCGCCGCGAGACGACGCATGCACAGAGGTGGCGGTCTTGGTCGCATCCGGACGACGGATTCGGCAGGGGCCGCCACCTTCTCGTCTCGGCTGGCGCGCGGTCGTCTCAGCGGTCGAGCTGCAGGCGATGCCACCACCACACCGTGCCCGCGGCGCACAGGGCCACGAACGCGAGCGTCACCGTCAATTGCACGCCGGACACCGCCGCTCCGGCCGAGATCGCCCACAGTGCGGGGGCTGCCAGCGGCATCCACCCGTCCGCCCCCGCGACCACCCCCACCTGGGCGACCACGACCAGCCCGATCGCGACGCTGACGCCGCCCAGCAGCGACCGGGCCGCGGTCGCGACCCACGCGGCCGGCACGGCGAGTCCCGCGCTGAACAGGCCGAGGGCGATCTGCCGCCCGGCGCCGGCCCAGGCCGCGGCGTCCGGCACCCCGAACCCGGCGATCAGGCCGAGCGCGAGGAGGGCGCCGGCGAGGAGGGTGCCGACCGCCGCCGCCCACAGGGCGAACACGATCAGCTTGGCCGCCGCGATCGCGCCTCGGCCGACCGGCAGGGCGAACAGGCCGGTGATCGTGCCGTCCCCGAATTCGCGGCCGAACAGCCACGCGGCGACGACGCCGAACGCCAGCAGGCCGCCGGCCGACGTGATCTGCGCCGCCGTGCTCCACAGTCCCGCCCATGTCAGGCTCGCATCGGGGCCGAGCTTCGCCACGAGCTGCGGGTCGCCGGCGGCGAGGGCGAGCAGCATGCCGCCGCACAGTGCGAGGATGCCCGCGACGATCGCCGCGCTTCCGATCAGCCCGACCCTCGAGCGGACGAGCTTCATGGCCTCGACCCGCACTGCCGCGTTCATCCGCGAACCGTCCGCTGCGCGTCGTCGGCCCGCACGTGCTCGAAGAACACGCGCTCGAGCTCGGGCTCGCCCGGTGTGAGCTCGCCGATGAGCCGTCCGCCGTTCATCACGACGATCCGGTGCGCGATGCGCGACACCTCGTCGAGATGGTGACTGCTCACCAGCACGGCGGCGCCGGCATCCGCCCGTTCGATCAGCGCGTCGCGCAGCACCAGCACGCCGGCCGGGTCCAGGGCGTTCGTGGGCTCGTCGAGGACGAGCAGATCGGGATCGTGCTGCAGCGCCGCGGCGAGGCCGACGCGCTGGCGGTTGCCGAGCGAGAGACGCCGCGTGCGGCGGTCGGCGTACGCCCGCAGAAGCCAGCGGTCGAGTGACTTTGCGACGCACGCGGGGTCGGCTCCCCGCAGTCGTGCCGACGCCTCGAGATTCTGTGTCGCGGTCAGTTCGGGGTAGGTGAGCGGCATCTCGACGAGGTGTCCCACACGCGCCCAGGCCGCCGCGGGAGCGCGGCCGATCGGATGCCCGAGCACGCGGACGTCGCCGGCGTCGGGTCGAAGCATGCCCAGGGCGAGTCGCATCAGCGTGGTCTTGCCGGCGCCGTTGAGGCCGACGAGCGCGACGATCTCGCCCGCGCCCACCGTCAGCTCGAGGTCGAACACGCCTGCGCCGCCGCGGAAGACGCGGGAGGCGCCGCACAGCTCCAGGCCGGTCATGGCGTCCGCCCCCCGGGCGTGCCGGCGACGCCGGCGTCGAGGGTGCGCAGCGCTCGGGCGATCGTCTCGCCGGGGTCGGCGGCGTCGGTCGTCGCCCAGTCCAGCAGCGCGGCGGTGAGGCCGGCGATCACGGCGGCGGCCACGACGACCGCCTCGATGCGGTCGGCTCCGCGCGATCGGAGCGCGGCGGCGATCGCCCGCTCGGACTCGTGGCTGCGGTGCGCGATGACGCCGCGCAACGCCTCGCTGGATGCCACGATGCGCAGCTGCTCGCGCATCGCCGCGGCCTCGGGTGGCGCGACGGCCTCCCACGCGTCGCGCACACCGCGCGTCGTCGCGGCGAGCGGCGGCTCGTCGGCGGGCCGCGCCGCGACGGCGGCGGCCATCAGCGGGTCATACGGGTCGTCGACGACGAGCGCGTCCTTCGTGGGGAAGTGGCGGAACAGCGTCATCTCGCTGACGCCCGCGCGCTCGGCGATCGCAGCCGTCGTCGCGCCGGCGTAGCCGCGCTCGGCGAACAGCTCCAGTGCGGCGGTCAGCAGCGCTTCACGGGTGCGCTCTGTCTTGCTCACAGCACAAAATGTTAGTCACTAACATTCGGTCTGTCCAGATCATGGGCGCGCTCGTCCGCGAGGCTCCCGGCCACCCAGTCGTAGAACGTCAGGGCGAGTCGGAACGGGCCGAGCTCGAGCGGCACGAAGTCGCGCGTGCGGACCAGCCGCGGTACGAGGTCCGGATCCGCCTCGCGCAGGTAGCGACGTGCGCGGAGCGCATGATGCGTGTTCGAGGCGATGCGGATGGTGCGGGCGGCGCGCAGCCAGGGGAGCGCGTTGACGATGTTCTCGCGCGTCGACCGCGCGCGTGTCTCACGCACGATCCGGTCGGCCGGCAGCCCGAGCCGCTCGCCGAACTCGGCCATGATGTCGGCCTCCGCGCGTTCGCCGTGCACCGCCGCACCCGAGAACACGAACACGGCGCCGGGCGGTGCCGATCGTGCCGCGATGCGCGTCCGCCACCGCTGCAGGAAGCTCGGCCGTCCGTCGGCGCGGGGCGGGTAGCCGAGCACGAGGACGACGTCCTCCCCGCCTTCGCCCGGCGACGCCGCAGGCGGGTACTCCGCGCGCGAAGCGCGCCACGCTCCCCACTCGCCCCACGCCAGCAGAGCCGCGCCCGCGGCGGCGGCGCCCACCAGCACGAGGAGCGGAAGCCGGCGCATGCGGCTCAGCCGAAGAGGAAGGCCAGAAGCGCCTCGTTGACCTCGGCGGCGTGCGTGCGCAGCATCCCGTGCGGCGCTCCTTCGATCTCGACATAGGTCGCCGCCGGCAGGAGCGTGCGGAAGCGGCGTGCTGTCGCGTCGATCGGCAGGATGCTGTCCGCGGTGCCGTGGACGATGAGGGTCGGGACGTCGATCTGGGCGATGTCCTCTCGGTAGTCCGTCGGCCAGCTCAGCGGCGTCGTCGCGATCGCGATGTTGCCTGCGCGGTTCGCGATCTGGACGCTGGCGGCGAGCGCCTCGGGCGAGATGCGCGTCCCGAGGTTCTCGTCGAGGTTGTAGAAGTCGCGGAAGAACTGCGTCAGGAACGCGTAGCGGTCCTCGCGCAGCGCCTGGGCGAGGCCGTCGAAGAACTCCTGCGGTCCGGCGCCGTCGGGATTGTCGTCGGTGATCAGCAGATACGGCTCGACCGAGCCGAGGAAGACCGCCTTGGCGACACGTGCGTCGCCGTAGCGCGACAGGTACCGGGCGACCTCACCGGTGCCCATCGAGAAGCCGACCAGGACGACGTCGCTCAGGTCGAGGTCCTCCATGAGGGCGTGGAGGTCCGCCGTGAACGTGTCGACGTCGTAGCCGCCGGCGGTCTTGGTGGACTCCCCGAATCCGCGACGGTCGTAGGCGATGACGCGGAACCCGGCCTCCAGCAGCGCCGACTGCTGGCGATCCCAGCTCTCGCCGTTCAGCGGGAAGCCGTGGATGAGCACGACCGGCTGGCCGGAGCCCATGTCGGTGTAGTGGAGATCGACGTCGACCGAGTTCTCGGTCCCGACGGTGATGTGGGCCACCTTCGCTCCTTCCGGTGCGCGGGCGGATGCCGCGCTCCCCGAACGACGCTAGGACGCCCGGTCGCCGTCCGCCAGGGGTGGTGCGTTCGGCGCCCCGCCGTCGGAGGCGATCAGTCCCGGTGCGCGCCCGCGGACGGCGTCACCGTGAACTGCGTCGGTGGGGCGAAGCCCCGCTCTGCGAACGCGGCGGACACGGCATCCGCCACGGCATCGACGTTCGCGCGCTCCACGAGCGCGATGGCTGCGCCGCCGAAGCCGCCGCCGGTCATCCGGGCGCCGACCGCACCGGCGGCCAGGGCTGTGTCGACGGCGGTGTCGAGCTCGGGGACCGAGATCTCGAAGTCGTCGCGCATCGACGCGTGCGACGCCACGAGGAGCCCGCCGATCGCGCCGGGGCCCTCTTCCTTCAGCACGCGCACGGTGTCGAGCACGCGCTGGTTCTCGGTGACGATGTGCCGCACGCGGCGGAAGGTGACGTCGTCCATGAGGCCGCGTGCACGGTCGAGGTCGCCGACGCCGACATCGCGCAGGGCCGGGACCCCCATGATCGCGGCGCCCCGCTCGCACGCCTCGCGGCGCTCGCGGTAGCCGCCGGTCGAGTGCGAGTGCTTGACGCCGGTGTCCATGACCAGCAGTTCGAGGCCCGCGGCGGCGAACCCGAGGTCCACGACCTGCGCGTCCAGAGAGCGGCAGTCGAGGAAGATGGCGGCATCGGGCCGGCCGAGGTTGCTCGCCATCTGGTCCATGATCCCGGTCGGGGCGCCGACCGCGTCGTTCTCGGCCGTGCGGCCGACGCGGGCGCGCGCGACGAGGTCGAGGTCGAGGCTCCACAGGTCGTCGAGCGCGGCGGCCGTGGCGCCCTCGATGGCGGCCGACGATGACAGGCCAGCACCGACCGGGACGTCGGAGGCGAAGGTGAGGTCGATGCCCGGGACGTCCGCGGCGTCGCGGCCGGCGGCCGCCAGAGCCGCCCACGCGACACCGAGCGGGTAGCGCGCCCACTCGACGATCTCGTCGCGGCGCTGGGGGAAGATCGCGTCGAGCTCGGCGACGGCGACGTCGACGGCTGCCTCGTCGAAGGTCGACGCCACGCGGATGACGGCGTCCTCGCGCGGAGCGGCGGCGACCCAGGTGCGGTGCTGGATCGCGAACGGCAGAACGAACCCGTCGTTGTAGTCGGTGTGCTCGCCGATGAGGTTCACGCGTCCCGGAGCCGACCACGTGCCGGTCGGCTCGGCCCCGGTGAGCTCCGCGAACAGGGAGCGGGCGGCGGAAGCGGTCATTCGGTCACCTCGGGGATGGAGTCGACGGCGGCGCGCAGGCGCTCGGCGGCCGTCTCGGGCGGGACGTCGCCGATCCACGCGCCCATCGCGGCTTCGGATCCGGCGAGGTACTTCAGCTTGTCGGCCGCGCGGCGCGGCGACGTGATCTGGAGGTTCAGGCGGACGGCGTCACGGCCGGTGTGGACGGGGGCCTGGTGCCACGCCGCGATGTACGGAGTGGGGGTGTCGTAGAGCGCGTCGATGCCGCGCAGCAGTCGCAGGTAGAGCGGCGCGAGCTCGTCGCGCTCGGCATCCGTCGTCTCGGTGAAGTCGGCCACGTGACGGTGGGGGAGCACGTGGACCTCGAGCGGCCAGCGTGCGGCGAACGGCACGAACGCGGTCCAGTGCTCGCCGGCGAGGAGCACCCGCTCGGATGCCCGTTCGAACTCGAGGATGCGGGCGAACATGTCGTCGCCCTGCTGCTCGATCGACCGCAGCAGGCTCGTCGTGCGCGGCGTGATGTACGGGTAGGAGTAGATCTGGCCGTGCGGGTGGGGGAGCGTGACCCCGATGGCCTCGCCCCGGTTCTCGAACGGGAAGACCTGCTGCACGCCCGGCAGCGCCGACAGTGCGGCGGTGCGGTCGGCCCACGCCTCGATGACGGTGCGGGCACGCGTGCGGGACTGGGTTCCGAAGGATCCGGCATGCTCGGGACTGAAGCACACGACCTCGCAGCGGCCGACCGAAGTGCGGGTGCGGCCGAGCCCGGGGGCGTCGAGATCGGCGAGATCCCGTGGGGCGTCGGTCGCCGCGGGGGCGTCGCCGTGTGCCTCGGCGAGGGCGGGGCCGAACGAGGGGGACTTGTTCTCGAAGACCGCGACGTCGTAGCGGGACGGGATCTCGGACGGGTTGGTCTCGGTCTGCGGCGCGAGCGGATCCAGGTGCGCCGGCGGGAGGAACGCGCGGTTCTGGCGGGCCGCCGCGACCGAGATCCAGTCGCCGGTCAGCACGTCGCGCCGCATCGTGGCGGTCGTCGGGCGGGGGTCGAGCGTGCGGGCGTCGACGCCCCGCTCGGGGCCGAGCGTCGTGCCCGGGTCGTCGTAGTAGATCAGCTCACGGCCGTCGGCGAGGCGCGTGGCGCGCTTGACGACGCCCGCGCCGAGGGTCTCGGGTGTCTGGAACTCCATCATGTTCACGTAAACACGGTAACCTATGAGGCATGGTAACGTCAACATGTCCGGATCCGTGGAGTTCTGCACGGGTGGACCGGGCGCGGCCGGAAGAGGGGATTCGGATGCCGGGACGACGAGTGTCGATGGCGGATGTCGCTGCGGCGGCGGGGGTATCGGGTCAGACCGTGTCGCGCGTCGTCAACGCGAGCCCCAACGTCGACCCGGCCACGCGGGAGCGCGTCGAGGCGGCGATGGCTGAGCTCGGCTACCGCCCGCACCGCGCCGCACGGGCGCTGCGCACCGGCCGGTCGCACACGATCGGCTTGGTCGCCTCGACGCTCGCGACGGTCGGGAACTTCCGGATGCTGCAGGCGGTCGTCGACGCGGCGACCGCCCGCGGCTACGCGGTGGCCGTGGTGACGGCATCCGGATCCGACGCGCTCGCCGCGGCGTTCGAGCAGCTGCGCGACCAGGGCGCGGACGGTGCGGTGGTGCTCAACGAGGCGACCGCGCTCGCCGCCGGATCGGCGTCGCCGGCGGGGCTCCATCTGGTCGTGGTGGATGCCGAAGCCGATGAGCGCTTCACGATCGTCCAGTCCGACCACGCCGGCGGCGCACGCCGGGCGGTCGAGCATCTGCTCGGCCTCGGGCATCGCACCGTCCACCACATCTCGGGGCCGGTGACCTCGTTCGCCGCGGCGGAGCGCGAGCGCGGCTGGCGCGAGGCGCTGGCGGGCGCCGGCGCGCCGGTTCCCGAGCCGCTTCGCGGCGACTGGTCCTCGTCATCCGGATACGCGCTGGGGACTCTGCTGCCTGCGGAGGCCACGGCGGTCTTCGTCGCCAACGACCAGATGGCGCTGGGCGTCCTGCGCGCCCTTGCCGAGGGCGGCCGCGACGTGCCCGGCGCCGTGAGCGTCGTCGGGTTCGACGACGTCGCGGACGCCGCGGACTACCGGCCGCCGCTGACCACGCTGCGCCAGGACTTCCCGGCGCTCGGTGAGCGGGCGTTCGCCGCACTGGTCGACGGCCTCGAGAACGGCGCCGCGCGCGGCACCGTGATCGTGCCCACGCAACTGATCGAGCGGTCGAGCACGGCCGCTCCGCACTGACCAAGACGCGCGGCCTCACATCCGCGACAATTGATCCGAACCGTTCCACCCCCGAGGAGTTCCATGTCCTGGCTCGTGACCGGAGGCGCCGGCTACATCGGCGCCCACATCGTCCGCGCACTCTCGGCCGCCGGGCTCTCGCCCGTCGTGCTGGACGACCTCTCGAGCGGCCACGAGGACTTCGTGCCCGCGGGCGTCCCGTTCGTGCGCGGCTCCATCCTCGATCGCTCCCTGGTGGAGCAGGCCCTCACGGAGCACGGCGTCACCGGAGTGATCCACGTCGCCGGCTACAAGTACGCCGGCGTCTCGGTGAAGCGCCCGCTTCACACGTACGCGCAGAACGTCGAGGGCACCCGCGTCGTGCTCGAGGCGATGGAGGTGGCCGGTGTCGCGAACATCGTCTTCTCCTCGTCCGCGGCCGTGTACGGCACGCCCGACGTGCCTCTCGTCACCGAGGACCTGCCGAAGCGTCCCGCTTCTCCGTACGGCGAGTCCAAGCTCATCGGCGAGTGGCTGATCCGCGACCAGGCTGTCGCGACCGCCGAGTCCGCCGCACCGCTGCGCCACACGTCGCTGCGCTACTTCAACGTCGTCGGCTCCGGCGACCCGACGGTCTACGACACCAGCCCTCACAACCTCTTCCCGCTCGTGTTCGAGGCACTCATCGATGGCCGTACGCCGAAGATCTTCGGCGACGACTACGACACCCCCGACGGCACGAACATGCGCGACTACGTCCACGTCGCCGACATCGCGGCCGCCCACGTGGTCGCCGCGCAGCGCCTCGAGGCCGGCGACCCGATCGAAGCCGCCTACAACCTGGGCTCGCAGAACGGGCTCAGCGTGAGGCAGATCATGGACGCGATGGTGCGCGTCACGGGCATCGACTTCACGCCCGAGGTGTCGGCTCGCCGCCCCGGCGACCCCGACCGTATCGTCGCGACCGGCGACCTCGCCGCACGCGACCTCGACTGGGCCAACCGCTACACCGTCGATCAGATGGTCCGCACCGGCTGGGAGGCCCGCCGGGCGGCGGGCTGAGCCCAGCGCGCGGACGGCGCTCGGCCCCGGCGGGCGGCCCCGGCGGGCGGACCCGGCGGCCGGCGACGGCGGGCGGCCCCAGCGCGCGGACGGCGCTCGGCCCCGGCGGCCGGCGCCGGCGGGCGGCGCTGGCGGGCTGACCCGGTGGGCTGACCCGGTGGGCTGACCCGGTGGGCGGCCCTTGGGTGGACCCGGTGGGCGGCGCTGGCGGGCTGGCCCTTGGGTGGACCCGGTGGGCGGCGCCGGTGGGCCGGTGGGCTGACCCGGTGGGCGGGCCCGGCGGGCGGATCCGACGCTCGGCCCCGACGCTCGGCCCCGACGCTCGGCCCTGGCGCGCGGAGGGCGCACGGCGCCGGCGGCCGGACCAGCGACTGCTCATGGAGATTCCTGCACATTCAGCAGGGATAGCGCTTTCCCAATGAATCCGCGACAATGGTCCCATGCCCCAGACGGTCGTGATCGCCCCCGACAGCTTCAAGGGATCGATCCCCGCGGCCGCGGCGGCCGCGGCGATCGCCGACGGATGGCGATCGGCGGATGCCGACATCGAACCGCGGGTGCTGCCCATGGCCGACGGCGGCGAGGGCACGCTCGACGCGTTCGCGGCGGCCGTTCCGGGCGCCGTCCGGATGCCGCTGACGGTGACGGGCCCGTCCGGCGATCCCGTCGAGGCCTCGTGGCTGCTGCTGCCGGCGACGCCCGAGGCGTCGCGCGGGACCGCGGTGGTCGAACTCGCCTCGACCAGCGGCATCGAGCTGCTCGGCACACCCCCGCGGCTGCGTCCGCTCGACGCCGACACGACGGGGTTCGGCCAGACGATCGCCGCGGCGCTCGCGCACGGCGTGAGCCGCCTCGTGCTCGGCATCGGCTCGAGCGCGTCGACAGACGGCGGCGCGGGGATGCTGACCGCTCTCGGGGCGAGGCTCTTCGACGCCGCGGGCGCTCCCGTGGCACCCGGCGGGCGCGGAATCGGCGACATCGCCACCGCTGACCTCGCCGGGCTGGCCGCGCTGCCGCCCGCGGGGGTCCAGGTGCTCAGCGACGTGACGAATCCTCTGCTGGGTGAGCGCGGCGCCGCAGCCGTCTTCGGCCCGCAGAAGGGCGCGACGCGCGACGACGTCCGCGCGCTGGATGAGTCGCTGCGGTCCTATGCCGCGCTGCTCCCGGCAGACCCCTCTGCTCCCGGCGCCGGCGCGGCCGGCGGTACCGGCTTCGGCCTGCTGGCGTGGGGAGCGCGGCTTGTGCCCGGGTCGACGGCGGTGGCCGAGCTGATCGGTCTGCGGGACGCCGTCGCCGGCGCCGTGCTGGTCGTCACCGGCGAGGGCTCATACGACGGCCAATCAGCCGCCGGGAAGGTGCCCGCGCACGTCGCGGCCCTCGCCGCCGGCGCGGATGTTCCGGTCGCGCTCGTCGCCGGACGCATCGCGCCGGATGCCGACATCTCGGCGTTCGCCGCATCCGTCTCTCTCACCGAACTCGCCGGTTCGCCCGCCGAGGCGATGGCCGATCCCGCCCGTTGGCTGCGCGAGGCCGGCGCCGCGCTGGCGCGCCGCACCCGCCGCTGATCCCGCCGGGCGGTAGTTGGGGTCAGCCGGCCCACGGCTGATCCAGCCCTCTCGTAGCGGCCGCGTCAGGCATCCATGTCCCACTCTTGGTCGCCTGCCGCCCCGCCGGGCGGCCAGAAGTGGGACATGAAGTAGCAGCGGCACCCGGTGACTGCCTGAGTGCTGCTGGTATGTCCCGTTTCTGGTCGCCTGCGCCCCCGCCGGACGGCCAGAAGTGGGACACGGCCCCCAGGCCGAAGACCCCCAGGCCGAAGACCCTAGGCCGAAGGCGGCAAGGCCGAAGCCCCTAGGCCGAAGGCGGCGGCGCCGGGCTACGGCACCCGCAACACGCCGTTGCGGCGGTGGGGGAGCGTCTCGAGGGCGGCGTCGCACAGCACGTCGGGGAGCAGACGCTCGGGGGCGTCCTGGAACACGACGGGGCGCAGGAACCGGCGGATCGCCGTCGCGCCGACGGACGTGTGCAGCGACGTCGTGGCCGGCCAGGGTCCGCCGTGGTGCTGCGACCATGTGACGGCCACGCCGGTCGGCCAGCCGGCGAACAGCACGCGTCCGGCGCGGCGCTCGAGGACGGCCAGCACGTCGGCGACATCGTCCGAATCCTCGGAGTGCAGGGTCGCCGTCAGCGAACCAGGGACGGCGCGCAGCGCCGTGAGCAGATCGGCCTGGTCGTCGTAGCGCACCAGCAGCGTGACCGGGCCGAAGCACTCCTCGAGCAGCGTGCCGGGGCGCTGCGCCACCGCCGGGGCATCCGTCGTCAAGACGACCGGCCGGGCCGAGCCCTCGGCCGCGGGCGCCCCATAGCCGAGGACCTCGACGGACGGGTCGGCCTCGAGATGCCCGATGCCGACCGGGAACGCGTCCGTGATGCGGTCGGTGAGCAGAGGCCCGCCGGCGGCGTCCGTGACGTGGGCGGCAACGAGGTCCTCGAACCCGGCCCCGCGCGGGACGAACACGACGCCCGGCTTCGTGCAGAACTGCCCGACGCCGAGCGTGAACGACCCGACGAGGCCCTGCGCGAGGGCGTCGCCGCGCGCTGCCAGCGCGGCCGGCGTGATGACGACGGGGTTCACCGACCCGAGCTCGCCGTAGAACGGGATCGGGTCGGGACGGCCGGACGCCAGGTCGAACAGCGCGCGCCCGCCGGCGACCGAGCCGGTGAACCCGGCGGCCTGGACGAGCGGATGCTGCACGAGCGCGTTGCCGGCCTCGCGTCCGGCGACCAACGCGAACGAGCCCTCGGGGGCGCCGGCGCCGACGAGCGCCTCGGACACCAGCTGCGCCGTGCGCTCGGACAGTCGCGGATGACCCGAGTGGGCCTTGACGATCACCGGGTTGCCGGCCGCCAGCGCCGACGCGGTGTCGCCGCCGGCGACCGAGAACGCGAACGGGAAGTTCGATGCCGAGAACACCGCGACCGGCCCGACGCCGGTGAGCATGCGGCGAAGCTCCGGACGCGGCGGTGTGGCCGAGGTATCCGCATCGTCGACGGTGAGCTCGAGGTACGAGCCCTCCTCGACGACCGCGGCGAACAGGCGAAGCTGCCCGGTCGTGCGGGCGACCTCGCCGCGCAGGCGGACGGGGCCCAGGCGCGTCTCCTCGTCGGCGATCGCGACGAGCTCGTCGACGTGCGCGTCGAGCGTGTCGGCCGCGGCGCGCAGCCACGCCGCGCGCATGCCGGCGCTCGCCGCCCGCCAAACGGGCGCCGCCGCCTCTGCGGCCTCGGCGAACTGCTGGATCTGCTGCTGACTGGTCGTCATGTCTGCGGTCCCTTTCTTGTCGTCACCGTGGGACAGCACCTGAACCGGTGCCGAACCGGTGCTGTATCGCGGTGACGTCATGACTGTGGGTGTGGGGGAGGAGGGGGTCAGGAGAAGCGGATGCCGAGGCCGACGTGGGGCCGCTCGGTGAGGCGGCCGTCGGCGATCGCGATGGGCGAGGCGTCGTCGAGGGCGCCGAGCGCGCCGAACCCGGCGTCCTCGACATCCTCGGCCATGGGCTCGCCGGCGCCCGCGGCGACCGGCAGGGTCAGCGCGAGCTGGCCCGAGAGCTCGGGCAGCAGGTGCGGATGCAGCGTCGCGCCGTGATCGACCGCCACCTGCGCGATGCGGCGGAACGGCGTGATGCCGCCGACGCGCACGATGTTCGGCTGGACGACGTGCGCCGCGCCGGCGCGCAGGAACTCAGCGAACCGGTAGGCGGTGTGCACGTTCTCGCCCAGGGCGATGGGCGTGTCGATGCGGTGGGCGAGCGCGACGTGCCCGGCGAGGTCGTCGGCGCGCAGCGGCTCCTCGATCCACGCGGGCGCGTACTCCTGCAGCGCGCGCACCGAGGTGACGGCGCGATCGAGGTCCCATCGCTGGTTCGCGTCGATCATGAGCGCGCGGTCTGGGCCGAGCACCTCGCGCACCGCGGCGACGCGATCGAGGTCCTCGGCGAGGTCGGGCTTGCCGACCTTGATCTTGACGGCGTCGAACCCGGCGTCGACCCACCGCCGTATCTGGGCCACCAGCTCGTCGAGCGTGTAGTGCAGGTTCACGCCCGAGCCGTAGGCGGCCACCGACGTGCGGCGGCGGCCGAGCAGCTCCGAGACCGCGACATCCCGCGCGCGGGCCTCGGCATCCCACAGCGCCAGGTCGAGCCCGGCCAGCGCGATCGTCGTGATGCCCCCGCCGCCCGCCTCGTGCAGGTGCTGCCACGCCGGCTGCCACAGGGTCTCGGGGTCTGCCGGACGCCCCACGGCGAAGGCCGTGATGTCGTGCGCGAGCAGCGCATGGACGGACTCGGCGCCGATCTGCGGCGTCCACGAGAAGCCCCAGCCCTCGGCGCCGTCCGAGCGCACGACATGCGTCGCGATCACGCCGACCGACGTGACGTCGGCCCCCCACGGCCGCGTCAGCGGGACCCGGATGAGGCGCGTGTCGAACGCGGCGATCGTCGTCACAGCAGCGCCCGCCCGGCCTCGAGGATGCCGGTCAGCTTCGCCTCCTGCTCGGGGGACGGGTCGATCAGCGGGGCCCGCACCGACCCCACGGGAAGACCCGACAGGCGCAGACCCGCTTTGATGAGCGACACCCCGAAGCCCGGCGTCTCGTCGCGCAGGGCGACGAGCGGCGTGTAGAAGCCGTCGAGCAGCGCTGTGCGGCGCTCCTCGTCGCCGTCGACGTACGCGCGGTAGTACGCGGCCGCGACCTCGGGGATCATCGCGAAGGCCGCCGACGAGTACAGCGGCATGCCGATGCCGCGGTAGGCTGCCTGCGACAGCTCGGCGGTGAGCAGGCCGTTGAAGAACGCGAAGTCGTCGCGCCCCTCGGCGGCGACCGCGCGCACGATCTGCTGCGCGACAGCGAGGTCGCCGGTGCCATCCTTGAAGCCGACGACCTTCGGATTGCGCGCCAGGCGCCGCATCGACTCGACCGAGTACTGCGCGTTGGCGCGGTGGTAGACGACCACGGGCAGGGGGGATGCCGCCGCCACGGCCTCGATGTACGCGACGAGCCCGCGCTGGGGTCCGCCCACGAGGTAGGGCGGGAGGACCAGCAGGGCGTCGGCGCCGGCATCCGCCGCGGCGCGCGCCAGCTCGATCGCCTGGCCGAGCGGGCCGCCGGTGCCGGCGACGACCGGGATGCGCCCGGCGACGGTCTCGGTCGCGGCGCTCACGACCTGGGCGACCTCCGCCGCCGACAGCGCGTGGAATTCTCCCGTGCCGCACGCGGGGAATATGCCTCCGGGTGCATGGGCCAGCGACGTCTCGACGTGGGTGCCCAGCAGGTCGAGGTCGACGCGGCCGGCGGCGTCGAAAGGCGTCACCGGGAAGAAGAGGATGCCGTCGAAGTTCACGCCGGGACGTCCTTTCGGGTCGTGATGGCGGGGGCGGGGTCGGTCCCCAACTCCCCGAGTTCGCCGCGCCACGTGCGGCTCGGCCGCCAGCCGAGCATGCGCCGGGCCTTCGCGTTCGAGAACGCCGGGGCCGTCCCGGTGAGAACGGACGCGATGTCGTCGCTGCCGGGGATGAAGCGCGGCATGAGGTCGGCGAGCGGCTCGCGTGCGAGCGCGTCGTCGGCGCCGACGAAGAACGTCTCGGCGTTCGGGATCTCGGGCAGGGCCTCGAGCAGTGTGTCGATGAATCCCGCGACGTCGCGTGCGTCGACGTAGTTGAACAGCGCCGGCGCCGACAGCGCGGGGTCGGCGAGGCGCTCGAGCACCGTGTGTCCCTGCTGCGTGGGGGCCCCGGCCCATTCCTCGGGGGCGATGACGTAGCACGGGCGGAACGCGGCGAACCGCGTCGCGTCGCCGGTCTGCCGCGCGAACATCGCGATCGTCTGTTCGGCGAGGTGCTTCGACAGCGCGTACGCGTTCCATGGCTTCGGCGGCGTCTGCTCGTCGAGGGGGAAGCGGTCGGGCAGCCAGCCCGTCGGTGCGCCGTAGCCGAGGACCGTGGGGCTCGAGGCGGTGACGATCTTCGGGATGCCGGCCGCGACGCCCGCGCCCACCGTGTTGAGGGCGAGCGCGGCGTTGGTGCGCAGGATCACGTCCTCGGGCGCGCTGAACGGAACCGCGATCGCGGCGAGGTGGACGAGGGCGTCGGCGCGCGCGTCGGACACGGCGCGCGCGGCGGCATCCGCGTCGGTCAGGTCGACGGCGACCTGCGCGATGTCGGCCAGCTCAGGGGCGTCCGAGACCGTCCGGTCGAGCGAGACGAGCTCGTGGCCGACGGCGGCGAGCCCCGCGACGAGGCTGCGGCCGAGGCGCCCCGCCCCGCCGGTGACGGCGATGCGGCTCACGCGCGCGCCTTCGCCGCGGCGTCCTCGGCGAGGAAGCGGATGCCGAGGTCGGCGGTCTCGACCGGGAGCCCGGTCGCCAGCGAGCGGTTGCCGGCGATGCCGACCGCGATCGCGCGGACACCGTCGCGCCAGTCGGCGGGGCGCGCGAGCGGATCCTCGCCCGGCCCCTCGAACACGTCGCGCAGCAGCAGCTGGTCGCCGCCGCCGTGGCCGCCGGCGAGGTTGGGGATCTCGACCTCGTACGCGGCCTCCCAGTGGCGCTGCACCAGCAGGCGCTCGCCCTCGGGGCGGAGAGACCCCGAAGCGCCGGCGTCCGTCGCGCTCGGGTCGAGAACGGGGTGCAGGCCCTCGTCGGCCAGGACGGCGCCGCGCTCGACGACGTCGAGTTCCACGCGGCCCTCCGTGCCGTTGACCGCGACGCGGTAGCCCTCCCACGGCGCGTGGGCGTTGAGCGAGTAGCTGAGCGTGGCGCCCGAGAGGTAGTCGACGACGAGGGCGAGGTTGTCCTCGATCGTGATGCCGTCGCTGAAGACGTCGAGGTCGCGCCGGTAGCCGTCGTGCTGCTCGGCGTCGAGGTACAGCGCTGTGAGGCGGGCGTCGTCGCGCAGGTCGAGCTCGAAGGCATCCGCTCCGTCGTGCGTGCCGCGCTCGGGGCGGCCCGTGATGCCGCGGGCAGCGGCGTTGTCGACACCGTAGAAGCGCAGGCCGCCGGAGGCGAACACGCGACGGGGAGCGGACCGGATCCACCAGTTGACGAGGTCGAAGTGGTGGCTGGACTTGTGGACGAGGAGCCCGCCGGAGTTCTTCTTCTCACGGTGCCAGCGGCGGAAGTAGTCGGCGCCGTGCTTGGTGTCGAGCATCCACGAGAAGTCGATGCTGGTGACCTCGCCGATCGTGCCGTCCTGGATGACCTGGCGCAGCGCGGAGTTGCGGGGGGAGTACCGGTAGTTGAAGGTGATGACGACCTCCCGGCCGGTGCGCTCGATCGCCTCCTCGATCGCCGCGGCGGACGGGCCGTCGATCGTGAGGGGCTTCTCGACGACGACGTCGGCGCCGGCATCGAGCGAGCGGACGATCAGTTCGGCATGCATGTCGTCGCGGGCGCAGATGATGACGCGGTCGACCTGCTCGTCGGCGATCATCGCCTCGAGGTCGTCGGGGCCGTGGACGGAGGGCGCCGGTGAGCCCGCGGCCGCCACGAGGTCGGCGTAGAACCGCGCGCGCACGGGGTTCGGCTCGCAGATCGCGACGAGGCTCGCAGTGTCGGAGTAGGGGCCGAGGATGGCGTCGACGTACATCTGGGCGCGGTGGCCGGCACCCACGAGCGCGTAGCGGCGGTGGCTCATGTCACTCCTTCAGGAAACGTTTTCTCACACTAGCACGGCGTGTGTTGCGGCGACCAGGGACAAGTCGCGCGCGACCGCCGGGTGCCCGGGTGTCGGATGCCGGATGCCGGATGCCGGATGGCGGATGCCGTGTGCCGGGTGCCCGGGTGCCCGGGTGCCAGGTTCCAGATGCCAGATGCCGATGCCGGATGCGGGGTGCCGGGTGCCGGATGCCGTGTGCCGGGCGCGGGGTGCGAGCCGCCGGGTGCCGGAACGCCGGGTCGGGGATCCGGGTCAACGCGTACCGGGCGGCGTGCCATGTGCCGGGCGTAGGCTCCGGGTCAGCGCGGCGCCGGGCCGGTGCTGCCGCGCACGACGAGTTCGGGGCGCAGCCACAGGGCGTCGCCGGGCGCTTCGCCGTCGAGCAGTCCGCGCATGCGCGTCCACGCCTGCGCGCCGAGCTCGGCCGCAGGAACCGCCGCGGTCGTGAGCGGCGGGGTCGTGTACCGGGCGAAGGGGATGTCGTCGAACCCGACCACCGACAGCTCGTCGGGGATGCGGCGACCGGCGGCCTGCGCGGCGCTCGACAGCCCCATCGCGACGAGGTCGTTGAAGGCCAGCGCGGCCGTCGCGCCGGACGCCAGGACCGCCGGCGCGGCAGCGGCGCCGCTGTCGAAGTCGACGCCGCACGGCAGCGTGTCCACGCGCATGTCGGGGTGTTCCCGCCGGAACGCGTCGATCGCCTCCAGGCGCGACGTGTTCGCGACGCTGCGGGCGATGCCGGCGAGGAACACGACCTGACGGTGCCCGAGTCCGTAGAGCAGATCGAGCTCGTCGCCGAGCGCGGTCCGGTAGTCGGCCCGGACCGCGGGGATCGCATCGGACGAGCGATTGACCAGCACGACGGGGTTCAGCCCGCCGACGAACGCGTCGAGTTCGGCCTGGGGCAGGCGCGGGGCACACAGGATGACGCCGTCGGTGCGACGTCGGGTGGTCTGGGCGAGCGCGCGCTCCTCGTCCACAGACTCCGCTGAGTCCGCGACGAGGACATGGTAGCCGTCCGCCGCGGCGGCGCGGCTGAGCCCGCGCAGGATCGCCTGGAAGGTCGGGTTGCCGAGGTCGGGGACCACGACCGCGATCGTCTGGGTACGGCCGAGCACCAGACTGCGTGCGACCGGGCTTGCGGTGTAGCGGAGCTCGGCGGCAGCCTCGCGGACGCGTGCGACCAGGGTGGGGTCTACCGTCGGGTTGCCGTTGAGGGCACGGGAGACCGTCGACAGCGACACGCCGGCGCGCGCGGCGACGTCGTTGATCGTCACGCCCTTGGGTGGCCGCGGCATCCGTGTCTCCTCGTCTTCCGCGGCCAGCATAGCCGCCAGGAAGCGCTTCCTCAGCCGGTCAGGCCCGCACGGGAGTGCTGCCGCGGACGACCACGTCGAGGGCGAGCGGGGGCTGCGAGGCATCCCAGTCCTCGTCGAGTACGGCGCGAAGGGCCCGGTAGCCGACCTCCTCGAGCGGGACGTGCACCGTCGTCAGGCCGGGGCGGATGTCGCGGCCGGTGGCGATGTCGTCGAAGCCCGCGACGGCGATGTCCGCGCCGACGAAACGGCCGGCTTCGCGGATCGCCGACATGATGCCGATCGCCACGACGTCGCTGATCCCGAAGATGAGCGTTCCGGCGGGGACATCGCGCTCGGTCAGCAGCTGCCGAGTCGCCTCGTAGCCCGCATCGCGCGTGAAGCCCGCGCGGACGATCTGACGCACGTTTCCGCCGCCCTCACCGAAGCCCTCGCTGAACCCGGCGATGCGGTCGTCCGAGGTGTGCACGCCTTCGCGGGCGCCGACGATGATCGCATCGCGGTAGCCCAGCGTGGTCAGGTGCCGGCCGAGCGCGCGCGAGCCGGTGCGGTTGTCGACGATGACCGAGCGGATGTCGCCCGCGACCGGTCCCAGGGCGACCACGCGCCCGCCCATCGCCGAGAAGGCGTCCAGTTCGGGCTCGAGCACGGCCGCTTCGGGGCCGTCGGTGCGCGAGGCGGCCAGGATCAGGCCGCGCGGGCGCTGACCGCGGAGGGCCCGGACGAGACGGGCCTCGCGCTGCGGGTCGCGCTCTGTGATCGCGATGGTCACGACCATGCCGGCCTCGTCGGCGCCGCGCGCCACCCCGGACGCGAGCTGGGCGAAGTACGGGTCGGCGATGTCGGCGACCAGCAGCGCGACGATAGCAGCGGTGCCGCGGGCCGTCGCCTGCGCGGACAGGTTGGCGGTGTAGCCGAGCTTCTCGGCCGCGGCCTCGACGCGCTCGCGGTAGCTGTCGGCGACCTTGCGGGTCGAGCCGTTGAGCACGCGGGATGCGGTCGCCAGCGACACGCCGGCCTCGCGTGCGACATCGTGCAGTGTCGCCGCGCCTCGGGTCGGTGTCGCGGACTCGCTCACAGCCTTGAGTCTAGGCTCTTGGCGCGCGAACCGCGCGACCGCAGCAAGCGCTTTCTTCCCGCGTCACGGACGCTCGCGGTGTCGGTTTCGCGGCGACGATCCGAGGCCGCGTCCCACCGGGCGGCGCGGTGCCCGGTGGGAGGCGCGCCGTGCCCGAACGCTGATCGCGGCCGCGCGGGGGCGGGCCGGTCCCGCGCACAACCCCGTGTCCGGAATAGGACGCGCGCCACGCCCGATCGCCGATCGCGGCCGCGCGGGGGCGGGCCGGTCCCGCGCATCACCCCCGTGTCCGGAACCGACCCGCGTCGCCGCGCCGCCCGGTCAGCCCGAGACGGCGGCGCGCAGGTACGGCGAGACCGCCGCGCCGAAGCCGGCCGCGGTCTCGCGCACGATGGTGTCGACGCCGCGCGACCAGATGTCGGCGTTGAAGATCTCGACCTCGATGTCGCGGTCGTAGCCGGTGGCCTCGACCGCCCGCGTGAGGGACGCGAAGTCGATCACGCCGTCGCCGGGGTAATGGCGGCTGAGCAGCACGTCCGCGGCGAGCGGGGTCTTCCAGTCGCACACCTGATACGTCGCGATGCGGCCCTCGTTGCCGGCGCGCGCGATCGAGGCGAGGACATCCGGATCCCACCAGATGTGGAAGGTGTCGACGGTGACGCCCACGACCTCGGGCTCGAAGTCGGCGGCGATGTCGAGGGCCTGGCCGAGTGTGGACACGATGCAGCGGTCGGACGCGTACATCGGATGCAGCGGCTCGATGGCCAGCTGCACGCCCGCCGCCTTCGCGTACGGGGCCAGCTCGCCGATCGCGTCGCGCACGCGCTCGCGCGCGCCGATCAGGTCGCGCGAGCCGTCGGGGAGACCCCCGGCGACGAGCACCAGCACCGGGAACGAGCCCGCGGCGCCGGCGTCGGCGAGCGTGGCCGCCTCGTCGATCGCCAGCCTGTTGTCGTCGATCGACGCGCGGCGCGCGGGGCCCTCGGGCATCGTGAAGAAGCCCGAGCGGCAGTGCGTCGAGAAGCGCAGCCCCGAGTCGGCGAGCATCGTCGCCGCCGTGGCGAGGCCGACCTCCTGCACGGGCTCGCGCCACAGGCCGATCGCCTGCACGCCGGCATCCGCGGTCGCGCGCAGCGCCTCGGCGAGGCTCGCGTGCTTGACGGTGCCCTGGTTGATGGACAGACGCGGGTCGGGGGTGCTCATCGCTCTCCTCGGTGATTCATGTCCCACTTCTGGCCGCTCACCGGCGCCGCAGCCGGCCAAAAGTGGGACATGCAGGAAGCGGCGGGTGCGGCGGGTGCGGCGGGTGCGGTGGCGGCGGTCATCGGCGGGCCCCGCCGGTGGTGGCGCTGAGGGTGTCCCACTTCTGGCCGCCCGGCGCGGGCGCGAGCGGCCAGAAGTGGGACGCGGATGCTGGGGGAGCCGGGCGCTCGCTCATGCGATGACCCCGGGGACGTCGATGCCGTTCAGGCGCAGCATGCCGTGCCAGCGGATGGCCGCGAGTTCGGGGTTCTCGAGGGCGCCCGAGGCGTTGGCGAGTTCGACGATGCGGGACAGGTGGGGCAGCGAGCGGGCCGAGTGCAGGCCTCCGACCATCTGGAAGGCGCGCTGGTGGCCGTTCAGCCACGACAGGAACGCGACGCCGGTCTTGTAGTAGAACGTCGGCGCGGCGAAGATCTGGCGGCTGAGCTCCTCGGTGGGGTCCAGGATCTCGAAGTAGCGGTCGGGGTCGTCGGCATCGAGCGCCTGGATCGCCGCAGACGCGACCGGCGTGATCGCCGCGAAGGCGCCCAGCAGCGCGTCGGAGTGCTGACGCGGGCTGTCGGGGCTGCGCTCGGGCTGGCGCGCCTGCGGCACGTCCTGCCCGCCGATGAGGCCGACGTAGTTGAAGTCGTCGCCGGTGAACATGCGCACGCCCTCGGGCAGGCGCTCGCGCACCGAGACCTCGGATGCCGCATCCAGCAGGCTCATCTTCACGCCCGCGATCCTGTCGGCGTTCTCGCCGATGATGTCGAGCAGGACCTCGGATGCCGTCTGCCAGTCGTCGGCGCCGAAGTAGCCCGCGAGCACCGGGTCGAACGCCGTGCCGAGCCAGTGGAGGACGACCGGGACCGTCGCGGACTGCAGCACCTCGCGGTACACGTGCCGGTAGTCGTCGGCGGATGCCGCGACGCGGGCCAGATGACGGGATGCCATCAGGACCGGTCCCGCACCCTGCTCCTCGGTGAAGTGCAGCTGCTGCTTGTAGGCGTCGATGACCTGGTCGAGCGAGATGTGCTCGTCGTCGACGTGGTCGGTGTTGACCCCGACGACCACCGATCCGCCCTCTTCGCGGGCGACCTGGGCCGAGCGCGCGATGAGGTCGCGCGTGGCCGCGGCATCAAGACCCATGTTCCGCTGGGCCGTGTCCATGGCGTCGGCGACGCCGAGGCCCCACGAGTACACCGCGCGACGGAAGTCGAGGGTCGCATCCCAGTCGACCTCGGCGGGCTGCCCGGGGGTGTTGTCGGCGTGGATCTTCGGGACCACGTGCGCAGCCGCGTACGCGACGCGACTGCGCAGGGGGCCTTGCGGCTTCGTGTACCCGGGGGCGTCGGCGAGGGCGACCCGTGCGGTCGCCCCCTCGGCTGACAGCAGCGTGAGGTGGCTCATCGTCGTCAGTCCAGGGACAGTGCGGGCAGCTCGACCTTGCGGCCCTCGCGGTCGGACTGCAGGCCGGCCTCGGCCAGCAGCACGCCGCGCGCGCCCGAGAGCAGGTCGAACTCGTACTCGGTGCCCAGCACGTACGACTCGAGGAACTCCTCCCACTGCTGGCGGAAGCCGTTCTGGAACACGTCGTTGGTGGGGACGGCAGCCCAGTCGGCGTCGTAGTCGTGGTCGTCGGCGAGGTCGGGGTTCCACACCGGCTTGGGGGTGGCATTGCGGTGCTGGATCTTGGCGCCGAACAGACCCACGACGGCCGAGCCGTGCGTCCCGTCGACGTGGAACTCGACGAGCTCGTCGCGATTGACACGCACGGTCCACGACGAGTTGATCTGGGCGACGATGCCGCCGTCGAGCTCGAAGATGCCGTACGCGGCGTCCTCGGCGGTGGCGGTGTAGGGCTCGCCCTTCTCGTCCCAGCGGGTGGGGATGTGGGTGGCGGCCTGCGCGTAGACGCTCTTGACGTCGCCGAAGAGGTTCTCCATCACGTAGTTCCAGTGCGGGAACATGTCGACGATGATCCCGCCGCCGTCCTCGGCGCGGTAGTTCCAGCTGGGGCGCTGGGCGGGCTGCCAATCGCCCTCGAAGACCCAGTAGCCGAACTCGCCGCGCACCGACAGGATGCGGCCGAAGAAGCCCGAGTCGATGAGGCGCTTGAGCTTCTGCAGGCCCGGCAGGTAGAGCTTGTCGTGGACCACGCCGGTCTTCACGCCCGCGGCCTGGGCGAGCTTGGCCAGCTCGACGGCCTCGTCGACGGTCTCGGCGGTGGGCTTCTCGGTGTAGATCGTCTTGCCGGCCGCGATCGCCTTGCGCAGGGCCGTCGCGCGGGCCTTGGTGACCAGGAAGTCGGCGTAGATCTCCCAGCGCGGATCGGCGAGGGCGGCGTCGAGATCGGTGGTGTAGTCCTCGATGCCGTGCGTCGAGGCGATCTCGGCGAGCTTGGGGGCGCTGCGTCCCACCAGCAGCGGCTTGACCGTCACCTTCGAGCCGTCGGCGAGCTCGATGCCACCCTGGTCGCGGATCGCGAGGATCGACCGCACCAGGTGCTGGCGGTATCCCATGCGGCCCGAGACGCCGTTCATGATGATGCCGATCTCGCGGACCTGCGGGGTGTCCGCCTCGGCCGGCGCCGAGGCGAGGGTCGTGTCGGTCATGAGGTCCTTCTCTCTGTCGAGGTTCGCCGGACGTCACCGTCGCGGCGGAGCCGGAAGTCGTAGCGGGTAAACGCTTTCCACCAGGGTGCCACGGAGCGGGTCGGGTGCGCAAGCGCTGATCTGCGACACGCCCGCTGCACCGGGGTGTGCGTGGTGCGGGAAACGCGCGATCAGGGGGGCTTTCGCTCGTTGTAGGAGGCGCAGCCATATTGAGTGTTCAAAGCTGGCTGAACAAGCGTTCAATCCAGATCATCGAGAGGTATATATCGAAAAGCGGACTTCTTCTGCCGCTGGCGGGGAACATCGACACAAGCGGCTCGGCTCGCTTGCGTTCACATAGAAAATTCTTGACTAATTCCCAGCCGTTCGTCAGGGTGATCCCCGAGGTGTTCTGAATCCATTCAATTCAGATTCAGAGCAGTTCAGGGATCAGCCGATCAATCCACGAAGGAGTGCGAGACATGAATCTGACATGCCCGGCAGTCGCGTCCCCGATGCGACGTCTCAGAGCGTGCCGACCATCTCGAGAGGCGGTGATCTCACGATGAGGAATCTGCTCAAGGCGACGCTCGTCACGACGGGTGTCGTCGCCCTCGCCGCACCGCTCGGGGCGACCGCCGCGTCGGCGGCTCCGCCGGCCGAGCGCTTCACCGTCGACGTCGGCGGCCTCAGCGTCAACGGCCGCGAGGATCAGCCGATCGACCTCGGCAGCTCCCGACCGCTGTTCGGCTGGTCGATGTCGGCCGAGGAGGAGCCGGGCAACCCGTGCTTCGACGGCTCGGTGCGCGGCACGTGCGCGCTCGACGCGCAGACCGGCTACGAGATCGAGGCGGCCGCTACTGTGGCCGCGCTCGAGTCCGGCGATCTGCTGTGGGACACCGGCAAGGTCGAGTCCTCGCAGCAGCTCAACGTGGTCTACGGCGGCGCCGAGGCGCTCGAGTCGCGCGACACCGTCGCGTGGCGCGTGCGCGTGTGGGACGCCCTGGGCAACCCCTCGGAGTGGAGCGACCCGTCGACCTTCACGGTGGGCCTGCTGCTTCAGGACGACTGGGGCGACGCGCAGTGGATCGAGCAGGCGGGCCGGACAGAGTCCGACCCACTGCCGATGTTCGCGCGCCAGTTCGAGCTCGCGCCGGGCAAGGAGGTCGACAAGGCCACCTTCTTCGTGTCGGGTGCGGGTCTGCACTACGCCACGGTGAACGGGCAGAGCATCACCGAGGAGCACCTCGCTCCCGGCAACACGAACTACCAGCTGTCCACCGAGTACCGCGCGTACGACATCACGTCGGAGCTGGTCGAGGGTGAGAACGCGCTCGGCGTGGAGCTCGGCAACGGCACGGCGTACGTGCGCCGTTCGATCCACAACGAAGAGGTCGGCCGGACGTCGCCGTACGCATGGTGGCAGAGCCAGATCAAGGGCAGCGGCGAGCTCGTGGCCCCGGTCGAGGCCGGCGCCACCAACGTCAAGCTCTCGAGCACCTCGAACTACCACGTCGGCGGAACGATCAACATCGACACCGGCGACGGCGGGGACGACCTCGAGCTGCGGGTGATCACCGAGATCGGAGACCCCGGCGTGGACGGGACGGGCATCTCGTTCGAGCCTGGTCTGGACGCGGCGCACCCCGAGGGCGCGCTCGTGACCGCATCGGGCAACAACATCGCCGAGACCGACCCCAGCGCGGGCGCGGCCGTGACGCCGCGGATGATCGGCCGCCTCGAGGTGACGTACACCGACGGCTCGAGCGACGTCATCGTGACCGACCGCTCGTGGCGCGCAGCGTCGAGCGCGCTGGTCACCGACGCTTGGTACTCCGGTGAGGACTACGACGCCCGCCGCGAGCAGGTGGGCTGGAACGAGCCGGGCGCCGACCTGACCGACGCCGCCGAGCGCCGCGACGGATCGAGCGTCAACTGGACCTCGGCCGGCATCGCGCCGCCGCCGAACCTCGCGACCAAGCTGATCGCGCGCGAAGGCGAGGGCATCTACGAGGCCGAGCGGTTCACGCCGCAGTCGATCACCAACCCCGCCGACGGCGTGTGGGTCTTCGACTTCGGTCAGAACTTCGCCGGGTTCGCGCAGCTGGATCTCCCCGAACTGCCCGAGGGCACGATCGTGAAGGTCAAGCCGGCGGAGAGCCTCAACGAGGATGGCACGGTGAACCAGGGCTCGCTCGGCCCGGGTGGACGAGGACGCGACCTGTTCAACTCCTACATCACCGCCGGGCTCGACGGTGGCGAGTCGCGCACGCCGATGTTCAACTACTTCGGCATGCAGTGGGTGCAGATCGAGGGTCTTCCGGCCGGCTACGAGCCGTCGGCGGACATCATCACCGGCATCCGCCTCATGGCGGCGACGCCGGACGTCGGGACCTTCGACTCGTCGAACGAGCGCATCAACCGCATCAACAAGATGGCGTACTACTCGATGGCCTCGCAGATCTTCTCGACGTTCACCGACTGCCCTGGTCGTGAGAAGCAGTCGTACCCGGCGGACTACACGATGCCGATGGACGGCTTCCACCGGTTCTTCGAGTTCGACGCGTACATGCGCACGACCCAGCACCACCTTGTGGAGGGTCAGTCGATCGCCGACTCGTACATGTTCGGCAACGTCGCCCTGAAGACTCCCGTCCACGACTGGGGCTACACGCGCCGGTTCGGCGACGAGATCAACTGGGGCAACGGCATCATCCTGGTTCCGGCCTTCCTGTACGAGTACTACGGCGACACCGAGACGATGGCGCGGTACTACGACCAGATGGTCAACTTCGTCGACTACATCCAGCGCGAGAAGGCCGACGGCGACATCGTCGAGGGCGCACTGGCCGACTGGGTCTCCGCCGAGCAGACCTCGGGCTTCATCACCGGCACGTGGGGCTACTACGTCATGATGACCAAGATGGTCATGATGGCCGAGCTCACCGGCCACGATGAGGACGCCGCGACGTTCGCGCAGAAGGTCGAAGAGATCAAGACCGCGTACAACGACGCGTTCCTGAACACCGAGCTGGGCTACTACACGGCCGACGGCAACGACGGCACCGACGGGGCGACCCAGGGTGCGCAGGCGCTGGCGCTCGACGCGGGGCTCGTCCCCGACGAGTACCGCGACAGCGTGCTGCAGCGTCTCGTCGACGATGTGAAGGCGTTCGGTCCGGACGACGGTCCGCACTTCAGCGCCGGCACGATCGGCCTCGCCGCCACGGTCCGCCAGCTCACCGACAACGGCTACGGCGACGTGCTGTTCGACGCGCTGCAGACCGACACCGAGCCCGGATACGGGTACTTCATGGAGTCGACGACCGCCAACCCCGGTGGCTTCACCACCATCGGCGAGCGGTGGTCGCGCGGCAGCTCGAAGAACCACATGATCCTGGCGCAGATCGTCGAGTGGTTCCAGACCGGACTGGTCGGCATCGACCGGGCCGCGGGATCGGTCGGCTACGACGAGCTGGTGTTCAAGCCCCAGCCCGCCGGCGACCTGACCTGGGTCGAGGGCAGCTTCGAGACGCCTCGCGGCGTGGCGAGCACCCGTTGGGACAAGACGGACGAGAGCTTCACGCTCACGATCGAGGTCCCGGCGAACACCTCGGCCGAGGTCTGGGTGCCCACCGGTGGTGACCAGGCCGTGCTCACCCCGAACCGTGCGACCTTCGAGCGCATCGAGGGCGAGTTCGCGGTGTACTCGGTCGGCGCGGGAACGTTCACGTTCGTCGCCGCCGAGAACGGCTACGGTGCGATCGACGAGGCCGTGCAGGCCTTCGTCGAGGACGGTGCTCTGTCCGAGCAGCTCGCCGACAACCTGAGCTCGTTCCTCGCCAAGGCCCTCGAGGCCTCGGCGGAGGGTGACGCGCAGGTGGCCGACAGCATGCTGCGGTCGTTCCTCAACCAGATCGAGAACGCCAACTCCTCGCGGGCATCCGATGAGGCGAAGGCCGAGCTGGCAGAGATGGCCGCCGCGCTGCAGGCCCTGCTCAGAGAGGAGGGTGGCATCCCGGTCGACCGGTGATGATGTGACCTGAGCGGCATGGCCGCGGGGCGGGTGCGATCGCGTGAGCGCGGGCGCACCCGCCCTTCTCATGTGCCGCGGAGCAGCGAGACGGATGCGCGGAGCAGCGAGACGGATGCGGCGGGGCGGCGACGCTCAGGCAGGCGAGGTCGATGCGCGCACGACGATCTCCGGCTGGAAGACGGTCTGCCGGGGGACGCTGTCGAGATCGGCGGCCTCTTCGAGCAGGACGCGCAGCGCCGTCCGGCCGATCATGCGACTGGGCTGGCGCAGCGACGACAGCGGCACGGCCGCCGCGGCCGCGAAGGCGATGTCATCGAACCCGATCAGCGCCATCTCGCGCGGGACCAGCATCCGGTCGCCCACGACGAGGGACTGGAGGAGTCCCAGCGCCACGAGGTCGTTCGCGGCGAACAGCGCATCGGGCCATTCCCGCCGCGGCCGAGCGAGGATGCGCCGGCCCGCTGCGACGCCCTCTTCGACACTCGTCGCCTGTGTGGGGATGACTTCGAGCGAGACCGGCTCCGAGGCGTTGTCGACGGCCGCGCGCGCTCCGGCCAGCCGATCGCTCACCTGGTGCAGGTCGAACGGGCCGCCGACGAACGCCAGACGTCGTCGCCCTGTCTCGATGAGGTGGGCGGCCGCGGCGCGGCCGCCCGCGACGTTGTCGACCGACACGCTCGAGAACCGCCCGTCGCCGCTGAAGCGATCGACGAGCACCGCGGGGATGCCGCGATCGCGCAGCCTTCTCAAGCGCGCCGTCACGTCGCCGTGCGGCGCGATGAGGACGCCCCGGACCTGCTGCTCCTCGAAGAGGTCGAGGTACATCCGCTCGCGGGCGACGTCCTCGTCGGTGTTGCCGAGCAGCACCGCGATGCCGCGCTGCGATGCCTCGTCCTCGGCGCCGCGGACGACCTCGTTGAAGAACGGGTTCTGCCCGCTGAGAACGACGAATCCGACGGTGGTGCTGACACCGGCGCGCAGTTTGCGGGCCGCGTCGTTGCGAATGTAGCCGAGATCGTTGATCGCGTTCATGACGCGCTCGGCCTTGGCGGCGCTCACGGCGTCGGGTCGGTTCAGGACGTTGGACACCGTCCCCACCGACACTCCCGCCGCCATGGCGACATCGCGGATGCTTGCCCGCACGGTCCCTCCCCAGGATCCGCCTTCGCGTCCGGCCTGCAGCTTCGGATGCACCGGACGTGACTCCACCGTAGCGGTGGCGGCGCGGAGCCCGAAACGCCGCGGGCGTGTCAGGTCCTGTCGCTCTTCGTGCACGCTGAGCAGCACGCGCTCGGCGTGGCCCTGCGGTCCTCCGCGGTCACTCGGTTCCCCACGAGGCGATCGTCGTCGCCATCGAGCCGAGGTCCCCGACTCCGTCGATGCCCGCGAGCACCGCGCTCCCGACCGCCTCGTTCGCCAGCGGCGCCCAGGCGAACGCCGGCGGGACATACGTGAGCAGGTTGCCCGCGAGGGTGAGTCCACCCGCGAACCCGGAGACACCGCTGCTGTACGCCATGCCGGACGCGATCGACGTGAACACGGCGTAGAACCCCTGGATGACGACGGCGATGTATTCGAAGTCGGTGGTCTCCCCGGGGATGGCGTCGCTCGGCCGGACCGCCAGTGGAGCGATGATCATCGCCAGTGGGATGAGCTGCGCGGCCTGCATGATGTCCCACAATGCGGTCCCGCCGTACTGCTCCACCTGCAGGCCGAAGCCGATGCCGATCTCGGCGAGCGCCAAGGCCCCGTAGGTCCCCAGCGCGAGGATGTTCTTCTCGAGCTTCTTCCCGTCGGTGAGGTCGATCGCGACATCCGCGGCCGTGTACGCGATCGACGCGAAGACGAACGCGTACTGCCCGTCCGAGAGCTTCTCGTCGTCGCCGAGGCCGCTCTCGTCGGCGGTCGCGATCACGATCTCGGTGGGGATCGCGATGAGAAGGCTCGCCAGGTTGAGGCAGGTGAGCTTCTCGCCGTTGGGTACGAGGGCCTCGAACACCTCTGTCAGCACCGGGATGTGGAGAGCCGTGCCGAGGATGCCCAGGACGTCGTCGACGAGGTCCACGAGTGCGTCGAGCACCGTCTCGGCGATGAGGACCACGGCGGTGAAGAGCAGCTCGGCCAGGTCGACCACGCTCTGAAGGAGCTCCGACAGCGCGAGATCGGCGTACTGCGACGGGTGCGACACGAGGCGCTCGAGCGTGTGGAAGGTCTCCTTCAGCTCGCTGTCCAGCTTCGCCGCGTCTGCACGCAGAATCGGCTCGATTTCGGAGATGGCACTCTCGAAGTGCTGCTTGAAGCTCGCGGCATGCGATTCGAGAGCGGCGAGGGCATCTGCGCCCACCGAGGGGGACGCGCCGTCTGAGCCGTGCGACACCTTGCCCGATGCCCAGCGCGAGGAGCAGTAGCTCTTCGCCCCGTGCATGCCGTAGAAGGCCTGCGGGTTGCCGAAGTCCTGCTGACCGCCGGCGGTCGTGTTCGTCGTGTCGGCGATCGCCTGGGCTGTCGACGCGTTCTGGTTGCCGCTCACCCAGGTCGTGAAATCCGAAGCCTGCGTCTTCAGCCCGCTTTGGAGCGTCGAGATCGCCGTCGTGATGCTCGTCGAGATCTTCTGCGAGCGGGCGACGATGTTCGCCCAGTCGAACAGCTGGCAGAACGCCTCCACGACCTTGTCGATGTCATCGATGACGGTCTTGAAGATGCCCGCGACCACCGTCGCGGCCTTCTCGACGGTGTCGACCACCAGGTTGTACCAGTCGCCTGCGTCGTCATGGATCTGCTTGACGAGGTGCTTGGCATCCTTCTCGGCGGTCCAGATGATGCGCCTGATCTTGCGGTGGCCGTGGACGACATTGTCGATGAAGCGGTCGAACCCGTTCTTCCGGTGCTTGGTGAAGCTCGCCATCAGCTCCGCTGGCGGCGTGCCGTCGTGGTACGTGGCGATGGCCCCGTCGAAATCGGTGTACCAGGCGCCGCTGGTCTGGCGATACGGGCGGTCGGCCGGCCCGACGGTGGACTGGAACGCGAGGTTCGAGGCGGTGCCCGCGAATGCGATGTAGGAGGGCGACGTCCCGGCCTGCACAGCGGCCAGGGAGGCCGTCGTGTCCCCCATGGTGTTCTTCAGCGTCGTCGCCAGGTCGGTCGCCTTGTCGGAGGTGTAGCCGGCATCGGCGATCGGCTTCGCGCCGGAGAAGTCGCTGAGGTTCAGCAGGTCCTGACCGGAGACGGAAGCGACCGCGCCGAGCGTGTCCTGGTCGGGGTAGACGACCATCGCCTCGTGCTCCTGCATGAAGGGCGCCCACATGTACAGCGCCGGGGCCGACAGCCCACCGGCGACGGAGGTCAGGCTCAGCTCGCCCATCCCGTCCGTGCGCGTCCAGAGCGGGTCTCCGGGACCGATCTTGTGGCTGCGGTCGCCGATCGTGACGGTCGTCCTTTCGGATGCCCAGATCTTGACCGTGCTGCCGGCGCGGGGGCTCTTGTTGGGGTGCACGCACAGCACCTGAGTCCGGTACGTCGGGTTGCTCGGCGTCGGGCGCTGGGTCGCGCCGTCACCCGCGGCCGATGCGGCTGCGTAGTGATCCGCCATGAGCTGGCTCTCGGTGAGGAACTGCGCGAACAGGCCCGCGAGGTTCACACCCTGGATCTTGATCCGCGCGGACTTGTCGGTCTTGCTGAAGTAGCAGACGCTCGAGTCGACGCCGACGATCGCGGCACCTGTGAAGCCGGCGTCGATGCGCACGGGCGTGTGGGCGGAGCCCGCGGTGCTGGGCGAGAGCGGAATGGCGATGATCTTCGCGCCGCTGGATGCCTGCCCGGCGACGTAGGCGAAGCCGTCCGAGATCACGATGCGACCATCGGAGAGGTCGTCGCCCGGGCTGGCCGTCCAGAGAATCGACTTCGCTCCGCCGGTGACGTCGGACTGCCCGACCGTCACCGCGAAGAAGGTGCCGGACGAGTCGCCGACGTAGAGCACGCCGTTGGCCACCGTGGGCACCGAATAGTCGATGTCGGATGCCGCCTCGATCGACCAGGTCTCGGTCCAGGTCGCGGTGCTGAGCGCGACGACCCTGGCCTTCTCGCCGTCGGCGTGGCGGGTCACGTAGTACAGCTCACCGAGGCCCGGCACGAGAGTGGGAACGACCGTGCCCGGGATGCCGTGGGCATGCGCGACGAGGCCCTCGAACTGGACCTGGAAGAGGTGGCCGCCCCACACGACGCAGACCCCGTCGGATGTGCCCACCGGAACGCCGTGCGGGGCGTCGGGATCGATCGGCTGCGCCACCGACGAGAGCACCAGCGTCCAGGCCTCGCCGCCGTCCTCCTGCTCGAGCACCACGAGCGCTCCGCCCTCGGCGAGGAACGCGATCTGCGTCCCGAGGTCCACGAGCGGGCAGCCGTCGGTCTCGGTGACGGTGTAGTCCTTCGCCCACAGCTGGAAACCGGTCGCCGGGTCGAGCGCGATGACCTGCGTGCGCGAGGCGAGGAAGATCCCGGCGGCGGTGACGAGTGGCGTCGCGAAACCGCCGACGATCGGCGGGCCGTCGGGGATCGGGTAGGTCCATTGCCTCTCACCGTCGGGCACCGACAGGCTGTAGGCGGACGACCCCGTCGTCTTGTTGACGTCGTAGGTGTCGACGACGATGATCGAGCCGCCGTCGAGGGCCGGGACCGCCGACGGGTCATGACCGGCGTCGCCCTTGTACAGGAACTCCGGCTGCGCCACGGTCGCGGTGGCGGCGCGCGCGATGTCGGGCGCGAACGCGAGCCCCGCGAGGCCGAGCCCCGTGCCCTGCAGCATGGTGCGACGCGACAGGACGAAGTCGAAGGCGGGCTCTCGGGTCTTCTCGGTCACGATCGTCTCCCTGCGGTCCCGGTGCATGCGCGGGGCGCGCCAGCGCAGACCCCTGCCGGAGTATCTACCGGACGGAATGCGGGGCGTCAAGGGGGACGTGCCCTCATCGGCATGCGCGCCGGTCAGGATTCCATTCGGAGAACGTATTCGTCGGGCCGGCTCACGCGAGGCGTACCGCGGCCCACGACACGGCGGGCAGCGTCGCGGTGAGCGCACCGTCGGCGACCTCGGCGCGGTCGAGCGGGCGCACGCCGACACGATCGGGATCGGCGAGCGTGTTCGCGGCGTACATGTCGTCCTCGTGAAGCAGATGCGACTCCACGACCCCGACGTCGCGACCCAGCGCCGAGACGAGCGGTCCCAGGTCGACCGCGAGGTCGGCGGCATCCGTCGTCGAGCGGTTCACGACGAACAGCGAGACGCCCTCGTCGTCGATCGTGGCGACGGCGTTGACCGCGGCGACCTCGCCGAACCTGGTGCTGGGGAACGTGCCCGCCTCGACGGGCACCCGCACGGCTCGGTCGCCGGCCAGGCGCGACGTGATCGAGAACGGGAAGAACGTCGTCTGCTTCCATGCCGGGCCGCCGGGCTCGGTCATGATCGGCGCGATCACATTGACCAGCTGGGCGAGGGAGGCGGAGCGCACACGGTCCGCATGCTGGATCAGCGTGATGAGCAGGTCGCCGAAGACGACCGCGTCGAGCGCGTGGTACTGATCCTCGAGCAGGCGGGGCGCCACCGGCCAGCCGGCCTCGGCGGGCTTGTCGTCGAGGCCGCCTTCGTCGTTGTGCAGGTACCAGACGTTCCACTCGTCGAACGAGATCATGATGCGCTTGTCGCTCTTCTTGGTGGCGGCGACCGCGTCGGCGATCGCGACGACCGATTCGATGAACAGCGCCATGTCCACCCCGGATGCCAGGAACTCCTGGGCGTCGCCGCCGTGCTCCTGGTAGTACGAGTGGCAGGAGATGAAGTCGACGTCGTCGAAGGCGTGCTCCAGAACGGTGCGCTCCCACGAGCCGAACGTGGGCATGCTGCGCGCCGACGAACCGCACACGACGAGTTCGACGCCGGGATCGAGCATCCGCATCGCCTTGGCGGTCTGCGAGGCGAGCTTGCCGTAGTCGTCGGCGTTCTTGTGCCCGATCTGCCACGGGCCGTCCATCTCGTTGCCGAGGCACCACATCTTCACCGCGAACGGCTCGGCGCGTCCGTTGGCGGTGCGCTGCGCGGTCCAGGTCGTCGTGGCAGAAGCATTGGCGTACTCGAGCAGGTCCACGGCCTCGGACGTGCCGCGCGTGCCGAGGTTCACGGCCAGCATGAGGTCGCTGCCGACGCGGTCGAGCCAGTCCTGGAACTCGTGCAGGCCCACCTCGTTCGTCTCGGTGGAGTGCCAGGCCAGGTCCAGGCGTCGCGGCCGCTCGTCGACGGGCCCGATGCCGTCCTCCCAGCGGTAGCCCGAGACGAAGTTGCCGCCCGGGTACCGGATGGTCGACACGCCGAGCTCGCGCACCAGCGCGACGACGTCCTGGCGGAAGCCGGCGTCGTCGGCGCTGGGGTGGCCCGGCTCGAAGATGCCCGAGTGGATGTGGCGGCCCAGGTGCTCGACGAACCCGCCGAAGATCCGGCGGTCGATGTCGGCGATGGCGTTGTGCGGGTCGAGGCGTGCGCGGGCGTCGGTCATGTCGGGCTCCCGAGGTCTGTGAGCGGGGGGAGAGAAGCGGATGCCGGGGCGGCCGTACCAGGCCCGCCCCGGCATCCGCTGAGGTTCAGTCGAGGATGACGTCGGCTTCGGAGAAGAAGGTGCTCACGGCCTCGTCGACCGTGATGGCGCCGAGTCCGAGCGAGCGGCCCAGCTCCCAGAAGGTCTGCTCGAGCGAGCCGTAGCCGACGACCGGAACGGGCGGGGCCTCGCCGACGCGGTCGGACACCGAGTCGATGTAGTCGGCCACCTGCTTGTCGACGCCCTCGAGCGTCGTGCCCGCGAGCTTGCTCGACGACGCGGGGAAGCCGAGGGTCGTGCCGAAGATCTCACCGGCTTCGGGGCTGTTGACGATGAAGTCCAGGAACATCGCCGAGGCCTCGGGGTGCTCGGTGTTCTCAGCGATCGCGATCTGCAGGCCGCCCTGCTGGTACAGATCCTGGGCTCCGGCCACGGCGGTCGGCGGTGCGACGATCGAGATGGACTCGGCCCCCGAGTCGGCGAGGTAGCCGCCGAGGAAGTTCGACCAGCTCATCTCGCTCGCCGTCAGCTGGGCGCCGAAGCCGGACATCGGGCTGATCTCCTCGAGGCTCTGCTGCGGGACCGTGATGCCGTCGCGCAGGTCGGCGCCGCTCTCCCAGTACGCGCGCAGCTCGTCCTCGGTGAACCCGAGCTCGCCGTCCGCGGTGTAGAGGTTCTTGCCCTCGGCGCGCAGCATCAGCTCGAAGGTCTGGATGCGCTGGGTGTAATCGGTGCCTCCGTAGACCTCGCCCCCGGTCGCATCGGTCACCGACGCCATCCACTCGTCGAAGTCGTCGAAGCTCGAGGCGCCCTCGGGTGCGTCGACGCCGATCTCGGCCAGCAGGTCGTCGTTGACGAAGTTCGCCCACATGCTGAAGCCGGTCGGCAGCGAGTACTGCACCCCGTCGAGCCGGCCGGTGCCCAGCAGCGAGTCCTCGAACGTGGAGAAGTCCACGTAGTCGGCGACCTCGCCCAGATCGAGCACGTGGCCGGTCTCGGCGTACTGGCGCAGGTAGCTGTCGGAGAACTGGAAGACGTCGGGGAGGCCGCCGCCGGCGGCCTCGGTCGCGCGCTTCTCCCAGAAGCTCGGCCAGTCGGTGAAGGTGGAGTTGATCGTGATGTTCGGGTGCTGCTCGTTGAACGCGTCGATCAGCTGGTTGTAGCGGTCGGCACGGTCGTCGTTGCCCCAGAAGGCGAACGTGAGCGTGACCTCGGCCTCGGCATCGAACTCGGCGCTCGGCGCTTCGCTCGAGCTGCAGCCCGCGAGGGCGAGGGCTCCGGCGGCGGCGAGGCCGACGAAGGTGAGGGTGCGTCGTGGGTTTCGCATGGCTTCCTTCCTTGGAATGCGCTTTCCTGTTGGGTATGGCGGACGGATGGATGAAGAGGTGGGACGGCCGGCTCGACCGGCGGCCGGCAGAGGCTAGCCGGGTACGGAGCTGAACGTGGGGGAGGGGTCGCTCTCGGCCGGGCGCTGCGCGACCGGAGCCGTGACGAACGCGACCTCCAGGGGCTGGAGCACACGGCGCGACACCGTCTCGCCGGTCTCGGCGTCGGTCCCCGTCAGCGCCACCTCGGCGGGCTCGTCGCCGTGATTGATGACGGTCACGAGGTCGCCGCGTCGTGCCGCCTCGACGCCCGCGGGCAGGTCGTCGACGACACCGGTGACGCCGGATGCCGCGATCACGGCCGCCGCGACGGCGTCGACGCCGTCGCGACCGGGCATCGTCGCGAGGTACCAGGCCGAGCCGCGCCCATGCTCGCGGCGCGTCAGCGCGGGCGAGCCCCCAGCGCGGCCGCCGTCGAAGCGGGAGAGCACGGCGGCGGTCTCGGCGTGCACCACTTCGGCCACGAGGGTGCCCACGTGGGACGACTCGCCGAGCCCGAACACGACGGTCTCGCCGTGTGCGCCGGTGCGCTCCGCCTGGGCTCCGACGCCCATGCCGCCCGTCGAGGCGCCGCCCAGGGCGCCGAAGTCCTCGAAGCGGATGCCGAGCACCGCGCCGAGCTGCGTGACGAAGCCGCCGGGGCGGAAGCGATCGTGCTCGTCGACGATGTCCGTGAAGGGCCCGGCCAGGAGCGTGCCGCCGCCGGAGACGAAGCGGGTCAGCGCCGCGGCGCCCTCGTCGCGCAGCAGGTACAGGGTCGGCGCGACGGCGAGGTCGTAGCCGTCGTCGACCTTCTCGGGCGGCACGATGTCGACCATGATGCCGCGGCGGTGGAACGCGCCGTACCACTCGAGCGCGATCGCGAGGTAGTCCGTCTCGGCCGGATGGTCGCGTCCCTCGACGGCCCACCAGTTCTCCCAATCGAACACCAGCGCGACGCGTGCGTCGCGGCCCGGTGCCGGGAGCTCGGGGAGCGCGGCGAGGCGTGCGCCCAGCTCGGTGACGGCGTGCCAGATGCGGGTGTTTGTGCCGGCGTGGGGCAGCATCGCCGAGTGGAACTTCTCGCTGCCGACGCGCGACTGACGCCACTGGAAGAACATGATGCCGTCGGCGCCGCGCGCGATCGACTGCGCGGTCTCGGCCATCAGCACGCCCGGTCGCTTTCCGGGGTTGGCCGGCCGCCAGTTGACGGCGTCGGTCGCCTGCTCCCACAGCAGCCACGGCACGCCGGGCTTGAGCGAGCGCACGAGGTCGCGCTGGAACGCGGCATCCCGCACACGGTCCGGGTTGGTCGGATCGGGATAGCAGTCGTCGGCGATGACGTCCATGTGCGGCGCCCACCGCGCGTAGTCCGCGGGCTTGAACGGGCCCATGAAGTTGGTCGTGATGGGCTGGGTGGCGCCAGCCGCGAGCAGGATCTCGCGCTCCATCAGGTAGCACTCCAGCAGCATGTCCGACGTGAAGCGGCGCCAGTCCAGCATCGACGACGGGTTATGGCTGTACGGTGCCAGCCGCGGGGGGAACACTTCGTCGAAGCCGCCGTAGCGCTGCGACCAGAAGTCGGTGCCCCACGCGTCGTTGAGCGCGTCCACGGTGACGTAGCGCTTGCGCAGCCATGCCCGGTAGGCGTCGCGGGCCGCGTCCGAGAAGTCCATCCACAGGTGGCATCCGAACTCGTTGCCGACATGCCACATGACCACCGCGGGGTGGTCGACGTAACGCTCCGCGATGCGTCGCACCAGCTCGCCCGCGAGGCGCCGGTAGGTCGGCGACGACGGCGCGAAGTGCTGGCGGCTGCCGGGCCAGTACGCGGCGCCGGATTCGTCGGCCGGGAGGGTCTCGGGATACGTCGCGCTCACCCAGGGCGGGGGAGACGCCGTCGCGGTGGCGAGGTTCACCCGGATGCCGCCGGCGTGCAGCTTGTCGATGACGGTGTCGAGCCAGTCGAAGTCCCACACGTGCTCCGACGGCTGGATCCGCGACCACGCGAAGATGCCGAGGCTGACGATGTTCACGCCCGCCTCCTGCATGAGGCGCACGTCGTCGTCCCACACGTCCTCCGGCCACTGGTCGGGGTTGTAGTCGGCGCCGTACAGCACGGAGGTGGCTCCTTCGGTCGAAGCGTGTCGGGGTTCGGCGGGCGCGGATCAGTCGCGCGGGCGCCGGGGTCGCTCGGGGATGGCGACGACGGCGAGCGCCGCGCAGCCGAGGGCCGGGACGATGAGCGGCGCGAGAGCCCACGTGGCGACGCCGACGAAGCCGGCCGTGGCGGCCAGGTACAGCGCACCGGGGATGTCGCGCACGAGCGAGCCGGGCAGGGCGCGCACGGCGCCGCGCCAGCCGGTCTCGGGTGTCCACAGCCCGGCCGCGCCGAGGAGTGCGACACCGAGGGCCGCGAGTCCGACCCATCCGACGACGGCCATCGCCTCGCCCCCGGGGAGCATCCCCGACCCGGCGATCGCGATGTCGAACGAGAGGATGAGCCCGAGCAGCGCCGCGACGGCGCCGACGCCGATGCCGCCGACGAGCCCCGACTTCACGTCGCCGAAGAACTGCGCCATCGACGAGCCCTCGGCGCGGATGAAGCGTCGCAGGTGCCGGACGCCGGCGGCGAGGGCGACCGGCAGGGTCACCACGGCGATGCCGACGAGCGCGACCAGAACTCCGGTCAGCAGCACTTCGCCGAGCAGCGCGAACTTCGCCGTCGCGCCCGGGAACCGCGCCGGCTCGCGCTCGCCGGCGGTGGGGCCGCTGCCGTCGAGATCTGCGCGGCGCGCGGCCGCATCGGCGCGGCGCGCCTCGCGACCCTGCTTGCGATCCATCGTCGTCTCCATGAGTGAGTCTGCCACCCGAGCGGGGCGGTCAGCCCTTCAGGCCCTGTGTCGCGACGCCGTCGACCAGGAAGCGCTGGAAGACCATGAAGAACACCAGGATCGGGATCAGCGCGACGAACGACGCGGTCACGGTGGCGCCGTAGTCGCTCGAGGAGGTCTGGTCGTTGTAGAGGCGCAGCGCGATCGGCAGCGGGTAGTTCTCCGGGCTCGTGAGGTACAGCAGCGGGCCCAGGAAGTCGTTCCACGCCCAGATGAACGAGAAGATCGCGCACGTGATGAGGGCGGGCTTGATCAGCGGGATGATGATCGCCCAGAAGATCCTGACGTGCCCGGCGCCGTCGATGCGCGCCGCCTCGTCCATGTCGCGCGGCATCTGCCGCATGAACTGCACCAGCAGGAACACGAAGAACGCCTCGGTGGCGAGGAACTTCGGCAGGATCAGCGGCCAGAAGGTATCGATCATGCCGAGATTGTTGAACAGCAGGTACTGGGGGATGATCACGACGTGGAACGGCAGCAGCAGCGTGCCGATCATCGCGGCGAACAGCACCGCCAGGCCCTTGAACTGGATGCGGGCGAACGCGTAGGCGGCCAGCGCCGACGAGATCACGGTGCCGATGACGGCGGCCGAGGCCAGCACGAAGGAGTTCCAGTAGAACTTCCACATCGGGACGCCCGCGATGCCCTCGAGGACCTTGAGGTAATTGTCGATCGTGGGGTTCTCCGGGAACAGTCCCGTGTTCTGCCCGAACTCCGCGTTCGGCTTGAACGTCGCGAAGACCAGCCAGATCAGCGGGTACAGGACGAGGGCCGTGAGGGCGATGAGCACCACGAACCAGATGACGGTCTGCCACGTCTTGCGCTTGATCCTGCGGCGCGGCGCGGGCGGCGGGGCGGAGGTTCCGGCGGTCTGCGGGTCGAGCTGGTGCTCGAGCTCCTGGACGGCGGGCTCGCCGAAGCTTGCGGTGCTCATCGGTTGTCTCCGGAGTAGTGGACCCAGTTGCGCTGGGTGCGGAACAGGATGAAGGCGATGATGGCCACGACGATCAGCAGCACCCAGGCGATGGCGGCCGCGTAGCCCATCTGGCCGTCGCTGAAGCCTCGCTTGTAGAGGTAGACGGTGATGAAGTTCGTCATGCCGGCGGGGCCGCCGGTGCCGTTGGAGATGATGTACGCCGACGCGAACACCTGGAATGCGCCGATGATGCCCAGCAGCAGGTTGAAGAAGATGACCGGCGAGAGCATCGGCATCGTCACGGCGCGGAAGCGGTGGAAGGGGCCGGCACCGTCCATCTCGGCCGCTTCGTAGAGCTCCTTGGGGATCTGCTTGAGGCCGGCGAGGAAGATCACCATCGTGGCGCCGAACTGCCACACGGCCAGGATGATCATGGCCGGGAGGACGAGGTCGGGGTTGCCGACCCAGCCGCCGAGGTTGATGCCGAAGATCTGCAGGGCGTTGTCGACCGGTCCGTCGGTGGAGAAGAGTGCGCGCCACACGATCGCCACCGAGACCGAGGCGGCGATGAGCGACGGGGCGTAGAAGGCCGAGCGGAAGAACCCGGCGCCCTTGTCGCGGTAGTTCAGGAGCATGGCCGTGCCGAGGGCTGCGGCGAGCATGACCGGTGTCCCCACGAGCACGTAGATGAGGGTGATCTGCGCCGACTGGATGAACTGCGGGTCGTTGGTGAACAGCCGCACGTAGTTGTCGAAGCCGATCCAGCGCGGGGGCTGGAAGATGTTGTAGCGCGTGAACGACAGGTACAGCGAGTAGATCATCGGGATGATCGTGAGGCCGAAGAAGCCGATCAGCCACGGGCTCAGGAACCCGTAGCCGGCGAGGGTCTCGCGCAGCTGCCTGCGACGCTGACCGGGGCGCGTGGAGGGGACTTCGCGGCGGCGGCGCGGCATCAGCCGCCCCTTGGGGAGGCGCCGGCCGGTGACGAGCGCCCTCGTCGATGTGGTGGTCACGTCATTGCTCCCGGTGAGGGTGGATGGGGGATGGGGTGGGTCCCGGGGGCCCGGATCTCGCGGAGCCGAACCCCCGGGCAGTCGGATCAGCCGCCGAGGACGACGTCCATCTCGGTGAAGAACCGGTCCACGGCCTCGTCGACCGTGAGGGTGCCGAAGCCCAGCTCGGTGCCGAGCACGCGGAAGGTCTCCTCCAGCGAGCCGTAGCCGACGACCGGGACCGGCGGGGCCGAGCCCAGACGGTCGGCGATCGAGACCTCGTAGTCGGCGATCTGCTGGCTCAGCGGGTCGAGCTCGGCCGCGGCGAGCGCGGTCTCCGAGGCCGGCAGGCCTCGGTTGGTGCCGAAGATCTCACCCGACTGCGGGCTGTTGACCAGGAAGTTCACCAGCGTGGCCGCGGCCTCGGGGTGCTCGGTGTTCGCGCCGATCGTGTGCAGCATCGACGGCTTCAGGTACAGGTCCTGCGCGCCCTCGACGGTGACCGGGGGAGCGACCAGGCCCAGCTCGGGGTAGGCCTCGCCGAGCTCGCCGAGGTAGCCGCCGCCGAAGTTGTCCCACGTCAGCTCACTCGTGGTCAGCGCAGCGCCGAACCCGGACAGCGGCGCGATCTCCTCGAGTCGCTGCTGCGGGATGACGACCTCGTCGTCGCGGATCGCGGAGCCGGACTCCCAGAACTCGGCGAGGCGCGCTTCGTCGAAGCCGGGCTCGCCGTCGTCGCTGAACAGGTACGAGCCCTCGGACCGCAGCTGGACCTCGAAGTTCTGGATGCGGCCCGTCCAGTCGGTGCCGCCGTAGATCTCGCCGCCGCTGGCGTCGGTGACCTCGGCCATCCAGTCGTTGTAGTCGTCCCAGCTGCCGCCGGCGAACTCGTCGACGCCGACCTCGGCGAGCAGCGTCGGGTTGGTGTACATGCCCCACGCGTTGGTCGAGGTGGCGATCCCGTAGGTCGTGCCGCCGACGACGCCGATCGAGAGGATGTTCTCGGGCAGCGGGTCGGTCTCGATGATGTCGCCGAGGTACGGGTCGAGGTCGAGCAGGAGCCCGTTCTCGGAATACTGGCGCATGTAGGAGTAGTCGAACTGCATGACGTCGGGGAGGTTGCCGCCGGCGGCCTCGGTCTGGCGCTGCTCCCAGAACTCGGGGAAGCCGAGGAACGTGGAGTTCACCGTGATGTTCGGGTACTCCTCCTCGAACGCCGCGATGACCTCGTTGTAGAGCTCGGCACGCACGTCGTTGCCCCAGAAGGCGAGGTCGAGGGTGACCTCTTCGTTCGGGTCGAACTCGCCGGACGACTCCGAGCCGCTGCCGGTGCAGCCGGCGAGGGTCAGTGCGGCGCCGGTCGCGAGGGCGACTCCGGCGAATACCCGCTTCTTGCTGAACATCCTTGTCCTCTCTTGAACGTCTGCGTTCGATTCTCCCGCTCGCGACGCTCGTTGTCCGTTGGTTGCGGTGTCGGGGCGCATCCCTTGGTGCTGAGACGGAAAGCGCTTGCCCGCTACGGTAGCGGGCCAAAAAACGTTTCGCAAGGCCTGGCTGCCAAATCGCTTGAACGATTCATAACGGTCGGGTCACAGGGACCCGGACGCGCGCGGCGCCTGTCGTGATTCAGCGCGCGCAGACCAGCACGCCGTCGCGCACGCCCAGCGACGCGACGTGGACGGCGCTGCGCCGATGCGCGGCGGCATCCGCTTCCTCGATCTCGGAGCCGTCCCACCACGGGTGCGTGAAGTAGTACAGCGACGCGGTGTCGCCGTGCACGACGACCATGCCGTGTCGGCCGATCTGGACGCCGCGGTCGGCGGGGCCCGACTCGCCCAGGATCACGTCGTCCGCGTCGCCCTGGCGCTCCCACGCGACGGCATCCGCCGAGCGGTGGACGGCCATGCCGCGCCATTCGTCGGTGATCATCCACCACCACCCGCCCAGCGCGAACACGAAGGGCCCCTCGTGGGGTCGGCCGCCGATCGCGGTGCCCTCCGGCCGCCATCCCGCCAGGTCCGCCGAGACGGCGACCTTCGTCACGGAGTCCGCGGCCTCGTCCTTGTACCACAGGCGCCAGCGCCCGTCGGGGCAGCGCGTGACCGCGGCGTCGATGACGAACGCGCTGTCGAGCGCGAGCGCATCGCGTCGGGACCAGCTCGCGAGGTCGTCCGAGACGTACTCGACGATGCGGCGCTCGTGCCCGGCCCACTGCGTCGGGATGCCGTCGATCTCGGTCAGGTACATGCGCCAGCGCTCGCCGTCGTGGATCACGTCGGGGGCCCAGTGCGTGCGGTCGACGGTCTCGGGCGGAGGGCCGGCGCGCAGTGCGAGCCCGCCCGGTGCCGGCTCGAGCGTGCCCGCGTACTCCCACCGGACGCCGTCGGAGCTCCGGGCGACGCCCACGCGCGTGCCGTGCACCCACGCGACGCCGGGACCGGGGTCCGGGTGCGACGCGCGGCGCTGGGTGTACAGCATCCGCCAGTCGCCGGGCCCGACGCGCACGACGACGGGATCGGTCGCGCCGTCGTAGACCGGGTCGCGGTAGATCTCGTGCGGCGCCGGTGCGTCGGGGTCGATCACATCAGCTCCGCAGGTCGGTGACGGGGCTCGCGAAGCCGCGTCGGTGGGTGGGGTGCGAGGCGAGGTCGGCCGGCGTCACGGGGCGTCCGTCCGCGGCGGCGGACGCGTAGATCGCCGCCACGAGCTCGAGCGAGCGGGCCGGCGCGTCGGCCGTCGGTGGCAGCGCGCGGTTCTCGAGCAGCGCGTCGAACACGTCGCGCAGCAGCGGTGCGTGGTCGCTGCGCTCCTCGGCATCGGGAAGGGCCCACGCTGCCGCCTCGTCCTCGAAGCCCGGAGCAGGCGTGATCGACCAGTCGTCGTGGCCATGGCCGTACAGATGGTCGACCGTCACCGTCGCCTTCTGCGTGTCGATGCGGATCGAACTGGTCTGGCGGGGTGAGACGGCGCTCGAGACGATCTGGGCGACGGTGCCCTGCGCGAACACGGCGGTGGCCGTCGACGCGTCCTCGGTGTCGGTCTCGCGGTCGAGCCGCCACAGACGCGCCTCGACGCTGGCCCAGTCGCCGAGCAGGAAGGCCAGCAGATCGAGCTGATGGATGCCGTGCCCCAGCGTCGTGCCGCCGCCTTCGGTCTCCCACCTGCCGCGCCACGGCACGGCGAAGTAGTCGGCGTCGCGGAACCACAGGGTCTGGCACTGCGCGAGGAGCGGCCGACCGAGCGCGCCGTCGTCCAGCAGCCGCTTCACATGGGCCGCCGCCGTGCCGGTGCGCTGCTGGAAGACGACCGCGAGCTGCCGGCCGGCCGCGGCGGCCGCCGCCCGCATCTCGTCGAGCTCGTCCAGGCTCGGTGCCGGGGGCTTCTCGACGACGACGTGGGCGCCGGCCGCGAACGCCGCCAGGGTCTGCTCGCGGTGGACGACCGGCGGCGTGCAGATCAGCACGACATCGGGGCGCTCGGCCTCCAGCAGCGCGGCCAGATCGGCGTGGACGGCCGGAACGCCGTGGCGCTCGGCGAACGCGGCGGCGGCCTCGGCCGAGATGTCGGTGACGGCGACGAGCTCGGCGCGCGGGTGCGCAGCCACGCCGGCCGCGTGCAGATTGGCCACGGCGCCGGTGCCGACGAGGGCGCAGCGCAGGGTGGGGGTGGTCATCGTTGTCCTCCGCTCGGGCTCAGTAGGTGGCGCCCGCCTGCGTCGCATGCAGGTGGGCGTAGCGGCCGCCGCGTTCCAGCAGCTCGTCGTGCGCGCCCTGCTCCACGATCTCACCGTGCTCGAGCACGACGATACGGTCGGCCTGGCGGATGGTCGACAGTCGATGGGCGACGACCAGGGTCGTGCGGCCCGCCATCAGCCGGTTGAGGGCATCCTTGACCAGTCCCTCCGACTCGGGATCGAGCGCCGACGTCGCCTCGTCCAGCAGCAGTATCCGCGGATCGCGGACGAGCGCCCGCGCGATCGCCAGGCGCTGGCGCTGACCGCCCGACAGCCGCGCGCCGCGTTCGCCGACCACGGTGTCCCACCCCTCGGGGAGGGCGTCGACGAACTCGGCCGCGTTCGCGTCGCGCAAAGCGGCGCGCAGACGATCCTCGGTGACCTCCTCGAGCCCGTACGAGATGTTGTCGTGGATGGATCCCTCGAAGAGCACGGACTCCTGGGGCACCACCGACACCGAACGCCGCACGGTGCGCAGATCGAGCTCCTGCATGTCCTGCCCGTCGAGCAGGATGCGGCCCGAGGTCGGCCGGACGAACCCGAGCACGAGATTGAGCATCGTCGACTTGCCCGATCCGCTCGAGCCGACGAAGGCCACCGTCTCGCCGGGTGCGATCCTCAGCGAGACGTCGTGCACGGCGTCGCGATCGGCTCCGTCGTAGCGATGCGACACGCGCTCGAGGTCGAGGCGCCCCCCGACGTCCGACACCGCGCGCTTTCCCTCGTTCTGCTCGAGGTCGGGCTCCTGCAGCACCTCCGAGATCGACCGCATCGACTCGAGCCCTCGCGCGCCGACCGGGATCAGCATGAGCAGCTGGGTGAGGCCCTGCGTGAGCAGCGTGAAGTAGGTCGCCAGCAGCACGACCTCGCCCGGAGTGATGGGGAGGATGCCGGTGAGCGAGAACACCGCCGCGAGGACGAGGCATCCGACGCCGAGCAGCTGCATCGCCACCCACGAGATCGAGGCGACGTGGCCGTTGAGCATGTCGAGGTGGAGGCCGGCGCGCCGCACGCCGTCGGCACCCGTCGCCACACGGGACACGGCGGTCTGCTCGAGTCCGTGCGCGCGGGTGACGGGGATGAGCGAGGCCATCTCGCCGACCCGTGCGGCGAAGCCCTCGACCTCGCGGCGGAACAGCTCGTTGCGCACGCGCGAGCGGTTGCGCAGGCCGTACCGGATGCCGATGGCGATCGGCACCGCGAGGGCGTAGACCGGGAGGAACTGGGGTACGGCGACGGCCGTCATCGCGAGCGCTCCGCCCATGACCATCGTCGCCGACAGCAGCGGGTGCGTCACCTGCTGCAGCATCAGTTCGACGTTCTCGACGTCGCGCACCACCTTGGTCTGCACGATCGAGGAGCTCACGCGCGTGTGGTAGCCGATCGACAGGCTCTGCAGGCGCGCGGCCAGGGCGTTGCGCAGGTCGGCGCCGGTGTCGCGCACGACGGTCATGAAGCTGCGGGTGTACACGATGTGCATCGGGTAGTTCTGCAGGAGCAGGCCGGCGGCGATCGCGAACCACACCAGCGCGGTGGTGACATCGCCCCCGGTCGCGACGATGTCGATGATCTCGGCGGTCACCACCGGGAGGAACCACAGCGGGATCTCCTTCATCGTGAACGCCAGGACCGCCAGCGTCATGCGGCCCGGTCGACGGGCGAGCAGGCGCACGACGGATCGGGCCGGGCGGGAGCCCTGAGCGATGCGGATGGTGCCGGTAAACGCTTTCTGCGTCATGATGACATCGTAACGACGGATGCGCGGCGCCGGGTCGCCGAGTCGGGAGGAAGCATGACCTACCACCTCGCCGGCGACTCCACGGTCGCCCCGGCCAAGCCCGAAGAACTGCCGATGACCGGGTGGGGCTCGTACATCGCGCCGTGGGTCGACGAGCCCGTCCGCAACCTCGCGTTCGGCGGCGCGACCTGCGATTCCTTCATCGCGAGCGGCGCCTGGCAGGCGCTGCTGGCAGAGGTCGGACCCGGCGACACCGTCGTGATCCAGTTCGGCCACAACGACCAGAAGGAACCGGCCACGCTCGCGTCTCGGGGTGGCTACACCGAGCGGCTGCGCGGGTTCGTCGCCGACGTTCGCGAGTGCGGGGCCGTCGCCGTGCTCTGCACGTCGTGCGAGCGCCGGTGGTTCGACGGCGACCGGGTCACGCCGACGCACGGCGACTATCCGAACGCGGTTCGAGATCTCGCCCGCGAGGTCGATGTGCCGCTGATCGATCTGACGGTCTTCACGACGTGGCTCTACGAGGACCTGGGGCCCGAGGCGTCGCGCGATCTGCTGTGCCATTTCGAGCCGGGCGAGCACGCGCACTGGCCCGAGGGGCTCGCCGACGACACCCACTTCCACGAGCGGGGCGCTCGGCGCATCGGGGCGTTCGCGGCGCGATCGCTGCGCGCGATCGCGCGCGCCGACGGCGACGAGCCGCCGCGGGGAACCCAGCTGGTCAGCTGACGCCCGTGGTCGAGGCGCGCACGACGAGCTCGGGCTCGTACACGACGTTCCGGGGCGGGTCCCCGCCGTCGCCGGCGATGAGCGTCAGGAGCAGCTCGGACGCGGTGCGACCCATCTCGCGCGCGGGCTGCCGCACAGAGGTCAGCGGGACCGTCGCGATGGCCGCGAACTCGATGTCGTCGTAGCCGACGACCGCGATGTCGTCGGGGATGCGGATGCCGCCCGAGACCAGGCCGTGCAGCACGCCGATGGCGAGGTGGTCGTTCGAGGTCAGGATGCCGTCGGGGCGGTCGCCGGCGGGCCGTGCGGCGATATCGGCGCCGAGAGCCCGGCCGGTCGTCGATGTCGTGCGCTGGGTCCACACGGGCTCGATCGTCGCGCCGTCCACGGCCGCCACCGCCTGGCGGGCGCCCTGGAGGCGTTCCCGCACCTGGCGCACCTCTTCGCGCGCGCCGACGAACGCCAGTCGCCGTCGTCCCGCCGCCAGCAGGTGCTCGGCGGCGAGGCGTCCGCCGGCGACGTCGTCGAAGGACACCGAGGGGAGCTCGCCGGCGTCGTCGACCGAATCGACCAGCACGACCGGGATGCCCCGGCGGCGCAGCCGCTCGAGCCACGGCCCGGTGTCGCCGAAGGGGCTCACGAGCGCCCCCTCGACCTGCACGCGCTCGAACAGCTCGAGGTGATCGCGCTCCTTGGTCATGTCGTCGCTGCTGTTGCCCACGAGCACGCGCATCCCGGCGGCGGATGCGGCGTCCTCGGCGCCGGCGACGAGTTCGGCGAAGTAGGGGTTGGCGATGTTGATGACGGTCATCCCCAGCAGTCCGCTGCGGCCGGCACGCAGCTGCTGCGCGGCGTGGAGAGGCACGTAGCCGAGCTGATCGGCGGCGTCCCGCACGCGGGCCACGAGCTTCTCGCTCACCAGATCGGGTCGGTTCAGGGCGTTCGACACGGTGCTGATCGACACGCCGGCGCGTGCGGCGACATCGCGGATCCCGACTCGCCTCATCGCACCTCGTCTCGTCATCTGTCGGCGCCGTCGCTGCGCGCGGAGCCCGGGTGGGACCCATCGTAGGAGACCGTGCCGAGAGCGCCGGAACCCCGGCCCGCGGTCCCGTCGGCGGGCGTCTCGCCGCGCGAAGGGTGCCCGCCGCCGAGGAGGTCCGTAATCACCTCGACGGCGAGCGTGAAACGTTTCGCGGCCGAGGTTAGGGCAGGTCCGCGGCGCCGCGCAACCGACGCGCGGAGCATCGAGAAACGTTTCGGAAAGCCCTTGCCAAGCGCTCGCCGGTCGTGCGAGACTGCTCGCACCTTCGCTGGGAATGCGTTTTCCAGCGAGGGGTCCGAAACGCCGGCGCCGGCCGGCGGCAACTGAACACCGACAGGGCTCGAGTCCGTACGCGCCCGGTTCACCGCGAGAGGATGCCGCACGGCCGCGGCATCCGTTCGCTCCTTTGCCGATGCAGACACAAGGAGGAACCGTGCCCCTTCCGTTCGAGCGGTCAGACGCCGCGAGACACGAGCACGACAGCTTCACGCCACCGCCGACGCGCGCCGCCCGCGGGCGCAGGATCACCGCAGCCGCCACGAGCGCCATCGTCGCCGGGGCGCTTCTGGCGGCCGTCCCCGGCGCCGCCGCCACCGGCATCGAGCCGAACGACGAGGGCGTGTACCTCTTCGACTTCGGCACGGGGGCCAGCCCCGTCGCCGACGGCTGGACCGAGGTCGTCCCCGGAACGGCGTACGACGCCGAGGCCGGCTTCGGCATCGTCACCGCGGACGGGGTGTCGCTCATCTCGCGCGACCGCACCGGAAGCACCGACCCCGCCGATCCGATGACCAACGACTGGGTCGGGGGCGGAACGTTCGAGTTCGTCGTCGACCTCCCCGACGGCGAGTACGACGTCGCCGTGACGTCCGGCGACCAGCTCGACGGGACCAGCACCGTCACGACGGATGTGACCCTGGAGGGCGAGGAGGTCGGCCGGGTGTCGGCACGCCGGGCCGCCGTCACCGAGACCTTCCGCACCGTCGTCGAGGACGGCCAGCTCACCGCCGGCTTCTCGGGCAGCGGCATCGCCGGGCTCGTCAATGGCATCGAGATCGCACCGGTCGTGCCCACGGTCCCCGCCGACGTCGTCATCACGCGCGTGGCGTACAACGTCGTCGAGCTCGGCTGGAGCGCCTCGGACGGCGCCGCGGCCTACACGGTCGAGCGCGCCGACGTCGATGCATCCGGCGAGGTGGGCGCGTTCGCAGCGGTCGCCGAGGTGGCCGAGACCGACTACGCCGACGACTCGGTCACCGTCGGCGGATCGTACGCGTACCGCGTGATCGGCGTGAGCGCGTACGACGTGGTGTCCGACCCCTCGGCCGTGGTCGCCAGCGGCGAGATCCCCGAGCTCGAGATCCCCGTCGCGGCATCCGACCTCGCGGTCGCCCAGGTCACCACCGACGCGGTCGTGCTCACGTGGTCGGCCGTGCCCAACGCCGAGACCTACCTCGTCGAGCGGGCTCCCGTCGGCACCGAGGACTTCGCCGTGCTCGGCACGGTCGATGTGCCGGGCTACACCGACTCCGGCGTCGACACCGACGTCGCCCACAGCTACCGCGTCACCGCGAGCAACCCCGCCGGAACGTCGCCGGCGACGATCGTCGACGCGCCCGTGTACATCTCGCCGGATCCGCTGCCCGACGGTGAGGTCGTGACGTTCGACTTCGGCCCGGGCGCCGTCGCGGAGGGTGCGCTCCCGGTCACGAGCGCCACGGCGTTCGACCCCGAGTGGGGATACGGCTTCACCGCACTCCCGACCGCGGAGGCGCCCGACGTCGACCGCGGCGGCGACGACGCGCTGCGCGACGACTTCGTCGCGGCCGACGGCGGCGTCTTCGAGATCGACCTCGGCGAGGGCGACTACGCGGTGCAGCTCATCGCCGGTGACGCCGAGGCCGAGAGCGTGCTCACGATCACGGCCGAGTCCATCCAGAAGGTGCAGCAGAACCCGCAGCTGGCGGGCGACTACCTCGAGATGGCCTTCACGATCGCGCTGGTCGACGGCATGCTGACGCTGGAGCTGGGCGGCGGCGAGACGGCGGCGCTGAACGCGCTGACCATCACGCGCCTTCCCGGTCGACTGGCCGGCGCCATCACCACGACCTACATCTCGGGCGACTCGACGGTGCAGACCTACGACCCGATCGCCTACGCGCCGCAGGCGGGCTGGGGGCAGATGATCGACCGGTTCTTCGCCGACGACGTCGCCTTCGCCAACCACGCGATCGGCGGCCGCTCGTCGAAGAACTTCATCACGCAGGGGCGTCTCGACGAGATCCTGCGAGCGATCCGCCCCGGCGACTACCACCTGATCCAGTTCGGCCACAACGATGCCACGCAGGGCGTCGACGACCGGTACGCCAGCCCCGAGGACTACAAGGAGTACCTGCGGGTCTACGTCGAGGGGACGCGTCAGCGCGGCGCGACCCCGATCCTGGTCACGCCGGTGTCACGGCGCAGCTTCGACGCCGAGACCGGCGAGTTCAACGTCAGCTTCCCCGAGTACGTGGCGAAGATGACCGAGCTCGCGGTCGAGGAGGACGTGCTGCTGGTCGACCTGTCGGCCTCCAGCCGCGCCTACCTGAACGAGATCGGGCCCGAGGCGGCCAAGGCGGTCTTCCTGCACGTCGACCCGGGCATCTTCCCCAACCGTCCGTCCGGAACGGTCGACGACACGCACTTCCAGGAGTACGGCGCCATCCAGATGGCCCGCCTGATCGCTCAGGACGTCGCCGACCTCGCCGACCCGCTCTCGGAGAAGGTCGTCGACGTCGAGCCGCCCGCCGAGGTGCCTGTCGCCCCTCGGAACCTGGTGGCCGGAGCCATCAGCAACGGCGGCGCGACGCTCCAGTGGGACGCCTCGCCGACGGCCGACATCTACAAGATCTACCGCCGGACCGTTTCGGACCCCGAGGGCGAGTTCGCCCTGGTGGGCAGCGTCACGCAGACCAGCTCCATCGTGCAGGGACTCGAGGAGGGCGTCGAGTACGAGTACTACGTCGTGGCGGTCAACGGCCGAGGCGACTCCGAGCCGAGCGACGCCGTGCGCTTCACCACCAAGGAGGCGCTGTACAAGTTCGACTTCCAGCTGACCGGCAATCCGCTGATGCCCGGCTACACCGAGGTGACGCCCGACATGGGCTACTCCGAGGACCGCGGCTACGGCTTCGAGACGCCGCTGGCCTGGAACGCCGGCCGTGACCGCGGCGATGCCGGCGGTGCCGCGAACGACCTCGTGCGCGACTTCATGCTCCCCGGCGACTCGAACACCTTCATGCTGGACGTGCCCAACGGCACGTACTCGGTGAAGACGTACTCGGGCGACTGGATCGGAACCACGCGCACCAGCTTCCGCGTCGAGGGGCGCGACGCCGGCACCGGAAACGCCGGGCGCGGCGGCGTGAACGAGACCCTTCGCGGGCCGTTCCTCGTCACCGACGGGCAGCTGAACGTCGAGGCCTACGGCAGCGCCGCGGGCACGCGCTTCAACGGACTCGAGGTCACGCCGATCCTCCTCGGCCCGACCGGGTTCGAGCTGATCGGAATCGACGCCGACCCGGCGGCGCCGACGGTGTCGCTGGCGTGGGACGACGAGCCGGGCCTGACCTGGAACGTGTACCGTCAGTCGCCGTTCGACACCGATCCGGTGCTCGTGGGCGTGGTCGGCGAGCCCGCGTTCGTGGACACGAGCGCGCGGGTCGGCCTCGACTACGCGTACCACGTGACCGCGGTCGATCAGACCGACCTGGAGTCGGTGCCGTCCTCGACCGTCGAGGTGTCGTTCATCGACGAGAGCGTCGACGTCCCGGCCGCGCCCGCCGACCTGTCGGTGCAGCGCATCGAGAAGCGCGAGGTGGAGATCGGATGGGCCGCGCCCGTCGACGCGCTCTATCATCTGGTGTTCCGGTCGACGGTCGCCGGTGAGCAGGGCGAGCTGGTCGGCGTCGCCGACACCAACCGGTACACGGACGCCGCCGAGGTGCTCACCACGATCCCGTATTACTACACGGTGATCTCGGTGAACGCCGGCGGCACCGGTCCTGCGTCGGAGCAGCTGGAGACCGAGGCGGTCACGGTGCTGCAGCGGCAGGCCGAGTATCTCGACCGGGCTCCGCTGGCGGTGCAGACCGACGAGGGCGTGCTGGTGACGTGGCGACTGCTCGGCACCGACCCGGCATCCGTCGCCTTCCACGTGTACCGCGACGGGACGCAGATCACGGACGAGCCGATCTCGGACTCGACCAACCTGCTCGACGCAGACGGCACGGCGGACTCCACCTACTTCGTCACCAAGGTGCTGAACGACGTGGAGACCACCGAGACCGAGGAGTTCGCCGTGCAGGCGGCCGACTACGTCCCGGTGCCGCTGCGGAAGCCGGCCGACTCGTACACGAAGGACGGCCAGCCCTACTCGTACACGGCGAACGACGTCAGCGTCGGCGATGTGGACGGCGACGGGCAGTACGAGTACGTCGTCAAGTGGTACCCGTCCAACGCGAAGGACAACTCGCAGGCCGGCTACACCGGGAACGTCTACCTCGACGCCTACCGCCTCGACGGCACGCGTCTGTGGCGGATCGACCTCGGCGTGAACATCCGCGCCGGCGCTCACTACACCCACTTCATGGTCTACGACTTCGACGGGAACGGCGGGGCGGAACTGATCGTGAAGACCGGTGACGGGACGATCGACGGCGTCGGTCAGCCGATCGGGAACGCCAGCGCCGACCACCGCAACAGCTCGGGGTACGTGCTGAGCGGGCCGGAGTACCTGACGGTGTTCGACGGGCGGACGGGCGCGGCGATCGACACGATCGACTACACCCCCGAGCGCGGCGATGTCGGGGCCTGGGGCGACGGGTACGGCAACCGGGTCGACCGGTTCCTCGCCGGTGTCGCCTATCTCGACGGCGAGAAGCCGAGCGCGCTGTTCAGCCGCGGGTACTACACCCGCGCCGTGATGGCCGCCTACGACTTCGACGGCGAGAAGCTCATCGAACGATGGGTGATCGATTCGGCCGATGACGGTTCCTACGGCTTGTACGGCCAGGGCAACCACTCGCTCGCGGTCGCGGACGTCGACGGTGACAGCAAGGACGAGGTGCTCTTCGGATCGGCCACGGTCGACGACGACGGCGAGCTGCTCTACTCGACGGGCCTCGGGCACGGCGACGCGCAGCACACCAGCGACCTCGATCCGAGCCGTCCCGGCTTCGAGACGTTCTCGGCGCACGAGGACATGTTCCGGTCAGAGAACCGCGGCGGCACGATGCGCGACTCGCGCACCGGCGAGATCCTGTGGGAGATCCCGGCGACCGTCGACACGGGCCGTGCCGCCTCGGGCGACATCGACCCGCGCTACGCCGGCGCCGAGAGCTGGGCGATCGGCGGCGACGCCTCGTGGAACAGCAGGGAGGGATACCTGATGGCGGCCGACGGCACGCGCATCGGCGACACCATCCCCGCGGCCAACTTCATGGCCTGGTTCGACGGCGACCCGTTGCGCGAGATCGTGGACCACACGTTCTACCAGGAGCCCTACTACGGCACCCCGACGGTGGCGAAGTGGAACTGGGAGACCCAGGAGGAGGAGATCATCCTCGAAGACTCCGGGGCCCGGTCGAACAACGGCACCAAGGGAACGCCGAACGTGCAGGCCGACCTCTTCGGGGACTGGCGCGAGGAGATCGCGTGGCGCTCGGCCGACTCGAGCGAGCTGCGCATCTACTCGACCACCGACGAGACGGATCTGCGCATCCCGACCCTGATGCACGACACCATGTACCGCACGGCCGTCGCGTGGCAGAACACCGGTTACAACCAGCCGCCGTGGCCGAGCTTCTTCATCGGAGACGGCATGGCGGAGCCTCCGCTGCCCTCGATCGCGGTCACGGGCTCGCCCGCGGGCGGATCGGACGACACCCCACCGGTGCTGTCCGGCCTCCCTGCCGACGGGTCGCTCGTGCCGGAGTCGGGTTCGCTCACCGTCGACGTGACGGCCGAGGACCCCGAGTCGGGAGTCCGCAACCTCGACATCGCGTTCGACGGCGAGCCCGTCGCCAACGGCGACGTCGTCGAGCTGGACGGCCTGGTCGGCCCGCACACGCTGTCGGTGCGCGCGGTCAACCACGACGGCCTGGTCTCGACCCGGACCGCGCAGATCCTGGTCTTCGCGGACGAGGGCGCGACCGAGGCCCCCGGCCGCGGTCACCTCTCGTCGAACTCGGGCTGGGAGAACGGACTGCGCGACGGCACCTACACGATCTCGATGAACCTGTGGTGGGGCGTCAACGGATCGGTGTTCCGTCTGTACGAGGACGGTGAGCTCATCTCGACGCAGCTGCTCGAGCCGGACTCGCCGAACCCACAGATCGCGACCGTCGAGGTGTCCGGCAAGAGCAACGGCACCTACGTCTACACCGGCGAGCTCGTCAACGCGGCGGGCACGACCGAGACGAAGTCGGTGACCGTTCGGGTGAGCGAAGCCGCGCCCGCCGCGCCCCGGCTGTCGCACGACAACCGGGACGGGGACGGCAACTACACCGTCAGCGCCGACCTGTGGTGGGGTACCAACGGCACGCTGTATCGGCTGTACGAGGACGGGGTTCTGATCGACGAGCAGGAGCTCGTTGCGGCGAGCCCCGATGCGCAGCACGTGTCCACGTACGTCGTGGGTCGAGGCCCGGGCACGTACACGTACGTGGCCGAGTTCTCCAACGCGGCCGGCGCCACCAGCTCGAAGGAGCTGACGGTGCGGGTGCGCTAGCGGGATTGCGAAAGGGCCCGGCATCCTCGAGAGGGTGCCGGGCCTTCGCGCGTCCGGCCGCGGGGAGTCCTTCGCCTCGGCCGCGGGGCGCGCTTCGTCTCGGTCGCTGCGCGTCCTCGCTCAGGGCTCGAGGGCCGCCCTCGAGCGCGGGTGGCGACGCGCCCTCGCTCAGGGGTCGGGCGACGCGTCGTCGCGTCAGGAGCCGGGCTCTTCGGGGGACGGCCAGTCCCACGTCTGCAGGCGCCCGCACATGCCGTAGCCGCGCTCGCCGGGAGTCCGCTCGCCGCGGACGACGGCGGCCTCGGCGAGGATGCCGGGCTCGCCCGACGCGAGGCGGTCGAGCTGCGCTGCGGTCCTCGCGGTCTCGGTCTCGACCGTCGCCGACCACAGGCGCTGCCAGCGCTCGACGCTCGGCTGCACCAGACGCGCGGCGCGCCTGTGGAGCGCAGCGAGCGCCGCGGGCCCGTGCGCCTCGAGGTCGTCCAGGAGCTGCCGGTAGCCGCGCAGCGCCAGGTCCCGGCGGGCACGCACGGCCTCGGCGCGGTCGGCTTCCGAGCCGGCGGCCGGCACCGTCGCGGCGCGTCGATACGCATCCGGATCGTCCAGCACATCGACGGGGAAGGTCAGCACGGCGTCGCCGGCCTCGGGGAGCCCGGTGTTCTGCATGACGACGACGAGTTCGAGATCGCCGTGGTTCACGAGCCGGTGGACGGTGCCCGGCGAGAACCAGACGACCTCGCCCGGCTCGAGGGCGTGGACGGCCCGGCCTGCGGCCGAGATGGTGTGCACCTCGCCCGTGCCGCCCGTGACGACATATCCCTCGCTCGATGCGGTGTGCAGGTGCGGCGAGCCGCCGCGGCATCCGTCCTCGGCCTGCCAGTCGTAGACCTGCAGGCCGCTGACGGCCACGCCGCCGGGGAACAGCGGGGGAGTGTCGCTCACGGCGCCAGCTCCGTCGCGAGCGCCCGAACGTCGTCGGCGTCGGGGATGCTGTCGAGGAACACGTGGCGGTGCGACAGCGAGACGTCGTCTCCGGGTGCGAGGACGATCGGCTCGTCGAAGGACGCCGACGGGCTGATGATCGGGAACGGCTCGCTGCGCACGAACCATCTGACGGCGGGCGCGCCGGTCGAGACGCCGGCGAAGACGAGCACCGTGCCGCCCCCGTCGACCTCGTCGTGCTCGCCCGACAGGGCGAGCCACGCGGTCTCGGCGCCCATGAGCGCATCGGCGTCGTCGGAGTCGGCCGACAGCACGCGGCCGCCGGTCCACGCGCGCGGCATGCGGATCGCGAAGCCGGTGTAGCCGGCGTTCGGCCGTCCCTCGGTGGTGGGGCTGCCGAGCTCGAGCTCGCGGTCCGAGACGTTGCGCAGCGTCGTGGCGAAGTCGAGCATCCAGAAGCCCCGCGCGGCGTCGAGACCGTGGAACCGGTGGGTGCGCGTCTCGGTGAACCACTCGTCGCCCGCCTGCGTGATCCACGTGAGCTCCTCGGTGAACGACACGTCGTCCCCGGCATCCGTCATCGTCGTGAAGCGGTCGTGGCGCATGCGCCCGACGTTGTCGAGCTGAACGTAGCCGGTGTCGCGCTGATACGTCGGGCCGCCCCAGAAGTTCTGGCCCGACACGGCGGTCCACGTCATCTGCAGACCCTTGTGCCAGCGGTGATCCCACGGGCGGAAGGCCGAGAGGACGGCTCCGTCGAGGGCGCGGACCGGGTGCATGTAGGGCTTCGGGCCCTCGGAATCCGCCCCGCCCGGGTCGAACACGTAGTGCGCGATGTCGACGCCGCCCGCGGTCACGACGGCCTCGGTGCCGGTCAGCGCGATCGAGAAGTCAGACACGGGCCGGCTCCTTCCCGAAGGCCCGCGCGGCGGCGGCCGGGTCGCCGCCGTGCATGGCGCGGGCGAAGGGGTCGTCGGGGGTGAGCTCGTCGCGCCGGACCGGCCGGCCCTCGACGGCGGACTTGTACATCCCCGCAACCAGCTCGAGACTGCGCCGCCCGTCCGCGCCGCTCGCGGGCGGGCGCTCGCCGCGGCGGTACGCGTCGACGAGCACGCGCAGCTGCGCGGCGTGCGAGCTCGCCTCGTCGGTGTCGGGGACCCAGTCGTCGGCCTGGGCGGCCTCGACGTGCGGCGCCGGCGTCCAGCGCCAGTGCGAGTTGTCGTAGCCGTAGAGGTGCTCGACCTCGACGGTGGCGTCGTCGAAGTCGAACCGCAGCAGGCTCGACTCGCGCGGCGACAGGAGGCTGTTGGTCATGACGCACATCGCGCCGGACTCCAGCCGCACGATCGCGGCCGAGACGTCCTCGGTCTCGGTGTCGCGCGCGAGGGTCCCCATCATGGCGGTGACCTCGGACCAGTCGCCCAGGATCGACAGCGCCAGATCCATCTGGTGGATGCCGTGCCCCATCGTGGGGCCGCCCCCTTCGGTCGCCCACTTCCCACGCCACGGGACCTCGAAGTAGGCGTCGTCTCGGTACCAGAGCGTGTGGCACTGGGCCACGCGCGGGGCGCCGAGCGTCCCCTCGTCGAGGTGACGGCGCAGGCGCCGTCCCGCCGAGCCGAAGCGATGCTGGAAGACGTAGGAGGCGTACGGGCCGCTCTCGCCCTCGTGCGCGGCCATCTCGTCGTAGTCGGCGAGGCTCAGCGCCGGGGGCTTCTCGCACCACACCCAGGCGCCGGCGTCGAGGGCGGCGATGGTGGCGCCCTTGTGGGCGCCGGGGGGAGTGGCCACGACCACGAGGTCGGGGGCGGATGCCGCGAGCATCGCGGCGACGTCGGTGAAGGCATCCGTCACGCCGAACTCGTCGGCCGTCTCGCGGGCACGCTCGGCGTCGACGTCGACCACGGCGGCGATCTCGATCTCGGGGTGCGCGGCGAGAGCCGGCAGGTGGATGCCGCGGGCGATGCCCCCGGCGCCCACGACGGCGGCGCGGATCGGTGAGTCGGCGGTCATCGGACAGGAGCTCCGTCGCGTTCTGTGCGCATGTCCTCCATTGTTCCCCAGTTTGCTGGAAAACGCTTGCCCAATCGTGGATCCGGGCGCATTCGGTCCGTCGCCGCATCTGTCCCGGCTCCTGCCGCATCCCGTCCCCGGGCCGGCATCCGCTCCCGGGTCGGCATCCGCTCCCGGGTCGGCATCCGCTCCCGGTCGGCATCCGTCTCCGCTCCCACCGCATCCCGTCCCCGGGTCGGCATCCGCCCCCGGTCGGCGTCCGTCTCCGGTCGGCCCTCTCATCGGTCTGTGTCCCACTTCTGGCCGCCCGGCGTCGCCGCAGGCGGCCAGCAGTGGGACACGGATGCCAGGGACGCCGGGATGGGGCGCCGGCGGGCGACCGGGAAAGGTCGAGCCTGCGCTCAGACGATCGCTTCGGCTTCTTCGCGACGCTCGCGCCGACGCGTACGGCGGCTGCCGCCCGAGATGATGCGCGCGCGCACCGCTCCCGAGACGGTGTCGACCAGGATCGTCACCACGATGATCACCACGAGCGTGATGCCGATCTGCGCCCACTCGCGCCGGTTGAACAGCTGCGACAGCAGCGACCCGATTCCGCCTGCGCCGATGACGCCCAGGACGGCGCTCGCGCGGATGTTGATCTCGAACCGGTACAGCCAGAACGCGACGATCTCGGGCAGGGCCTGCGGCAGGATCGCCCACCGGATGCGCTGCGAGGCGCGCGCGCCCGACGCGACCGCCGCCTCGACGGGGCCGGGATCGATGGACTCGACCGCCTCGGCGGTGAGCTTGCCGAGTGTTCCGATCGAGCCCACGCCGAGCGCGAGGGCGCCGGTGAGGGGGCCGAGACCGAAGATGGGCATGATCAGCACGATCGCCAGGACGATCTCGGGGAGGGCGCGGATCGCGTTCAGGAACTGACGCACGACCACCACGACACCGGCCGGCGCGATCGTGCGCGCCGCGAGGAATCCCAGCGGCAGCGACAGCACTGCGCCGATGAGCGTGCCGATCCACGCCATCTGCACCGACTCGAGCATGCGGCTCGTCGCGAGCGTCCAGTACTCGCTCCACGGGTCGGCGAGCGGGTTCTCCACGACGCCTTCGCTCATGAGCCCGGCGTAATTCACGAACGATCCGGGGAGGTCGAGCATGCGCGCCCAGTTGGCGTCGACGGCCCAGATCGCCAGCACGACGATGACCGCCGACACGACCAGCCAGATCGTCGGCCACAGCTTGCTCGGCGGCGTCGGCCGCAGCGCGGGGGCGCTCACGTGATCCTCCGCCGGATGACCTGCGATGCGATGTCGACCAGCAGCACGACGACGAACGTCGCGATGAACAGTGCCGAGACGTTCTCCCATGCGAAGCGGCCGAGCTGGACGATGATGACGTTGCCGATGCCGCCGGCGCCGGCGAGGCCGATCACGATCGAGGCGCGGATGTTCAGCTCGAACACGTACAGGCTGTAGCTCAGGAAGTTCGGGAGGACCTGCGGGTACACCGCCCAGCGTGCGCGGTCGACGCCGCTCGCGCCCGACGCGTCCACGGCCTCGATCGGGCCCCGGTCGACGGCGTCGATCGACTCGCTGGTGAGCTTCGCGACGATGCCCAGGTTGAACATGATCAGCGCCAGGATGCCGGCGAGCGAGCCGACGCCCACGAGGGCGACGAACAGGAACGCGTAGCCGATGTCGGGGATCGAGCGCACGACCGACAGCGACCACTTGACGACCTGGTGGGCGACGGGATTGCTCAGGGTGACGTTCGACGCGAGCATCGCGGCGATGAGGCCCGCGGTGCAGCCGACGAGGCTGGCGAGCACGGCGATCGACAGCGTCTCGAACCACGCGTTGCCGACCTGGAAGATGAACCCCCAGTTGGGTGCGAGGAACTGCTCGATGACCACCCATCCGCGGGCGAAGTCGGTGAACAGCGGCACGAGTGTGAAGTCGATGCCGAGTCCCGCCCACACCGTCAGGACGGCCGCGGCTGCCAGTCCGGCCCACAGCGTCCACGACGGGCGGGGCTTGGTCGGGCGGCGGGGCGCGGCCGGCGCCGGACGCGCGGCGGGGGCGACGCTGGTCATGACGGTGCGTCGCCCGTCGTCGCGGTCGTCGGGCTCTCGTCGCCCGGGAGGACGTCGGACGCCGTCAGGGAACGCCCGTAGATCTCCTCGAAGACGGCGTCGTCGGCCTCGTCGGCCGTGCCGTCGAAGACGATGCGACCCTGGCGCATCCCGATGATGCGCTGGCCGTAGCGGCGGGCCAGATCCAGGAAGTGAAGGTTGACGACGGTCGTGATGCCGAGTTCGCGGTTGATGCGCTCGAGGTCGCGCATGACCTGGTTGGCCGTCGGCGGGTCGAGAGAGGCCACCGGCTCGTCGGCGAGGATCACCTTCGGCTCCTGGGCCAGGGCGCGGGCGATCGCGACGCGCTGCTGCTGCCCGCCCGAGAGCTGCGAGGCGCGCACCCACGCCTTGTCGACGATGCCGACGCGCTCGAGGGCCTCGAACGCCAGCTCGCGATCGCTGTGCCTGAACAGGCCCAGCATCGATCGCCACAGCGGCGTGGCGTGCAGGCGGCCGACGAGGACGTTGTTCATGACGCTCGTGCGCGTGACCAGGTTGAACGACTGGAAGATCATGCCGACCTGGGCCCGCAGGCGCCGGAGCTGCCGCTTGCTCGCGCCGCTGACGACGCGATCGTCGACCTGGAGGGTTCCCGAGGTGGTCGGGACGAGTCCGTTGATGGTGCGCACCAGGGTCGACTTCCCGGCGCCGGACAGGCCCACAACCACGACGAACTGGCCGTCCGGGATCTCGAGGTCGATGCCGTCGAGTCCGAGCGTGCCGGTCGGGTAGCGGACCGAGACGTTGTCGAAGCGGATCACAGAAACTACTACTCTTTCGACTCCGGGTGGAGGGACGCGCCCTCCACCCGGAGTGATGGATCAGGTCAGCCGAAGTTCTCGTAGACGGCGCGCGCCTGGTCGATCGCGTCGAGGTCGGCGGGCACGAGGCCGTCGATCTCGTAGACCGCGTCGAGCGCCGCGGCGCCCTCCTCGGTGTCGGCGATCGCAAGGAACGCGTCGGTGATCTTCTGCTGCCACTCCTCGGACAGCGAGCCCGAGACCGAGACGCCGTCGTTGGGGATGAGGGTCGAGTGGGCGAACACGACGACCTCGGTGCCCACGTCCGGCGTCTCCTCGGCGATGCTGCTGCGGGCGTCGTTGAAGCTCACGCCGACGGTCGCGTCGCCGTCGTACACGGCGCGGACGGCGTTGGGGTGCCCGCCCGCGAAGAAGGCGCCCGACAGGTCGAACGGGTCGAGCCCGACGCTCTGAAGCTGCGTCGCGGGGTAGTAGTACCCCGACGCGCTGCCCTCGTCGACGAACGCGATGAGCTCGTCCTGGGCGATCTCGGCGAGGGCGTCCTCGCCGAGCGGGCCGACGTTGCCCTCTTCGGTGCCGTTGCAGAAGAGGTAGTCGACGCCGTCGTCATCCGTCTCCGTGACGATGTCGGTCATGCAGAAGCGGTCGGGCTCGTTGGTGAACCACTGCGTGACGTAGACGCTGTCGCCGAAGCGCACGGACTGCAGCACCGGCACGGCGCCCGCCTCGTCCTGCGCCTGCACGAGGCCGATGGGGCCGAACATGCCGATCTGAGCCTGGTCGGTCTGCATGGCCACGACGAGACCGGCGTAGTTGTCGGTGATGTTGACCTCGACCGGCACGCCGAGCTCGTCGCCCAGGAGCGCCGCGAGGGTGTCGCCGTCGGTCACGAGCTGGTCGACGTCCTGCGAGGGCACCAGGCCCAGGACGATCGACTCGGGATCCGCGGCAGCGGTCTCTTCGGTGCTGGTGCCGGCGCCGCCCGCGCAGCCGGCGAGCGTCAGCCCGAGCCCCGCTGCGACGGCGACGGTGCCGAGGATTTTGTGATTGCGCACGTCGTTCTCCTTCTTGGTCTCGTCCGCGATGCTGTGAGTCGCGCACTCCGGCCCAACCTAGCCATCGTCACGCACCCGCCCGGCGGGAAACAGCCAGACGTAGCCTGATGTTTACAGAGCCGTCGTCCTGCCGTTAACGGGACCGAGGATCACGCCCCGCGCGCCCACGCGGCGATGGCCGGGACGAGGCCGTCGAGAGACGCAGCACTCCAGTCGGCGGGACCGCGTCTCAGCGCGAACCGGTCGATCAGGCCCGTCCTGCCGCCGAGTGCCCGCACCGGCTCGAGGTCGTTGCGCCAGATGTCGCCGATGCTCGCGATCGCCTCGCCGCCGTCCGCGCCGGCGACGTCGGCGATGATGCGCGCGAGGCCCGCCGGCTTGCCCGCATCCCCGACGACGGCGTCGAACAGGTGCGTCATGCCGAGCCGCTCGAGGATCGGGTCGAGGCCGTCCCGCGGCGCGTTCGTGACCAGCACGACGCGTCCGCCTGCCGAGCGCACGGCGGCGCTGAGCTCGTCCAGCCCGGGAGCGCGCTCGGCGTGGATCTCGCCCGCGGTCAGTCGAGCGCGGCTGGCGAGGTACGTGCGGCTGATCCGCTCGGGCGACAGCTCCACCGCCTGGGCGATGCCCCACGCCGCCTGGTAGACGTCGTCGGCGTGCCGCAGTGCGTCGTCGGCGTCGGCGGCGCCGAGCGGATCCTCGATCCACGCGTGCACGCGACGCAGCAGGTCCGCGCCCTCGGCTTCGACGTCGAGCGCCGCGGCGTAGTCGAGCGCTGGTGCGTCGCCGATGCAGGCCGTTCCATCGAAGTCGACGATCAGGGTGCGCGGCGTCATGCGTCGGCGAGTGCCGCGCCGACGACTGCGCGCGCCTCCTCCTGCACCTGCGCGAGGTGCTCGGGTCCCTTGAGGGACTCGGCGTACAGCTTGTACACGTCCTCGGTGCCCGAGGGTCGCGCGGCGAACCAGGCGAACTCGGTCTGGACCTTCAGGCCGCCGATCGCGGCGCCGTTGCCGGGCGCATGCGACAGCTTCGCGGTGATCGGGTCGCCCGCGAGCTCCGTCGCGGTGACGGTCTCGGGGGCGAGCTTCGACAGGGCCGCCTTCTGGGCGGGCGTCGCCGGGGCGTCCACGCGCTGATAGGCCGACGAGCCGTACTCGGCCTCGAGTTCGGCGTAGCGCTGCGAGGGCGTCTTGCCGGTGACCGCGAGGATCTCGGCGGCGAGCAGGCACAGCAGGATGCCGTCCTTGTCGGTGGTCCACACCGAGGCGTCCTTGCGCAGGAACGACGCGCCGGCGGACTCCTCGCCGCCGAACACCACCGAGCCGTCGAGCAGGCCCGGCACGAACCACTTGAAGCCCACGGGAACCTCGAGCAGCGCGCGGCCCTCCGCTGCGACCACGCGGTCGATGATCATCGAGCTCACGAGGGTCTTGCCCACGGATGCCGAGGCGGGCCAGCCGGGGCGGTGCGCGCACAGGTAGTCGATCGCGACCGCCAGGTAGTGGTTCGGGTTCATCAGGCCGGCGTCCGGGGTCACGATGCCGTGGCGATCGGCATCCGCGTCGTTGCCGGTGAGGATGTCGTACTCCTCGCGGCGGGCGACCAGCGACGCCATGGCCGACGGCGACGACGGATCCATGCGGATCTTCTCGTCCCAGTCGAGGGTCATGAAGCGCCACGTCGGGTCGACCTCGGGGTTGACCACCGTCAGGTCCAGGTCGTACTTCTCGCCGATCAGCGCCCAGTAGTCCACCGAGGCGCCGCCGAGCGGGTCGGCCCCGATGCGCACGCCCGCCGTCTTGATCGCCTCGACGTCGATGATCTGACCGAGGTCCGCGACGTAGTGCTCGCGGAAGTCGTAGTGGTCGAGCGTGTCGCCGTCGATGTCGGCGTACTTGGTGCGCTGGACGCCTTCGAGCCCGGCCGCGATGAGCTCGTTCGCGCGGGCGGCGATCCAGCCCGTCGCGTCGGTGTCGGCGGGGCCGCCGTGCGGCGGGTTGTACTTGAAGCCGCCGTCGCGCGGCGGGTTGTGGCTGGGCGTGACGACGATGCCGTCGGCGCGGCCGGCATCCGTCTCGGTCCGCTCCTTGTTGTAGGCGAGGATCGCGTGGCTGAGCGCGGGCGTCGGCACCCACGAGTCGCGCGAGTCCACACGCACGTCGACGCCGTTGGCCACGAGCACCTCGATCGCGGTGCGCTCGGCGGGCAGCGACAGCCCGTGCGTGTCGCGCCCGAGGAAGAGGGGGCCGGCGATTCCCTGGCCGTTGCGGTAGTCGACGATCGCCTGCGTCGTGGCGAGGATGTGCCATTCGTTGAAGCTCGTCGACAGACTCGAGCCTCGATGGCCGCTGGTGCCGAATGCGACGCGCTGCTCGGGGACCTGAGGGTCGGGCCTGCGGTCGTAGTAGGCGTTGATCAGCTCATCGATGTCGATGAGGTCGGATGCTTCGGCGGGCTGTCCTGCGCGACTCATGGTCCCAGTCTGTCATTGCGGGACCCCGTGCGCGCGGACCGGTTTCAGAGTTGGTCGGCGATCCTGTCCGCCCAGGTGCGGATCTGCTCCCAGTCGCGCAGGTCGCGGTACTGCTCCGGGGTGTTGCGCGACATGGCCGTTTCGATGAATCCGTGCGGATCGTCCGGGAGCCGGCCGCCGAACACGACGTGCTCGCGAACGTGCAGCGCCTCGGCCTGCTGCATGACGGCGGCGGGCTCCAGCCAGGCCGAGTCCTTCTCGTCATCGCCGCTCGGCTCGCCGACGGGGCCGGTGCTGAAGACCCAGAACGGGATGAGCGCGAGCGCGTCGGCCTCATGCGTGAGGAAGCGCCGGGCCTCACGGCGCCATCGGCCCATGTACACGGCGCTGCCGAGCACGACGGCGTCGTACCCGTCGACGCGGGCCTCCCGGGCGTCGACGCAGTCGGCCGCGTGCCCGTGGCCGCGCAGTTCGTCGGCGATCGCCTCGGCGATCTCGGCGGTCGAGTGATGCTTGGTCGCGTAGGCGACGAGGATCCGTGCCATGCCTCCACGATGGGCGGCGGATCGGCGTGCGACCAGGGGCGAAGGTCCCTGGCTAGGCTGGACGGCGTGATGAGCGATCTCGACGCCGCGGCGCAGACCCGCCGCACGTACAGCTTCCTCGGCCCGGCAGGCACCTTCACCGAGGCGGCTCTGGCGCAGGTCGCCGAAGCCCGCGATCAGCACTGGCGGCCGGTGCACAACGTCGGCGAAGCGCTCGCCGACGTCGTCGAGGGCCGCTCGGACGCGGCGATGATCGCGATCGAGAACTCCGTCGACGGCGGCGTGTCGACCGCGCAGGACGCGTTGGCGACCATGCCCGGGCTGCGGATCATCGGCGAGTACCTCGTGCCGGTGGACTTCGTGCTCGTCGGCCGGCCGGGCGCGCGGCTCGAGGACGTCTCGCTCGTCTCGGGCCACCCCGTGGCGTACGCGCAGTGCCTGCAGTGGCTCACGCGCACGCTCCCCGGGCACGCCCACATCCCGGCGGCGAGCAACGTCGCCAGCGCCGTGGGGCTGCTCGACGGCACGAGCGACGCGGATGCCGCCATCGCCGCGCCCGGCATCGTCGAGCACCACGACCTCGAGGTGCTCGCCTCGGGGATCGGGGACAACCCGAACGCCGTGACGCGGTTCGTGCTGGTCAGCCGCCCGGTCGTGCCGCCGCCGCCGACGGGCGCGGACAAGACCTCACTCATCGTCGAACTCCCCGACGACCACCCCGGCGCACTGCTGGAGATGCTCGAGCAGTTCGCGACGCGCGGCATCAATCTGTCGCTGCTGGCGTCGCGCCCCATCGGCGACGAGCTCGGCCGGTACCGCTTCGTCGTCGACGCCGACGGCCACATCGAGAACGAGCGCATGGCCGATGCCCTCATGGGGCTGCGCCGCTTCAGCCCGAAGGTGATCTTCCTGGGCTCGTATCCGCGCGCGGATCGCGCGCTCGTGCGCTACCCGGACCGCTACTCCGACGACGTGTTCGTCGAGGCGCGCGACTGGCTGCGCAGCCTCATCAGCGGCGAGCCCGGGGTCTGACCGGTCGCGCGCCATCCGCGGGACCGGTCGCGCGCCGTCCGTGGGTGCGGTCGCGCGCGAAACTCCACGGATCGGCGGTGGAGCCGGGCGCTGCGGGCGCTCCGGGCGCCGCCGGGCCGTCGGATCCGTGGAGTTTCGCGCGACGGGCCCGCGCGTGGGCCGATTCGCCCGCGCGTGCGCCGATTCACCCGCGCGTGCGCCGATTCACCCGCGCGGGGCGGGTCAGCCCAGCGCCGCCGCCAGGAGCTCGAGCGTCTGCGTGCGGCCGGGCGAGGCGTCCAGCGGCTCGGAGTCGTACGAGCCGGCGATCGGCGAGATCATCACCTCGTCGACGGCGTGCTTCGCCGCGAAGGCCCGGATGTCGGATGCCACGTCCTCGCCGGTGCCGACGAACCACGTCGATCGCGCCGACGCCATGATCTGCGCCCCCATGCCGTCGACCGCGGCGGCAGACGCGCGCGCCTGCTCGACGGTCTCGGCCGGGATCAGCGGCTTGTTCGTCCGCAGGCGCATCATCGTCAGCTGATTGGGGAGCGACCGCTCCTCGGCCTCGTCGCGCGTCGGCGCCGCCAGCGCGTTGACGGTCAGGAATGTGCGGGGCTCGGGATGCCGCTCGTTCGGCTGGAACTGCGACCGGTACAGCTCGAGCGCCCGCTCGAGGCCCTGCCCCGAGAAGTGGTTGGCGAAGACGTAGGGGAGGCCCGTGGAGGCCGCCAGCTGCGCGGAGTAGTCGCTCGAGCCCAGCAGCCACACCTCGGGAGCACCGGTCGCGGCCGGAGTGGCGTGGATGTCGTACGTGCCTCCCGACGAGAATCGCACCGAGGCCCCTTCGGGCGACACGAGGGCGGCGATGTCACGGACGTGCTCGGGGAACCGCTCCACATCGCTCGTGGTTCCCGACTGGCGCAGCAGCTGGGTGATCACCGGGTCCGAGCCGGGCGCGCGGCCGAGGCCGAGGTCGATGCGCCCGGGGGCGATGGCCTCGAGCGCGGCGAACTGCTCGGCCACGACCAGCGGAGAGTGATTGGGCAGCATCACACCGCCTGAGCCGACGCGGATGCGCGTCGTGCGCGCCGCGGCCGCGGCGACCAGCACGGGCGGCGTCGTGGACGCCACGGCGGGCATGTTGTGGTGCTCGGCGAACCAGTACCGGCGGAAGCCGAGTCGGTCCGCCGCCTGCGCCAGATGCATCGAGGAGGCGATCGCCTCGGCGCTGGTCTGACCGGTGCGCACCGGCACCAGGTCGAGGACGGACAGGGCGGGGGCCGCGGTGATGCTCATCCTGGAAGTCAACCGCGCCCCCGCGGCGGACTATTCCGCGTCGTCTGCGCGCACGGCCGGAGCTCGCGGGGACCTCCCGAATCCCGGAGGATCGGGAGGTCCCGGGCTCCGACGTCCGGAGGATCGCGCAGTGTTCGGACCGGGGGAGCCGCACCCGTCCGCGATCGCGGTGCGACTGTCGAGTTCGGGCGGGTGGACGGACGCTCCGCGCGGGCGCGGTGCTCACCGCGCCCGCTTGACCGCCTCGTACGCGTCGAGCGCGGCCTGCCGGGACGCCTTGAGGTCGACCAGCGGCTCGAGGTCGGCGCTGTCGGGAGCCCACCGGCCGATGTACTCCCCGTGCCGGTCGAATTTCTCGGCCTGCAGCGCCGGATTGAACACGCGGAAGTAGGGGGCGGCGTCGGCGCCCGACCCGGCGACCCACTGCCAGTTGAAGGGGTTCGCGGCCGAGTCCGCGTCGACGAGCGTGTCCCAGAACCACTCCTCGCCCCGGCGCCAGTCGATCAGCAGGTTCTTCACCAGGAACGACGCCGTGACCATGCGCACGCGGTTGTGCATGAATCCGGTGCGCCACAGCTCGCGCATGCCGGCGTCGACCAGGGGGACGCCGGTGCGGCCCTGCTGCCACGCCTCGAGGTGGGTGGGCTTCAGACGCGGCCACGCGAACGCGTCGAACGGCGCGCGCCAGTTGCGCGTGGCGAGGTCGGGGAAGTGGAACAGCGTGTGCCACGCGAACTCGCGCCAGCCGAGCTCGGACAGGAAGCCCTGGGCGGGGCCCGGATGCCGGGACGCCGCCTCGGAGCCCACGGTCTCGTGCCACACCGTGTAGGGGCTCAGCTCGCCCCAGCGCAGCCGCGGCGACAGGTTCGACGTGACGCCGGCGGCAGGCTCGTCGCGGGCTCGGTCGTAGTCGGCGAGGTCCTCGTCGAGGAAGTCCCGCAGCCGCCGGCGCGCGCCGAGCTCGCCCGGCTCCCACGTCTCGCGCAGGCCCTCGGCCCAGTCGGGGTGCGTGGGCAGCAGCCCCCAGTCGTCGAGCTCGTCGGCTGCCGGCGCCGCCGCTGGTCCCGGGATCTCGCGCGGCTCCGGCAGTGGCGCGCGCGGCGCGGGCAGCGCCTGGCACGCCTTCCAGAACGGGGTGAAGACGGCGTAAGGCCGGCCCGATCCGGTCTGCACGGTCCACGGCTCGAAGAGGACGGATGCCGCGAGCGACGTCACGTCGACGCCGGCGTCCCGCAGACCCGCCTTCAGCTCGGCGTCCACGGCGCGCTCGGGGCCGCCGTAGCGGCGGTTCCAGAACACCGCTCCGGCTCCGGAATCCGCCACGACCTCGCGCACGATGCGGCCGGCGGGCCCGCGGCGCAGCACGAGTGCCGTCCCCCGTTCGCGCAGGCGCTCGCCGAGGGCGGCGAGGCTGTGGTGCAGCCACCAGCGCGCGGCGCCTCCGAGCGGGCGGATGCCGTCGGACTCCTCATCGAGGACGAACAGGGCGATGACGGGCTCGTCACGGTCGAGCGCCGCGCGCAGGGCGGGGTTGTCGGCGAGGCGCAGATCGTCGCGGAACCACACGATCGAAGGAGACGTCACGGCTCCATCCTGCCGTCACCGCGCGTGCCTGCGGCCGGGGTTGACACGTCCGCGCCGCCCGATGGGCGATGCGCCGGGTGATCCTGCACCGAAACGTGCAGACAGGCGTCCGAGGATGCATCGATCGGCCGACGCGCGGCGGGAACCGGCGTCCGTAGCGTCGGCGGCATGGACATCGCGATGCTCTCGGGCACGGTATCGACCGTGCTGTTCGCCGCGGCGAATCTGCCGATGGTGCTCAAGGCGCTGCGCTCGCACGATCTGCGCTCGTACAGCTTCGGGGCCCTCGTCGTCGGCAACGTCGCGAACGTGTTCCACACCGTCTACGTCTTCAGCCTGCCGTTCGGTCCCGTCTGGATCCTGCACCTGTTCTATCTCGTGTCGATGGGCGTCATGCTCGTGCTGTGGTTCCGCTACGGTCCCGCATCGCGACCGGCGCGGGCGATAGCATGCCCGCATGGCGGACCAGAGCGTCCTCGAGCGGGCGCGCGCGGCATTCCGGGAGCGCGACTGGGGCCCGGCCGTGGCGGACTTCGACGCCGCGCGCCGATCCGGTGACGTCGCGGCCGAGGATCTGCGCGCCCTGGCCGCGGGGCACTGGTGGCTGGGGCAGGGCCCCGAGTGCTTGAGTGTCTTCGAGGACGCGTTCCGTCGATCGCGGGCCGACGGGGCGGTCGAGGACGCCGCCGAAACCGCCCTGCTGCTGGCTCTGCTGCGCTTCACCGCGAGCGAGGTGACGGTCGGCGCCGCCTGGGCGCGGCGCGCCCGCCGGCTGCTCGAGCCGCTGCCCGATCGGCCGGCGCACGGCTTCCTCGCCTACCTCGAGGCGAGTATGGGGCTCGAGGGCGAAGAGCCGTGGTCCGCGGCGGGCGTCGCACGCACGGCGGAACTCGCCGAGACCACCGGCGACCCGGCTGTCGCGGCGCTGGCCGCGGTGGTCGCGGGCATGCACGACCTTCGCGCCGGCGACCCGGCGTCCGGCTTCGCGCACCTCGACGAGGCGATGCTCTCGGTGGTCTCGGGCGAGGTCGCACCCGAATGGGCCGGCGACGTGCTGTGCATCACGATCCACGCGTGCCATGAGCTGGCCGACTACCGCCGCATGGCCGATTGGACTCGCGCCACCGAGGCGTGGGCCGCCGGCTACGGCTCGGAAGCCGTGTACGCCGGCGTGTGCCGAGTCCACCGTCTCGAACTGAAGTCGGCGGCGGGGGACTGGACGGGCACCGAGGACGCGCTCGAGCGCGCATCCTCGGAGCTCGTCGCCGCCGACCCGTGGGTCGCGGGAGAGGGCTGGTACCAGCTGGGCGAGCTTCGACGGCTGCGGGGCGACGACGCTGGGGCGCGGCGGGCGTACGCGCTTGCGCGCGAGGCCGGCATCGATCCGGCCCCCGGTGAAGCGCTGCTCGAGTTGGATGCGGGGCGGCCCGAGCAGGCGTGGGGAGGTCTGGTCGCCGCGCTCGCGGGCCGCGACCGCCTCGCCCGGGCTCGCCTGCTGCGCCCCGGCGTGCGCATCGCCCTGGCGCTGCGCGAGCCGGACGAGGCCCAGCGCCTCCTCGAGGAACTGGAGGAGGACGCGCGCGACTTCGCGACGGACGGGTTCCGCGCCTGGGCGGAGCACGCCCGCGGCATGGTGGAGCTCTTCGGCGGTGACCCCGACGCAGCGCTGGTGTCGCTGCACGCCGCGCTCGACCGGCTCCGCCGCCTGCGGCTGCGCTGGGAGCAGGCCCACGTGCTGGAGTGGATCGCCGCCGCGCACGAGGCGCGGGGCGAGGACTCCACCGCCGCCCGGGTGCGCTCCGACGCCGAGGCGATCCTGACCGCGCTCGGCGCCGGCCCGCTGCCGGCGGTCGACACCGGCGCGGAGGTCGGTGGGACGATCGGGCCGCTCACCGAACGCGAGGGCGAGATCCTCGGGCACGTCGCCCGCGGCGAGGCGAACCGCGAGATCGCCGAGCAGCTCTTCATCAGCGAGAAGACGGTGGGGCGCCACCTGGCGAACATCTACCTCAAGCTGGGCGTCTCGTCGCGCACGGCGGCCGCGGCGTGGTGGCACGACGCGGCGGGCGGCGCCGGCGCACGCTGATCCGCGCACGGCCGGGCGATGCCGAACCGGTCTGCATCGGATCATGCACGTCCGGCGGCGGCGATTGCATGGTTCGGCCGACGCGGCCGCCCGTCCCCGATTCCTAGCGTCGAAGACATCACGAGATTCTCGACAGCAAGGAGCATCCCCATGTCCACCACCGTTCTTCCCGAACCCGCCATCGCGGCCGTCACGGTCGACGCGTTCGCCGACCGCGTCGTGTCTGCTGCGCTCGGCTGGATGGACCTGATGGCCATCCACCTCGGCTCGCAGCTCGGCTGGTACCGCGCTCTGGCGAAGGCCGGTCCGCTGGATGCCGACGAGCTCGCCGCGTCCACCGGAACCAGTCCGCGCTATGCGCGCGAGTGGCTCGAACAGCAGGCCGCGGGAGGCCTCCTCGAGGTCGCCGGCGACGTCGACGCCCAGCCCCGGCGCTTCGCGCTGACCGCGCCGGCGGCCGAGGTCCTCATCGACGGCACGAGCCTGTCGTACCTCGAACCGCTCGCGCGCATGCTGGCCGCGTCGGGAGCACGCATGGACGAGCTCATCGACGCCTATCGCACCGGCTCCGGCGTCAGCTGGGAGCGGCTCGGGCGTCACGCCCGCGAGTCGCAGGCCGACATGAACCGGCCGTGGTTCGACGACATGCCGCGTGTGCTCGCCGACGACGAGCCGACCGCCCGTGTTCTCTCGCGACCGGGCGCGCGCATCGCCGACGTCGGCATGGGCTTCGGCTGGTCGTCGATCGCGCTCGCACAGGCGCACCCGGGGCTGACGGTCGAAGGGTTCGACGTCGACCACGAGTCCGTCGAGACGGCGCGGGCGAACGCCGCTGCCGCCGGGGTCGCCGACCGCGTGCGCTTCCACGAGGTCGACGCCGCTCATCTGCCCGAGTTCGGGCCGTTCGACGGCGTGTTCGCCTTCGAGTGCCTGCACGACATGCCCCACCCGGTGTCGGTGCTGGCGGCGGCGCGCGAGGCGCTTGCTCCCGGCGGCGTCGCGGTGATCATGGACGAGGCCGCGGCCGATCGGTTCGGCTCGGATGCCGACGAGCTCGAGCGGCTCCTCTACGGCTTCAGCCTGTTCGTGTGCCTGCCGGACGGGATGAGCCACGCCCCGAGCGCCGGCACCGGCACCGTCATGCGGGCCGACACCCTGCGCGGCTACGCGCGGAGCGCCGGCTGGCAGGGTGCCGACGTGGTCGTTCCCGAGTTCGGCATGTGGCGGTTCTACCGCCTGAGCTGAGGGCGTACCACTCCGGCCCCGGATCGTCGATCGGACGATCCGGGGCCGGCTGCCGCATCGCCTTGCGGCGCGAAGCACCGGAACGTCGACATGCTGGCACGATGGGCGGATGGCCGCGCACCACCTGACTCGGGAGTTCGTCTGGCGCGGGCGCACCGTGGCGTGGGACCGCCTCGGCTCGGGCCCGTCTCTGGTGCTTCTGCACGGCACGCCGTGGTCATCGGCGCTGTGGCGGCCGATCGCGGAGGCCCTCGCGCCCCGGTTCACGGTGTACCTGTGGGACATGCCGGGCTACGGCGCCTCGTCGATGCGGCCCGAGCACGAGGTCGATCTGGGTACGCAGGGCGAGCTGTTCGCCGACCTGCTGGAGCACTGGGGCCTTGAGCGCCCGCATGTCGTCGCGCACGACGTCGGCGGCGCCGTGGCGCTGCGGGCGCGGCTCGTGCACAGGTCGCGCTACTCGTCGCTGTGCCTCGTCGACGTCGTCGCCCTGTCGCCGTGGGGCTCACCGTTCTTCACACTGGTGAAGCGTCACGCCGACGTCTTCGCGCAGCTGCCCGCGGCGGTGCACCGGGGCGTCGTCGAGGCCTACATCCGCGGCGCGAGCCATCGCGGGCTGCGTGACGACGACCTCGCCGCGCTCGTCGAGCCGTGGACGGGCGACGCCGGCCAGGCCGCCTTCTATCGTCAGATCGCGCAGGCCGACGAGCGCTTCACCGACGAGGTCGAGCCGCACTACGCCAGCCTCACGGAGCCGGTGAACATCGTGTGGGGCGCCGAGGACACGTGGATTCCGAGCGATCGCGCGGCGCGGCTGGGCGACGCGATCCCGCACGCGTCGGTCTCGCTCATCGCCGACGCCGGACATCTGATCCAGCTCGACGCGTCGGCGGCGCTCGCCGCCGAGCTCACGCGGTGGACCGACGCCGTGTCCCGCTGAACGCGGTCGCGCTGCGCGCCGGCGGACGAGGAGCGCTCAGTCCGCCAGTGCGCGTGTCAGGTCCTCCAGCGAATCCAGGCGGATGTCGGCCGCTGCGACGTCCGGACGCCGCGCGTGGATGTGCCCCCAGGGCCCGCGGCGCAGGAACGCGGTGCGCAGGCCGGCCGCGCGAGCGGGAAGGACGTCGTTGTCGAGCCGGTCTCCGACGTACAGGATCTCGGCGGCGTCGAGCCCCGCAGCCGCCGTCGTCCGCTGGAAGAACGCCGCCGAGGGCTTGGCCACGCCCCAGGCGGCCGAAGAGGCGATGAAGTCCGCCTCGATGCCCGCCGCGCGCAACTGCACGTCGACCCCAGCCGGCTGGTTGCCGGCCATGCCGACGCGGAGCCCGTGCGCCGCGACCGCACGAACGCAGTCGACGGCATCCGGGTACAGATCGACGTCGTCGATCGGCGGCGCATCGGGCGGAGCGACGCCGAGCAGGTCCCAGACCTGCCGGTGGTCCTCGTCGCGCTCGATGAGCGCGCCGAGCGTTCCCATGAGTGCGAACGGCGTCACCCCGGCGCGGCGGGCCTGGACGATCCACGACCGGGACTCGTCGACGAGCGTCTCGCCGACATCGAACACGACACCGCGGATGCCGGAGGGCAGCCTCTGAGTCATCGTCCGATGCTCCCATGCCCTCGCAACAGGTCAGTCACCGCTGTATATTCAGCCCATGCTGACCATTGCCTCGAAGCTCGACGTCATGAACCGGCTCGGCCGGGCCATGGCCGACCCGACGCGCTCCCGCATCCTCGTGAGCCTGCTGGACCGGCCGGGTTACCCCGCGACGCTCGCGCGGGATCTCGAGCTGACGCGCTCGAACGTATCGAACCACCTGGCCTGCCTGCGCGACTGCGGCATCGTCGTCGCCGAGCCGGAGGGACGGCAGACCCGCTACGAGATCGCGGATCCGCACCTTGCCCGGTCGCTGACCTCGCTGCTCGAGGTGACCCTCGCGGTCGACGAGAACGCGCCGTGCATCGACGACGCCTGCCCGGTGCCGGGATGCTGCGACCAGGCGGCCTCGTGAGTACGCCGATCACCGACGAACGACGGGCCGTGCTGCACCGGCGCGTGCGGTGGATCGTGGGTTTCACGATCAGCTACAACGTGCTCGAGGGCGTCATCGCCGTCACCGCCGGCGCCGTCGCCTCATCGGCCGCCCTCATCGGGTTCGGGCTCGACTCGTTCATCGAGGTGCTCTCGGCGGTGGCCGTGGCGTGGCAGTTCACGCGCAAGGACCCTGAGCGCTGGGAGAAGCCGACCGTCCGCGCCATCGGGATCGCCTTCTTCGCGCTCGCGGCCTACGTCACGATCGACGCGGTGCTCGCCCTCAGCGGCGTCGAACCGGTGGAGCACAGCCCCCTCGGCATCGGGATCGCGGTGGCGAGCCTCGTGGTCATGCCGGCGCTCGCCTGGCTGCAGTTCCGCACCGGCCGCGAGCTGGGCTCCAAGAGCGTCCAGGCCGATGCCAAGCAGCTGCTGCTGTGCATCTATCTGTCCGGCACCGTGCTGATCGGCCTGCTGCTCAACTCGCTGTTCGGGTGGATGTGGGCGGACTCGGTCGCGGCGCTCGTCGTCGCGGCGCTGGCCGTGCGCGAGGGCGTCGAGGCGTGGCGCGGCGATGTCGAATCGCCCATGGAGATGTTCGAGGAGATGTCCGAGGAAGGATCGGAGGTGACCTGATGGACTGCTGCGACCCCATGACCTGCCCGCCGGAGCTGTGCGACGAGGACTGCTGCTGATCGCCGGAAGCACCTCACATGTCGCGGGAAGAACGCCCGCACGTATCTGGTGGTGCCCATGGCGGCTCCTCTCCGGCAACGCACACACTCCGACGCGTGCTGCCGATAAGAGGCGAACGACATGGACGGCACACACGGGCAGGCACCCGTCGACGGCATGGCACATCCTGCCCGGAAGGGTGCGGGGATCGTGCCACGTGCGCGAATCTGGATGATGGCCGTCGTGGGGGCATCGGCACTGGCTCTCACGGCATGCGGAGCGGCTCCCGACGGCGGTGGCGCCGTGCCCTCGTCCAGGGAGACCCCGGCCGTGGAGTGTGCGACCGCGGAGCACCTCGACACCTGCCTCCCCGGCATCGTCTCCGGACTCGCCGAGCTCGACTTCTCGACCGCCGAGCGGGACGAGCGCATGGCGGCGGCAGCACGGTGGCTGCGGTGGCGCGAGATGCCGACGATCGATCTGTACGCGCAGTGCCTCGAGCAGGCGGATGAGGACGGATCGATCTGCGTGCCGCGCTTCGCTGCGGCACCGCTGTGCGGCCCGTCGTTCCCGCTGTCGCCCGAGGACGCGGTCGGGGTGGCGCTGCGCAATCCGCACATGCGCGATCTGTGGACTGCTGCGACCGAGACCGAGCGGCCCGTGCCCGCGATCCTCGAGCATCGGGTATGCGACCTCCTCGAGAAGACCGAGGAGCAGATCCGGCGAGAGAACGCTGCGGAGCACTACGCGCTGACGGAAGACCAGCTCGAGGCCTTCCGTGACGAGCTGGATCTCGATCTGCGTCGCCTTCGTCACGACCTCCCCGCCGCCGGCGCCGGAACATTCAACGCTCAGCAGGTCGACCGCCTCGCGCAGACCGTTCGCAGCATGAGGTCTGCGCCGAACGAAGCGGTCAGGCAGCAGGCGGCGCGGCTCAACGCGATCGTGATCGCGCTTCGAGGCCTGTTCTGACCTTCCCGGGAGCAGACGCGTGCACTCCGCCGTCTGTCTGGCAGGCGCGGGCGCGCGAGCGCCAGAATGGACGGATGCCGCACGAGCACGGGGCCGAAGACCTCGACGCCATCGCCGCCGAGCTGTACGCGCTGCCGCCTGCCGCGTTCACCGCGGCGCGGAACGCGCGGGCGGCCGCATCCGCGCCCGAGCTCGCGCGCCGCATCCGGGCGCTGCGCAAGCCGGTCGTCGCCGCGTGGGCCGTGAATCTCCTTGTGGCCGACGGTCAGCTGACGGAAGCGCTCGACCTCGCCGCCGCCCTGCGAGAAGCCCAGGACGACCTCGACGCGGTCGAGCTGGCGAAGCTCGGGCGCCAGCGGCGGCAGCTCGTCGCGGCGCTCGCCGCGCACGCGGTCGAGCTCGCCGCCGAACACGGGGTCACCGTCAGCCCGCCCGCCCGCGAGGGCGTCGAGAAGACCGTCAACGCCGGGGTGATGGACGCCGCCGCTGCGGCCGCCGTCAGCACCGGCCGACTCATCGCGCCGCTCGAGGCGGGCGGCTTCGAGCCTGCCGACCTCGCCGCGGCCGTGGGCGGGACGCTGCCGGGAGCCGAGACGCCGCCACCGCGCGACGACCTCGCCGAGCGCCGCGCGCGTCGCGCGGCCGAGAAGGCCGCGCGAGAGGCGGAGCGGGCCGCGAACGCCGCGGGGCGCGAGCTGGCGGAGCTGGCGGCGCGGCGCGACCGCGCGCGCGAGCGCGCCGCGCATCTGCGGGAGCGGATCGACGACCTGACGCGGGACCTGGCCCGCCTCGAGGCCGATCTCGGGTCCGTCGAGTCCTCGATCGCCGACCTGGACCGCGCGCACGCGGCGGCTGCGGCGACGGCACGCGACACGCAGCGCGCCGCCGAGCGGGCGCGATCGGCGCTGGAGTGACCGCGCACTCACAGGACCTTCGTAGACCCGCGTCCTAGGGTGTCGGGCATGGCAGTTCCCGCCGTCGCCACCGACGACGCAGACCCCGACAACACGCCGATCACCTTCACCGCCCACGAGCTGCGCGAGCTCCGTCTGGAGATGCAGCGCTTCCTTCTGGAGTACCGGTTCGGGATGCAGGAGATCGAGACGAAGATCTCGATCCTGCGGGAGGAGTTCCTGCAGACGCACGACTACAACCCGATCGAGCATGTGACGTCGCGGCTGAAGTCGACCGACAGCCTGCTCGAAAAGGTGCAGCGCAAGGGTGTCGAGGCGGACCTGCCGTCGATCCGTCGGCACATCACCGACGTCGCGGGCGTGCGGATCACCTGCAGCTTCGTCGCCGACGTCTACCGCCTGTTCGATCTGCTCGCCGAGCAGGACGACATCCGGGTGCTCCACGTCAAGGACTACATCGCCGAGCCGAAGTCGAACGGCTACAAGAGCCTCCACGCGATCCTCGAGGTGCCCGTGTTCCTGTCGACCGGGCGCATCGAAGTGCCCGTCGAGGTGCAGTTCCGCACGATCGCGATGGACTTCTGGGCGAGCCTCGAGCACAAGATCTACTACAAGTACGACCGGCGGGTTCCCTCGGAGCTGTTGGACAGCCTCAAGGACGCCGCCGAGACCGCGGCCGAACTCGACACCCGCATGGAGCGGCTGCACCGAGAGATCCGCGGCGGGGCACCACGGCCGACGACCGGCGTCATCCAACTCTGACGACGCGGCCGCCACTACGCTGAGCGCGTGGAACAGCACGTCGCCTCCCTGCTCGCGATCGCCCTCCTGGCGGTGCTCGCGCCACTCGCGGCTCGGGGGATCGGCCGGTGGGTGCGCGTCCCGGTCGTGGTCTTCGAGCTCGCGCTGGGGATCCTCGCGGGCCCGAGCCTGCTGGGTCTGATCCAGCCGGGCGAAGTCGTGGCGACGTTCAGCGAGTTCGGGCTCGCGCTGCTGTTCTTCGTCGCCGGCACCGAGATCCAGGCGAGCGCCCTGCGCGGACGCACCGGCCAGCGAGCGTGGATGGGGTGGCTCGTCAGCGTCATCGCGGGCGTCGCCGTGGGCTGGCTGCTGCTCCCGGGCGAGGGGGCGATCATCATCGGCATCGCGCTGGCATCGACGGCGCTGGGCACCCTGCTTCCGATCCTGCGCGATGCCGGAGAGCTTCAGACTCCGTTCGGAAAGGCCGTGAGCGCGCTCGGCACGGTGGGGGAGTTCGGGCCGCTCATCGCGATCTCGGTCTTCCTGGGCGGACGCAATCCGGGACTGGCCACGCTCGTGCTGCTGCTGTTCGCCGTCATCGCGGGCTTCGCCGTGTGGTTCGCGATGCGCGTGCCGCAGGGACGACTGCACGAGATCGTCGGCGCCACGCTCCATACGTCCGGTCAGTTCGCCGTGCGGGCGATGTTCCTGATCATCGCGGCGCTGGTGGCGCTGAGCATCGTGCTGGAGATCGACCTGCTCCTGGGCGCGTTCACCGCCGGTGTGGTGTGGCGCCTGGCGATGCGCGAGGCCGCGGAGCACGACCGGAATGCCGTCGAGAGCAAGGTCGAGGGCATCGCCTTCGGCTTCTTCGTTCCGATCTTCTTCATCTACACCGGCGTCACCTTCGACCTCCAGGCGCTGATCGACGATCCGCGCCTGCTCGCCTATGTCGCGCTCGCGCTGCTGGCGCTGCTGGTCGTGCGCGGCATCCCGTCCACCATCGTGGCCGAGCCCGGGGCGACCCTGCGCGAGCGCGCATCCCTGCTCCTCATGGGATCGACGGGCCTGCCCATCATCGTCGCGGTCACCTCGATCGGCGTTTCCGAGAAGATCCTCACCACCGCACACGCCGCGATCCTCGTCGGCGCCGGCATGCTGTCGGTGCTGATCTTCCCGCCGATCGCGATGGGGCTGCGCGGTGAGTCGCCGAGTCGCTCCGGCGCGTTCCCGCTCGAGGACGACGCGGCATGACGTCATGACGGATGCGTTCGCCGCCCTGTTCGCCGATGCCCGAGCGCGTGTGGCGGGGACGCCGCGCGAGGCGCTGGGAGAGCTCGTCCACCCGCGCCGCTTCCTCGGCATCCCGCGCGCCGAGCGCATCGTGCCGCGCGGCACCGCGTGGCACCTGGGGGCGCTGCTGCTCACCGACGACGCGGTCCTGGCCACCGGCGACATCGTTCGGGCGCGACAGGAGGTGCGGCGGGGCTACACCGCGGACGCGCAGCGACGACGGGCCGAACGCGCGGCCGCGGCGCGCCGGGGCGGGTTCGCCGAGGGTGAGACGGTGCACGTCGGGTGGCGGGTCCTCGACACCGCGGATGCCGGCGGCCCGGCATCCGATCCTCTGGGCCTGGTGGACGGGGTGCCCAGCGTTCGCTGGAGCGCACAGGGCGGCTTCATGCCCCTGTCGGCATACCTCGACGAGCGGATCGCGCTGCTGCGCGAACCGCCGGCCGGGACCTAGCGGCCCGGACCGAACCGCTTCGCGAACGCGCGCAGCAGGCGCGCCGGTTCGGTGACGGATGCGGCGCGCACGCGGCCGGCCACTTCATCGAACGCCGCCGAGTCGAAGTAGCCGTCGTTGCGGTAGACGACCATGCGCGCGACGAAGGCGTCGGCGGTGGGCTCGGGGTGGAACTGGACGGCGTACAGACGGTCGCCCACACGGTAGGCCTGCACGGGGCATCCGTCGTTGTGCGCGAGGTGCACGGCGCCGGGGGGAACCTCGCTGCTGCCCTCTTTGTGGGCGGTCAGCGCCGAGAACCGGTGGGCGAGCAGGCCGAAGAGCGCGTCGTGCGCAGCCTCGCGCGTGAGCTCGATGCGGGCGGGCCCGGTGTCCTCGGGGAAGCCGCGGGTGACTTCGCCGCCCAGCATCCGCGTCACGATCCCGATGCCGTAGCACGTGAACATCGCCGCGGGACCCGAGCCGTCGGCGACGCCGGCGGCCACGCGCTCGAGGGCCGACTCGACCCGCAGCTGAGCGTCGGTCTTCGTATGCTCGGGTTCGGTGACGTTGAACGGACTGCCGCCCACGACGAATCCGCTGTACCGGTCCAAGGCGTCCTCGGGCAGGGGCTCGCGCACGAGGTCCAGATGGTCGAGCTGATCGTGATCGAGGTTCATGGCGGTGCGGAACGACTCGTACTCCGCGTCCGCCGCGTCACGCTGCGGGCGCGCACACAGGTACAGCATCGGCGCGGTGGGCATGCGTGAAGTCTAGGTCGTGCGCCGTCCAGGCGACGAGACGGCCGAAGGTTTCTCGATCTGCGTGTATCAGAGGGGGTCTACCGCTCTCTGTACCGGTGTGGACACAATGGGCGCCATGACGAATGCGGAACCAGACGCATCCGTCGGCACTGGGGAACCGGCACGCTGGGAACGCGCCGCTGAGTACTTCCTGCGCTGGCGGGAGGGCGACGCGCGCGCGATGGACGACCTCGTGCGGCTGATGACACCGACGCTCTGGCACGTCGTGCGGGCGTACGGGCTCGACCGGGCGCTCGCCGAGGACGTCGTCCAGACGACGTGGATGACGCTCGTGCGTCGCCATGAGTCGATCAACGACCCGCAGGCGGTGTCGGGCTGGCTGACGGTCTGCGCGCGCCGCGAGGCGTGGCGGGTCGGCAAGCAGCACCGGCGAGCCGATGCCACCGAGGCCGAGTCCCTGGAGCCGCACCTGCCCGCCCAGGAGTCCGCCGAGCAGACTGCCGCCACCGACGACGAAGCCCGTCGGCTGTGGCGCGCGGTGGCGAAACTCAACGAACGATGCCAGCGGCTGCTGCGGATCGTCGCGTTCGACGAGCGACCCGACTACGCGCGCATCGCCGAGGACCTCTCGATGCCCGTCGGGTCGATCGGACCGACGCGGCAGCGCTGCCTGGCCAAGCTCCGGACCGAACTCGAGGGTGCCGGATGGGGAGGCGACGACGATGAAGAAGGATGACTACGCCGCTGACGCGGCGCTCTTCGCACGAATGCGCGGGGCATGGGAGTCGATCGACCCCGTGCCCGAGGACCTCGCGGACCGGATGGTCGCTGCGGTCGCCGTGGAGGACGTCTCGCGCGAGTACGCGCTGCTGACCCTCGTGGAGGGGGCCGAGCTGGGCGCGGTCCGCGGCGACGCGGACACCTCGACACTGCAGTTCAGTGACGGCACGACGAGCGTTCTGCTGCACATCACCGCGACCGAGCTGGGCGCGCACCGCATCGACGGATGGGTCGACGGCGACGTGCTCGCGATCCGTCTCGTGCAGGGCGAGCACGACACCACTGCCGCTCAGAGCGAGCAGGGTCGGTTCGCATTCGAAGACGTCAATACCGGCCTGTGCCGGGTGCGCCTCGTCGTAAAGGGTGGCGACGGGGAGCTTCAGGAGTTCCAGACACCGCAGTTCGAAGTGTGAGAGGTGAGAAGCGATGACGATCAACGACGATGTGAACCAGGAGCCGCCGCCTCCGGATGACGGCGGCCAGAACCCTCCGCCTCCGGGCGGTGGGGGCGGCGGTCGTGCGCGGCGCATTGCCCGAGTGGATGCCGCAGACGAACTGGTCGGGCCCGGCGACGAAGTCATCCCGGTTCAGCCCACGTTCTACGTGCTCGACGAGCTCGTGATCGATACCGAGAAGGCTCCCGGAGCCTTGGAGTACCTCCAGACCCGCGCACGCGAGGCGGGATGGTCCGCCGACGCAGAACCCAACTTGTCCAGCATCGAGGTCTACGGCGAACCGGAGGAACCTCTTCCCGCGATTCGGGTCAAGCTGAAGATCCCTCCCGGGGCGTGGCCGCCGCCGCCCGCCCCTGACGCATGGCAGCTGCTGCGGCAGGCCTTCGCAGAGGGTCGGGCCACGGGAATCGGACTCAACCACGTGGGCACATTCGACTCCTACGGAGTAGGCCCGTACACGGCGAACCCCTACACCGCGAACCCCTACACCGCGAACCCCTACACCGCGAACCCCTACACCGCGAACCCCTACACGGCGAATGTGCCCACGGGCATCGGCAGCTATGCCGTGCTCGGATTCGGCGCGCGGCAGCCGGTGACCTACGTCGGCCCGAAGCCGAAGGACGCAGGGCCCGACGGGCCGGTCGTCGCGGTGTTCGACACCGGCCTGGGGACCCACGACTGGATCGACAGTTCCGTCGAGTCCACCGTTCAGCCCCTCGGATTCCCGCTGGACGCCGGGCCGGAGAAGGACGCGAGGGTCTCCGAACCTCCCCTGCAGGGCAACATCGACGCCGCCTCCGGTCACGGCACCTTCATCGCGGGGCTCATCCGCCAAGGATGTCCGGATGCGCGCATCCTGCCTGTGCGGATCGCCGCCGGCGACGGTGTGATCGAGGAGGCCGATCTGCTGCAGGCACTGAAGAACCTGCGGACCTACATGGAGGCAGGTGGCCGGGTCGACGTGCTGAATCTCTCGTTCAGCTTCTACCCGGAGACCGGCAGCGCGTTTCCCGGGGCACCGGTCGAGGCCGTCCTCTCGCACATCCGCAACAAGCTCGACTGCGCAGTGGTGTGCTCCGCGGGGAATGGGGCCTCCGACAAGCCGACGTTCCCGGCATCGCTCGGCTACACCGTCGCTGTCGGAGCGCTGAACCCGCCGGGCGACTCGATCGCACTCTTCTCGAACATCGGGGACTGGGTCGACGTCTATGCACCCGGAGTGTCCCTGGTGTCGACGCTGCCCCCCGACTTCGAGGGCAGCGTGCAGGCCGGCATGTGCGACGAGACCGAGACCGACATCGCGACGGGCAAGAAGCTCCGGCGAACCACACTCGACATCGACGACTTCGGCGGCGACAATGCTCCGGGTGGCGGCGGATTCGCGGTGTGGAGCGGCACGTCGTTCGCCGCGGCGGTCATCTCGGCGGCCGTCGCCTGCGAGCAGTCCGCCGGAACCGCCGCCACCACGGGAGGGCTCGTTGCGAACGCCCTGGCGCCGTACGAGGACAACACGAGTTTTCTCGTCTGAGTCCATGAACGGTTTCGGACGAGGTGACTCTCGCGCCATGCTGGGGGCATGGCACTCTCGGCGGAGGAGCTGTTCGCGCGTGGGCGCGCCGATCTGAATGCCGGGAGAGCGGCCGCAGCACGGCGCAAGCTGACCCAGGTCGCCGCGCGCACCGAGGATCCGGACCTCGGTGCGCGCGCCGCCGGGCTGCTCGCGGCCCTCATGAGCCGGCACGGCGAACCGCAGGCGGCCGAGGCGCTGTGCCTCGAGGCGCTGGCCCGCCCGGGGCTGTCGGTGAAGACGAAGGCGATGCTGGAAGGCAAGCTCGGCCTGTTCGCCCTCGAACACGGCGACTTCGCGTTGGCGATCAGCCGCTACGACAGCGCGCTGGCGGGCATCGGCGACGATCTCGAGGAGCGTCCGTCGATGCTGATCAACCGTGGCGTCGCACTGATGCGGTCGGGCAGATACGCCGCTGCACGCGCCGACGACGAGGAAGCCGCGAGGTACTACGCCGAGCGTGGCGACGATGTGCCTCTCGCCATGGCCGTGCATAACGGCGGGTACACCGCCTTGCTCGAGGGCGACCTCGTCCAGGCGCTCGAGTCGATGTCCGAGGCCCGCACGGTGATGGAGCGGGCTTCCGCGGTGAACGCGGCGATCGGCGAACTCGACCGCGCCGAAGTCCTGCGCGACGCCGGTCTGGCCACCGAGGCCGAGCAGGCCCTGGAGCGGATCGTCGGAGTGTTCGGGGCGAACCGGATGCCTCAGGCCCGAGCCGAGGCGGAACTGCATCTGGCTCGCTCCCTTCTGTCACACGATCCCACGCGCGCCGCGAGAGTCGCCTCCGATGCCGCCCGCCGATTCCGGCGGCTCGCGAGCGAGGGCTGGGCCGTGCGCGCCGATGCGATCCGGATCCGGGCCCAACTCGCCGTCGACGTCTTGACGGATCCGTACCTCGGACGCCCTGCCCAGGCGGCGAAGGGAATGCCCGGGCGTGCCGAAGTGCACGAGACGGTGACGTCTCTTCGCGCCCACGGCATGCGTGCCGACTCCGCCGCGCTCGACTTCAGCGCCCGGCTGCGCCCCGCCTTCGACGACGGTGCGCCGGTGCGTGCGCCGCGCGACTCTCCCATCGACGTCCGTCTTCTCGCCCACCGTGTGCGGGTGCGGCGGTCGCTCTCGGCCGGAAGGCAGGCCCAGGCGCGACGCCAAGCGGCGCGTGCCGTGGACGAGCTCGCGCGCTGGCAGAGCGCGTTCGCGAGCCTCGACCTGCAGAGCGCCGTGACCATGCACGGAATTCCGCTCATGGCGGCTGCGATCGCGTCGGCGGTGGGTTCGGGACGTCCGGAGCTGGTATTCGAGTGGGCGGAGCGCGCGCGCCACTTCATGCTCCGTACCCGTCCGGTGAGGCCCACGCAGGATGCTGACGCATCCGCTGACCTCGCCGAGCTGCGCGCCCTCAGATCCGAGGCGGGGAGTGCTGATTGGCTCGCGAGCCCTCGTGCCGCGGAGCTGTACCAGCGCCTCCGGCAGCGGCAGTGGAGCGGGACGGCGGCGGGCGGAAGCGAAGACCAAGTCGCGATGGGTGAACTCCAGGCTGCGCTGGACGACGAGACGGCCGTGCTGTCCTATGTGTGGAGTGCTGAGCGCGTCGCCTGCGTGGTCGTCACCGCCCGGGATGCACGGCTCGTGTCGATTCGCGATTGGCCGGGGATGCGGGCTCTCCATTCGGGCCTCCGTGCCGATCTCGACATGGCCGCATCGATCGTCGCGGGACCGATGGCCTCGGTGGTCCACGCGACGCTGGAGAGCCGACTCGTCGGCATCTCGCGCGAGTTGGTCGATCCGGTGCTGGCCGACGTCGATGCCAAGCGGATTGTGATCACCGCGCCCGCTGTCCTGAACGGGATGACATGGAGCATGCTCCCTGCCCTGCGCGACCGGGTCGTCACGGTGGCCGCATCGGCGACTCAGTGGCTGCGTCATCGAGACGAGGTGTACGACAATCACCTGCCGGGATTCGCGCTCGGGCCGCTCGTCGCCCGCGGGCATGAGGAGCTTCAGCGCGCCGCCGCGGCGTGGGACGCCCCGACGCTGCTCGCCGATACCGGGGCGACGGTCGATGCGGTGACACGCCTCGCATCCGAAGTCGACGTCCTCCACGTGGCCGCGCACGGCAGGCATGCTGCCGAGAACCCGCTCTTCTCGGGTCTCGAACTGACCGATGGGGTGCTCTTCGGATACGACATCGACCGCGTTGCGGCGGTGCCGCCGGTGGTCGTGCTGTCCGCGTGCGAGGTGGGTCGTTCGTCGGTGCGCTGGGGCGAAGAGGCGATCGGCATGACACGGGTGTGGCTGCACGCCGGCACGGCCTGCGTGATCGCCGCGCCGGTCGTCGTCGCCGACGAGGTCGCGTGCGAGCTGCTGGGCGAGATGCACGTGGGGCTGGCCGCCGGAGAAGCCCCGGCGGTCGCACTCGCGGGGGCGGCTCGGCGGACCGGCATCGTCGCGCCCTTCCAGGCCCACGGCGCGGGGTTCTGACCGGTCCGCGGATCTTCTGCCGGAAGTTGTATCACCCGCACTCCCGGCTGCTCCTTCATATCGGAACCGCTCACGCAGCCGGCCGATCCTCACGGACGACGGGCACTGGGGGCAGGGGGACCACTGGGGGCGCTTCGGGGGCGTCGGGTCCTCTGAGCGGGTCCGGGGGATGTCGCAGAGACCCAGGTCGGCGACATCCCCCTCACGTGCGCGAGGAGTTCGCGGTCCGTCCCCGGACGATGCCGATGAACGTCTCGACCAGTTCCGTCGTGCGCTCGGCGGGCCATGCCAGCGCGACCGTCGACGTCGGCCCCTCGCGGAGCGGCCGGTACTCGGTGTCCTTGCGGTGATGCAGGCGGGCGAGCGACATCGGCACGATGACGACTCCGACCCCGGTGGCCACGGTCGCGATGGCCTGCGCCGTGTCGTCGGGAGCGTCGAAGCGGGGAGCGATGCCGCCGGGCACCTCCAGTGACAGCACGTCGTCACGCGGGACGATGATCACCTCGCCCGCGAGATCGGCCGCTTCCAGTTCGTCCGCGGCGGTCAGGTGGGAGTCCTTCGACGCGACGACGACCGTGATCTCGTCGTAGAGCGGGATGCTGTGCATGCCCGCCTCGTCCAGCGGCAGGCGCACGAGGGCGGCGTCGACCTCGGCCTCGCGCAGGGCGCGGCCCTGGTCGGCGACGGCGATGGGCGTCAGGACCAGTTCGACGTCCGGCATCCGGTCGTGCCAGATGTCGATCCACTTGCCGGGGGTCGCGCCGGGGATCGCGCCGAGCCGGAACGGCCCCTCGGGGGCGACGGCCGAGGCATCCGGACGCTGCTTTCCCGCGCGCGGCTTCGTCGGGGCGGGGCTCCGCCCGCCGGTGCGACCCGAGCCGGTTCGGCCCGAGCCGGAACGGCCGGCGGCGCCGCTGCGCTTGGCGTTCCCGCCGCGCGGGGGCTTGCGTGGGCCGCCGCCGCGTTTCGCCATGCCGCCCAGCGTAGTCCGGGCGATATGGTTCGCTCATGATCGCGATCATCGCCACGGTCTTCGCCGCGCTCGCGGCCCTCCTGCACGTGTACATCTTCGTGATGGAGAGCGTCCAGTGGTCGCGTCCGGCGATCTGGCGCCGTTTCGGCGTTCCGGACCAGTCCTCGGCCGACATCACGCGGCCCATGGCGTACAACCAGGGCTTCTACAACCTTTTCCTCGCGATCGGGGCGACCCTCGGCATCGTGCTGTTCTGGGCGACCGGGCCCGACACGGCCGCCGAGGTGGCCGGGCGCACGCTCGTGCTGTTCACGCTCGGCTCGATGGCGGCGGCCGCGCTCGTGCTGATCACCACCGGCCGGAAGTACCTGCGTGCGGCGCTCATCCAGGGAACACTCCCCATCATCGGGTTCGTCCTGATGCTGTTCGCCTGACCGTCGCGGCGGCTCAGAAGCAGGACGTCCATTGCCCGGCGCCGGCCGACCGGGCAGCGGCCTCGGCATCCGCGAACACCCCCGCGTAAAGGTCGTTCGGCTCGACGCGCAGGGCCTCGGCGGCGCCGGCATCGACGAGCTCGTGGTTGACGAAGACGCCGTCGGGAGTCCACAGGTACAGCAGCACGCGGCCGTAGCGGTCGTGCCACTCGGCATCCGGCGCCGCCAACAGCGTCGCGCCCTCGGGTGCCAGGGCGCGCAGCGCATCCGTCGCCTCGGGCCCCCAGCACTCCTCGTCGGGATACGTCTCGGGAGTGTCGATGCCGATGAGGCGCACCGACACCGATTCGGTGCCCGGCATCACCGGATTCGGGTCCTGCGCGTGCGCCTTCACGGTGTCGCCGTCGATGACGGAGGTCACGGTGATCGCGAACGCGTCGGAGGGCGGACCCGGGACCGCCGCGGACGGCGGCTGCGCGACAGGCGCTGAAGGGGCGCTGCCCTCGAGCGGCCCGAGACGGTCCGTCAGCGCCAACCACGCCAGCGCGATGAGCCCGACCGCCGCCAGTGCAAGGACCGCGCCGACCCCGCTGCTGCGGCGCCGGCGCGCGGTGCTGATCACATCGGAACCCTATCGGGACGCGCCGACCTGCTGCGCTCGCCGTCAGGCCGCGTGACGCTCGCCGCGGCGGTCCGTCGCGACGCGCTCGCCGTCCTCGATGCTCTCGTCATCGCCGATGAGCGAACCCACGGCGACCTTCGCGCCCGCGCCGACGTAGGCGCGGATACCGATCTTCGCGCCGGCGCCGATCGCGGCGCCGGGCCCGACATGAGCGTGCGTTGCGATGTCGGCGTCCGGGCCGATGACCGCATCCGTCTCGATCCACGCGCCGCGTCCGACGTGAACGCCCGCTGCGATACGAACCCCCGGTTCGACGTACGCTCCCGACTCCACCGTCGCGGTCGGGTGCACCTTGGCCCCGTGCGCGATCAGACCACGGCCGTTGGCGTGCTTGCGGTAGCGCAGCGTCTCGCCCCGGTCGTTCTCGATGTCGACGTAGTTCTTGCCCACAGTCCCCTCCTGCGGCCCCGCGCGGGGCCGGGTACAGAAAGAACGCGGCGTGTGCCGAATTCATTCCCCGGAATCGATCCTTCCTTGGTGAATTGTTCCGGCCGACCATGACATTCGGATGCACCTTGCGGAGATCCCCTGATGCAGATAAGAAACGGCGGGGATCCCGGGCGACACGGCGGTCCCGGAGTCGGGACCGCCGTGTCGCGGAGGATCCCCGCCGTTTGCGACGGTGGGACGCTGGGGTCTAGTCGACGTGGCGGTCGGCCGAGGCCAGGGCCCGGTCGATCACGTTCAATCCGCGGACCAGGTCGTCCTCGCCGATCACGAGCGGGGGCGCCACGTGCACGCGGTTGAAGTGCGTGAAGGGCCATACGCCCTCGCTCTTGCACGCGGCGGCGATCTCGGTCATGGGCGCGGCGTCCTTCCCGCTCGCGTTGAACGGCACCAGCTGCTCGCGCGTTTCGCGGTCCTTGACCAGCTCGATCGCCCAGAAGAGGCCCCGGCCGCGTACGTCGCCGACCGACGGGTGGCGCTCGGCCATCTCGCGCAGGCGGGGCTCGACGACGCGCGCGCCGAGATCGCGCACGCGCTCGAGGATGCCGTCGCGCCCGAAGACCTCGAACGTCGCCACGCCGGCGGCGCACGCGAGCGGGTGGCCCGAGTACGTCAGGCCGCCCGGGAAGGCGAGCGTGTCGAAGTGCCCCGCGATCCGGTCCGAGATCACGACACCGCCCAGCGGCACATAGCCCGAGTTCACGCCCTTCGCGAAGGTGATGAGGTCGGGCGTGACGTCGAAGGCCTGGAAGCCGAACCACTCGCCGAGGCGGCCGAAGCCCACCATCACCTCGTCCGCGATGTAAACGATGCCGTACCTGTCGCACAGCTCGCGGACGCCAGGAAGGTAGCCGGGCGGCGGAACCAGCACGCCGTTGGTGCCGACGACCGTCTCGATGATGATCGCGGCGATCGTCGACGCGCCCTCGAGCACGATCGTCTGCTCGAGGTGCTCCAGCGCGCGCTGCGTCTCCTCCTCGACCGACGACGAGTGGAACGCCGAGCGGTACGGGTAGGGGCCGAAGAAGTGCGCCACCGAGCCGTCCGCCGGCTCGTTCGGCCACCGTCGCGGGTCGCCGGTCAGCGTGATCGCCGTCGAGGTGTTGCCGTGGTAGCTGCGGTACATCGACAGCACCTTGCGGCGGCCGGTCACCAGACGGGCCATGCGAACGGCGTTCTCGTTGGCGTCGGCGCCGCCGTTGGTGAAGAACACCTTCTCGAAGCCGTCGCCTGCGACCGCGGCGATGCGGCGGGCGAGCTCACCCCGCACGTCGTTGGCCATCGAGGGCTGGATCGTCGCCAGACGTCCGGCCTGGTCCTGGATCGCCTGCACGAGGTCGGGGTGCTGGTGGCCGAGGTTGAGGTTCACCAGCTGCGAGCTGAAGTCCAGGTAGGCGTTGCCGGCGTAGTCCCAGAACGTCGCTCCGTCACCGCCGGCGACCGGCAGCGGGTCGATGAGGGCCTGCGCGCTCCACGAGTGGAACACGTGCGCGCGGTCGTCGGCGCGCACACGGGCATCGGCGTCGAGGTCGGGCGTGACGCCGGGCTGCTCGATGAGGGTCATGGGAGTCTCCGGATCAGTGGTTGCTCGGGAAGCCGAGGTCGACCTGCGACGGGGTGTGGTCGGGCCAGCGGGTCGTGACGACCTTGGACCGCGTGTAGAAGTGGATCGATTCGGGGCCGTAGATGTGCGAGTCGCCGAACAGCGAGTTCTTCCAGCCGCCGAACGAGTAGGCGCCGATCGGCACCGGGATCGGGACGTTCACGCCGACCATGCCGACCTCGATGTCCACCTCGAACTGGCGCGCGGTGCCGCCGTCGCGGGTGAAGATCGCGGTGCCGTTGGCGAAGGGGCTGGAGTTGATCAGCTCGACGGCCTCGTCGTACGTGTCCACGCGCACGACGGAGAGCACCGGGCCGAAGATCTCGTCGTCGTAGACCTTCATGCCGGGCTTGACCTGGTCCACCAGGGACACGCCGACGAAGAAGCCGTCGCCGTCGAACTGCTGCGCCGTGCCGTCCACGACGACCTTCGCGCCCTCTGCCTCGGCGCCGGTGACGTAGGAGGCGACCTTGTCACGGTGCTCGCGCGTGATGAGCGGGCCCATCTCGCTCGCGGGGTCGGTGCCGTCGCCGATCGTGAGGCCCTTGACGGCCGCTGCGACCTTCTCCACGAGGGCGTCGGCGACCTGGTCGCCGACCGCGACGAGCACCGAGACCGCCATGCAGCGCTCTCCGGCGGAGCCGTAGGCGGCGGAGACGGCGGCGTTCGCTGCGCCGTCCAGGTCGGCATCCGGCATCACGACCATGTGGTTCTTCGCGCCGCCGAGTGCCTGCACGCGCTTGCCGTTCGCTGTGCCGCGCTGGTAGATCGCCCGGGCGACCGGCGTCGAGCCGACGAAGCTGACGGCCTTGACGTCGGGGGAGTCCAGGATCGTGTCGACCGCGACCTTGTCGCCGTGGACGACGTTGAGCACGCCGGCGGGGAGCCCGGCCTCTTCGAAGAGCTTGGCGAGGTACACCGACGCGCTCGGGTCCTTCTCGCTGGGCTTGAGCACCACGGTGTTGCCGCAGGCGATGGCCGACGCGGTCATCCACAGCGGCACCATCGCGGGGAAGTTGAACGGCGTGATGGCGCCCACGACGCCCACCGGCTGCTTGATGGAGTGCACGTCGACGCCGCGCGCGACCTGCTCGCTGCGCTCGCCCTTGAGCAGGTGCACCAGGCCGGCGGCGAACTCGACGTTCTCGATGCCGCGGCTGATCTCGCCCTTGGCATCGGAGAGGACCTTGCCGTGCTCGCGGGTGAGGATCGCCGCCAGCTCGTCCTGGCGCTCGATCAGCAGCTGGCGCAGGCGGAAGAACACGTCCGCGCGCTTGACCAGGCCGGACGAGCGCCACGCCGGAAGCGCCGCCTTGGCTGCGGCGATGGCCGATTCGACCTCGGCCGCGTCGGCGAAGGCGACGTCGGCGACGACCTCTCCCGTCGCCGGGTTGTACACCGGCCCGGTGCGGTCGGCCGAACCCGTCTCGGTACCGTCGATCAGGTGGCGGATGAGCGTCATCGTGTTCCTCTCGGAGCTGTCCGGACAGATCGACCGGGCATCGTCTAGGCTTGGGTCGTCCCAGCCTTTCAGAGCAGAAGGATCCTTTACGGTGTCCGAAAGTCGTGAAGATCGAGGGATCCGGACGGATCGTCCGATCCCCGGCGCACCCGGCGTCACGCTGCCGACCGTGCGCGAGATCATCGCGCTGGACGCCATCGTGGAAGGCGTGCCCGAGGTCGTCGTCGGCGACGACCTGCTGGAAGCCCCGGTGCGCTGGCTGCACGTGTCGGACAGCATCACCGTGCCCCGCATGCTCTCCGGTGGCGAGCTGCTCCTGTCGACGGGGGCGACATGGCCCGCCGAGCCCGGCGAGCTCGCGCGCTTCATCGGCGACCTGGCGGATGCCGGCCTGTCGGGCATCATCCTCGAACTCGGCACGCACTACCGCTACCTGCCCGCGGTCGTGGCTCAGGCGGCGCGCGACGGCGGACTGGCCCTGATCGTCCTGCACCGCGAGCTGAGGTTCGTCGATGTCACCGAGGCCGTCCATCGCCGCATCATCGTGGGGCAGACCGACGCACTGCGCGCCCGCGACGAGGTGCGCGAGCGCTTCACAGCGCTCGCCCTGCGCGGGTCGCCGGCCGATTTCATCGTCCATCAGCTCAGCCAGACGCTCGGGGCGCCTGTCGTGCTCGAGAACCTCGCCTACGAGGTCGTGGCGTGCGAGGTCCCCCTGGCGCTGGAGAACGAGCTGTTCACGGACTGGGAGCTGCGCTCGCGCGCAGCGCATCGACGCGCACAGCGCGCCGCGACCCCGGCCCCCGACGACTGGCTCGTCGTTCCGGTGGAGGCTCGCGGCATCCGCTGGGGTCACCTGCTGGCGCTGCCGGGTCCCGAGCACCCCGCCGGTCGCACCGCCGTCCTCGAACAGGGCGCCATCGCTCTGGCCGTGGGGAGGCTCGCCGACGGATCGCACGACGAATGGGGCCGGATCGGCCGCCGCCGCCTCGTCGACGGTCTGCTCGCCGGACGCTTCGCCGGCGCCGGCGGTGCGGCGGCGCGCCTCGAGGCCGCCGGGCTCCCGTTCAGCGGTGCGGCGCTGTACGGCGTCGTGATCGCGGGCGCCCCGCTCGTCGTCGATGCCGCCGAGACCGCCGCGCGGGGACTCCGGGCTCGCGTGCTGGCGGGTTCGGGACCTGAGGGTGTGAGCAGCCCGGCGACGGCGCTGCTGCTGTCGATGCCGGTCGCAGAGTCGTTCGACGACGCCGCGGCGCTCGCATTCGCCCGTGCGTCGATCGACCCCGCCGCCGACGCCGATCGACTCGTGGTGTCGGTCGGACGGGCGGGATCGGACTTCGACGGGGCGCTGGTCTCGCTGCACGAGGCGGTCGATCTGGCTCGGGGGCGCCGCCGTCGCTCGGGTCGGGGGCCGCAGCTTCGTCGGGCCGAGAACCGGCCGCTCGTGCAGCTCGTGACGGCGCTGCGCGACGACCATCGCGTGCTCGAGCACGGCGAGCGGATGCTGGCGCCGCTGATCGTCCACGACCTCGGCCGCGGCGGCGATCTGCTGGATGTGCTCGAGGCGATGCTCGCCCATCCCGGCAACCGGACCGCTGCGGCGTCGGCGTCCCACCTGTCGCGGTCGGTGTTCTACCAGCGGATCGCCCTCATCGAAGAGCTGCTCGACGTCGACCTCGACGACGGTGAGACCCAGACGGCGCTGCATCTGGCGCTGCTGGTGCGTCGCAGCTCGGGGCGCTGAGACGGCGGTGGCCGCCGACCCCGGGCGGGATCGGCGGCCGGCGGGAGGTGCGACTCAGGGGGCAGTGCGGCGGATGACGGCGATGCGCCCGAGTACCGCGATGCTCACGCACGCGACGTTGAACGCGTGCATTGACAGCAATTCACTCAGTCGGACGCGAGAGCGCCATTCTCAACGCTGGATCGATGCGAATCCGTACGGATGCGGTGATTCGTGATTCACTTTCGAGGTTCGTCTAGGCGGACCGTGCGAACGCCGCGCGGATCTCGTCGTGGGGGATCGCGTAACTGGCGTGGCCGTCGCGGCCGGTGACATCCTCGGCGGCGACGAGCGCGTTCACCACGGCCTCCTCGACCGCCTGCACGGTGGCCGTGTAGAACGGGTCGATGCGCCCCCACGGCACGAAGGTGAGCGACTCGTACGGCGTCGGGTCGGCCATGCGGGATGTGAGTGCGCCCGGGTTCGCGGTGGAGAACGCCAGGAAGATGTCGCCCGAGAAGTGACTGCCCGTCGTTCCCGTGCGCGCGAGCCCCAGCGGGACCCTGCGAGCGAGGGCCGCGCACTGACCGGGGAGCAGCGGCGCGTCGGTGGCGACAACGACGATGACGCTGCCGGCTCCGGGAACGCATCTCGCCTGTTCGCCCTCGCGGATGAACCACTCGTCGTCCTCGATCGGCGCCGGGACGGTTGAATCGGGGCCGAGGCCGCGCCCCGCGACGGTGAGCTCCTCGCGCGAGCCGAAGTTCGCCTGCAGGAACACTCCGACGGTGTAGCCGGTGCCGTCGTGCTCGACCACACGCGAGGCCGTGCCCGACCCGCCCTTGAAGCCGTAGCAGTTCATTCCCGTCCCGCCGCCGACATTGCCTTCGGCCGGCGGGCCCGAGGATGCGGCGTCGAGTGCGGCTCGGGCGTGCGCGGGCTCCACATGGCCGCCGTTGATCTGGTTGAGGTAGCCGTCCCACGTCTCGCCGACGACCGGCAGCATCCACTGCACCGACACCTCGGGGTGCGTCTCGTGCATCCACTCGTCGACGCCGCGGTGCACCGCGCCGACGGCGTGCGAGTTGGTCAGCGCGATGGGCGTCGAAAACGATCCGGACTCGTCGATCCACGCGCGTCCGGTCAGCTCGCCGTTGCCGTTGAGCGAGAAGGTCGCGGCCGCGCACGGGATGCCGACGCCCGCGCGTCCTCGCGGGAGGATGGCGGTCACGCCCGTGCGTGCGACGCTGTCGTCGCCGGGCTCGCCGTGGATGATCGTGGTGTATCCGACCTCCACGCCGGGAACATCGGTGAGGGCGTTCAGTGGGCCGGTTCGGCCGGCGAACGGGACGCCCAGATCACGGGCGCGCGGGCGTGGCATGGCGGGATCCTCGTTCTCAGCGGGCGATGAAGATCTTGCGCAGCGTCTCTCGCACGGTCCACACCGTCTGCATGCCGTCGTCGAGGCGCACGACGGATCCGGGACGCAGCTCGATAGGCGGCTGGGCAGGTGAGACGAACTCGATCGTCGCGCTTCCGGTGAGCACGACGAACACCTCGTCCACTTCGGTGTCGCTCATGGCGCCGACCGTCATCTCCCACACGCCGATCTCGCGGCCTTCGCCGTCGTCGAGTGCGGCGTAGCCCGTCGCGGGAGCACCGGCGACGATCTGGTCCGCAGGCACCGGTTCGTGCGCGAGCGAGAGGCCGACCGCGTCGAGGAGGACCGCGGGTTTCAGCGGGGCGGTGCTCACGAGTCGAATCCCAATCCGACCGCATCGAGGGTCTTGAGCAGGACGTTGCGCTTGCCGCCGTTGTGGTCGGCGCGGTCGAGCGACCAGCGGGTGGCGTTGATGCCGATCGAGGCGGCGGGTTCGGGCGGGAAGGGCAGGGGGCGCTTGCGCACCATCTCGAGCTGCGTGCGCTCGGTCTTCTCGCCCTCCAGCAGGTCGAGCATGACCTCGCCCGCGAAGCGGGCCGCGCCCACGCCCAGCCCGGTGAAGCCCGCGGCGTAGGCGACGCGGCCCTTGCGGGCGGTGCCGAAGAACGCGCAGAACTGCGTCGAGGTGTCGATGGCGCCCGCCCACCGGTGGCTGAAGCGCAGCCCCTCGAGCTGCGGGAACGTCGTGAAGAAGTGGCTCGCGAGCTTCTCCCACGACTCCGGCCGGTCCTCATACGAGCTGCGGACCTTGCGGCCGTAGTGGTAGACGGCGTCGTAGCCGCCGAAGAGGATCCGGCCGTCCTGAGTGGGCCGGTAGTAGTGGAACTGGTTGGCCATGTCGCCGATCCCCTGGCGGTCGCGCCAGCCGACGGCATCCCACTGCTCGTCCGTGAGCGGGTCGGTCATGAGCACGTAGTCGTAGACCGGCACCGTCATGAGGCTGTTGCGCCGCAGCAGCGACGGGAACACGTTGGTGGCGAGGACCACGCGGTCGGCGGTCACCGCGCCCGCGTCCGTCGTGACGCGCACCTTCGCGCCGCCGGAGTCGATGCCGGTCGCGCGCGAGTGCTCGAAGATCGTCGCGCCCCGATCCTCGGCCGCCGAGGCCAGGCCCGCGGCCAGCCGTGCCGGGTGCAGGATCGCGTTGTTGCGCTGGTGCCAGACGGCGCCGAGATAGGTGGGGGAGGCGATGGACGCCTGCACCGCGGCCTCGTCGAGGAAGACCGTGTGCTCGTCGGCGTGCTCCATCTCCTCGTGCAGCCACTCGAGCTGGTACGGCTCGACGGCGACGTCGAGTTCGCCGACGCGCTCGAACTGCGCGTCGACGCCCCACTCGGCCAGGTCGGCCTCGAAGGCGTCGAGGTTCTCCATGCCGAGCCGCTCGAGCACGTCGATCTCGTCGGGCCAGCGGCTTGCCCCGTTGTCGTACCCGTGGGTGATGCTCGCCTCGCAGAAGCCGCCGTTGCGTCCCGACGCGGCCCAGCCGACGGTCTTCGCCTCCACGATCGCGACGCGGATGCCGGGGCTGCGGCGCAGGGCGAGCATGGCCGTCCACAGGCCGGTGTAGCCGGCGCCGACGACGACGAGATCCGCCTCGTGCTCGCCCGCGAGCGGCGGACGGTGGGGGGTGAGGCTCTCGGGCAGATCGTCGAGCCAGAAGGCGCTGTGCGCGGAACGGTCGAGGCTGTGTCGGATGACGGAGTCAGCGGGTCGCTGACGTTCGAAGACCGTGGTGCCCACGGCTATCACTCCCTGTTCGGTGGCCGGACGGCATCCGGCGGTTTCTGGTATCTGGTCGGAGGGCTCTGGTGGGCGGTGATGCCGGTGTCTCTGTGATCATGTCCCACTTTTCGCCGCCTGGCTTCGCCAGAAGCGGCGAAAAGTGGGACACGGTACCCCGGCCCGGGGGGATGCCGGGGTGTCAGACCGCCGAGAGCGGGGCGCCGGCGACCCGGCCGGGGGGAATGCCGGGGGTCGCGGCGTCGGCGGCGTACACGCGCTCGCCTTCGACGAAGGTCTGGAGCACGCGGGTCGCGCCGATCTCGTCGGCGGGCCCCGCGAACGGGTCGCGGTCGAGCACCACGAGGTCGGCGAGCTTGCCGACCTCGATCGTCCCGGTCACGTCGTCGAGGTGGTTCACCCAGGCCGAGCCGGCCGTGTAGGCGGTCAGGGCGGTCCCGAGGTCGATCGCCTGTGCGGGCAGGAACGGCTCGGTGTCGCCTTCTTCATGGCCGGGGCCCGACATCCGGTTGACCGCGACGTGGATCGCCGCGAGCGGGTCGGGCGAGGTCACCGACCAGTCGCTGCCCGCGGCCAGCACGGCACCGCTGCGCAGCAGGTCGCCGAACGGGTACTGCCATGCGCTGCGCGTGTCGCCGAGGAACGGCATGTTCAGCTCGACCATCTGCGGCGCCAGAGTCGCCCACAGCATCTGCATGTTCGCGGCCACGCCGAGTTCGCGGAAGCGGCGGATGTCCTCGGGGTGCACGACCTGGATGTGCGAGATGTGGTGGCGGTTGTCGCCGCGGCCATTGCGCGCGATGGCGTGCTCGACGGCATCCAGGCACTCGCGCACGGCGCGGTCGCCGATCGCGTGGAAGTGCACCTGGAAGCCGGCGGCGTCCAGCTGGGCGACGGCCTCGTTCAGGATCTCGGGCGGCACGAACGAGATGCCGGAGTTGTCGGTGCGGTGGCCGTGCCCGTCGCAGTAGGGCTCGAGCATCGACGCCGTGAAGTTCTCGGGCACACCGTCCTGCATGATCTTGATGCTCGTGGCGGCGAAGCGGCCGCCCTGGAACTTCTCGCGCTTGGCGATCAGCTCGGGGATCTGCTCCAGGCCCGCGGTGCGGTCCCACCACAGGGCGCCGACCACCCGCGCGGTGAGGTCGCCGTCGGCGACGGCCTTCATGTACGCGGGGGCGGGGTCGCCGGAATCGCCATAGGTTCCGACGATGGCGTCCTGCCAGCCGGTGATGCCGAGGGAGTGCAGACGGCGCTGGGCCAGAAGCAGGGCCTCGGTGAGCCGCTCCAGCGGCTCTTCGGGCATGTACCGGTTCACGAGGCTCATGGCGCCTTCGTGCAGCGTGCCGGACGGGTTGCCGTCGGCGTCGCGCTCGATGCGGCCGTCGGCGGGGTCGGGGGTGCTCGTGTCGATGCCGGCGAGCCGCAGCGCGGCCGAATTCACCCATGCGCCGTGCCCGTCGCGGTTGGGGATGAACGCCGGCCGGTCGGGCACCACGGCGTCGAGCGCGGCTGCCGTCGGCGTGCCGCCCGGGAAGGCCGCCATGTTCCAGCCGCCGCCGAGCACCCACTCGTCGTCGGGATGGGCGGCCGAGTACGCCGCGATGGCGGCGAGGTACTCGTCCGCGGTGTGGAGCTCGGACAGGTCGCAGCGCAGCATGTCGAGGCCGCCCCAGACCGGGTGGACGTGCGCGTCCTGGAAGCCGGGGATCAGCATCTTCCCCGCGAGGTCGACGACCTCGGTGTCCGGTCCGATGAGGTCGCTGACCCGGTCGCCGCCGACCGCGATGATCCGGCCGTCCCTGACGGCGACGAAGCTGGTGCGCGATCGCACCGTGTTCGCGGTGAAGACGGGACCGCCGGTGAAGACGAGATCGGCGTGGGGCATGGGTGGGACTCCTTGGTGCGGACGCTGGCGGATCGAGACGCGCTGCGGCTCGTCTCGTCGCTCCCCGTCCAACGACCGGAGCCCGGAGAACACGGGGTCGATCGCTGAACAGGGGCAGCGAGACGAGGGCGGCGGTTCAGCCGCCGGCCATGGTGCGCGCGATGTCGGTGGCCGAGTCGCCCGCGCGCTTGAGGACGAGTGCCACGACGGCCAGCGCCACCAGTGTGAGCAGCAGCATGATCGTCGAGACGGCCGCGATCTCGGGTCGCATGCCCGAGCGCACGGCGCTGAGGACGTACACCGGCCACGGCGTGGTTCCCGAGACCTGCACGAACGAGGCGATGATCGTGTTGTCCAGGCCCAGCGTGAACGCGAGCAGGAAGCCGGCCAGGACCGCGGGCATCGCCAGCGGCAGCGTCACCTTCATGAATGTCGCGAGAGGTTTGGCGTACAGGTCGCCCGAGGCCTCTTCGAGGTTCGCGTCCTGGCCGACCAGGCGTGCGCGGACGATGTACGACACCACGGCGGTGGCGAACAGCGACGAGCCGATCGACAGACGCACGATGCCGTCGCTGAAGATGCTCATGCCGAGGTCCTGGCCGAGGAACACCATCCAGGGCAGCAGCGCGACGGCGTCGACGATCTCGGGGGTCACCGAGGTGAACAGCAGCAGGCCCAGGAACCACCACGTCCACTTGCCGGGATGCCGCGCCATTGCGATGCCGGCGAGCGTCCCGAGGGCGGTGGCGATGATGGCCGCGATGAACGCGGTGATCAGCGACACCCGCACGGCGTTCTGGATCGCGGGCTTCTCGAGGATCGTCAGGAACGCGTCGAACCCGAACCCGTCCCACGAGATCAGCAGGCGGCCGGTGTTGAACGAATAGATGACGATCACGATGATCGGCGCGAACAGGAAGAGCAGCACGAGGAGGCCCCACACGTTCAGCGCGATGTCCGACCACGACTTGGGGGAGCGGGCGCGCCGCACCTTGGCGCCGGTCTCGGGCTCGTCGAGGCGCGCGATCGCCTCGGTCTTCGTCATGGTCACGACGACACCTCCGCGGGGGTCTTGGCGGTCCCAGTGGCTGCGGCAGTCGTCCCCTGCGCGTCGGCCGGGCCGAGGACGAGGCGGTTGCGCATGCGGAACGGCAGTGCGATGAGGTAGATGATCAGTGCGCACACCCCGATGGTCAGCGTGATGACCAGCATCAGCACGACGGCCATCGCCGAGCCGAGTGCCCAGTTCTGCGCCGTCTGGAACTGCGCGGCCACGAGCTGGCCGACCATGTTGCCCTTCGCGCCGCCGAGCACCGTCGCGGTGATGTAGTCGCCCATCAGGGGGATGAACACCAGCAGGACGCCGGCGATGATGCCGGGCTGCGACAGCGGGAGCGTGACGCGGAAGAACGTCATGATCTTGCCCGCGCCGAGGTCCTTCGAGGCCTCGCGCAGCGCGGGTCCGACGCGGTCGAACGCGACGAACAGGGGCAGGATCATCAGCGGCAGGTAGTTGTAGACGACGCCCAGCAGCACCGCCTCGCGCGTGAACAGCAGGTCGATCGGGCCGCCGAGGATCGGCGAGAGGAACTGCGAGACCGCACCCTCAGGAGACAGGATGATCTGCCACCCGATCGTGCGCACGAGGAAGTTCGTCCAGAACGGCACGAGCACGAGCGCGATCAGCAGACCGCGGCGTTCGGGGCGCACCTTGAGGGCCATCCAGTAGGCGACCGGCGCGCCGACGAGGAAGCACAGCACCGTGCCGGCAACGCCCACCCACAGCGTGTTCTGGAATGTGGTGAAGAAGGTCGGCGACAGCGCCTCGACATACCGGTCGAACGACAGGATGTCGGTGGCGTGGGTGCCGAAGATCCCCGGCTTGTAGCCGAAGCTGAAGTACACGACCATCAGCACCGGGGCGACGAAGAACAGCAGGAGCCACGCCCACGCCGGAATGGCGAGCGCGGCTCCTGCCGAACGGGTCTTACGCACCGGCCGCGGCCTTCATCGCGGAATAGATCTCGACGCGGCGCTGCTGCGAGTCGTTGAGCTCCTGCTCGTGCATGGTCGCCAGCTGCTCGGGCGTGAAGAAGATCATGTCGAGAAGGTCGAGACCCTCGTCGGCAGCCGCCTGCTCCATGTCCTTGCCGCCGACGTTGAAGCCGACGTAGTCGAGGTTCAGCAGCAGGTTCTCGGGCGTCATCGACCAGTTGATGAACGCGTGCGCGGCCTCGGGGTGGGGTGCGCCCGCCGCGATCGCCCAGTTGTCCATCCACAGCTCGGTCTGCGGGCCGGGGAGGACCCACTGCCAGCGCTCGGGGTCGGGCGACTCCTGGATGCCCAGGCGCGCGTCGCCGTTCCACGCCTGCATCAGCACGTGCGTGGCCTGCGGGATGCCGCCCGAGCCGGGGTAGGAGTCGAACGCCGAGATGTGGGGGGCGATCTCGTTGACGAGGAAGTCCTCGCACGCGTCGAGCTCGGCGGAGTCCTGGGTGTTCCAGTCCATGTCCCGGGCCCAGAAGTACGAACCGATGATCCCGGCCGGGTCGTCCGACATCGACGTCTTGCCGCTGGCCTCGTTCTGGGCGGCGTCGAAGAAGTCGTCCCACGTCGTCAGCTCGCGCGTGATGACGGTCTTGTCGTAGACGTAGCCGGTGGTGCCCCACGCCTTGCAGACGGTGTAGTCGTTGGTCGGGTCCCAGGCACGGCCGAGGTAGGCCGCGTCGAGGTTCTCCATGTTCGGGAGCAGGTCCTTGTTGAGCTTCTCGAGCAGGCCGTTCTCGATCATCTGCGGGACGAAGACGCCGGTCGGGACGACGATGTCGTAGCCCGAGGTGCCCTTCGCGGCGACCAGCTTGGCGATGAGCTCCTCGTTCGACGAGTACGAGTCCATCGTGATGGTCGGGCCGAGCTCGTCGGTGAAGTTCGCCAGGACGTCGGGGGAGTCGTAGTCGCCCCACGTGTAGATCGAGAGGTTGTCCTCGAGCGCGCCGCCGGTGGCCTGGGGCTCGGCGGCGGTGCCGCCGTCGGTGCCGCCGCTGGAGCAGGCGGCGAGGAACGCGGCGCTGCCCGTGATCGCTGCGACGCTCAGGAAGCGGCGGCGCGAGACCTCGCGCATGATTGCCTGCGCTTTGCCTTCGGGGGCGAGGATGCGCACGGTGCTGTGGATGTCGGACATCGGGTTCTCCTTCGGGTGGGGAGGCGGTGGTGCGGGGTCAGTGGGTGGGCGGTGCGATGTAGCCGCCCTGCTCGGCGGAGTCGTCGGACGGGAAGAGCAGGACGTTCTCGGCGCTCCAGGAGCACAGGACGGAGTCACCGACGCGCAGCGAGGGTGCGATGGGCGTGGGACGCCGCACGATGAGGCTCTGGTCGTCGCCGAGCCGGACGAGGTACTGCATCGTGTCGCCGAGGTGCGAGACCCCGATGAGGTCGCCGCGGACGGTGTTGGCCTCGGTGGCGGTTCCCTCGGGCGCGGTCTCGATCGTGATGAACTCCGGGCGTACCGCGGCCTCGCCGCGGGTCGCGCCGGCGAGGGCCGGCGCCGTTCCGCGCACCAGCGCGTGGGGCGAGGCGACGGCCGCGCCGGCCTCGGCGGCGTCGCCGTGGAAGAAGTTCTGCTGGCCGACGAACGCCGCGACGTATGCCGAAGCAGGACGCGCGTAGACCGTGTCGGCGTCGGCGAGCTGCTCGATGTGACCGGCCCGCATGATCGCGATGCGGTCGCTCATCGACAGCGCCTCGCCCTGGTCGTGCGTGACGAAGACGAACGTGATGCCCAGGCGCGACTGCAGCAGCTTCAGCTCGAGCTGCATCTCCTCGCGCAGCTGGCGGTCGAGCGCCCCGAGCGGCTCGTCGAGGAGGAGCACGGCGGGGCGGTTGACCAGGGCGCGGGCGAGCGCGACGCGCTGCTGCTGGCCACCCGAGAGCTGCGTCGGCTTGCGGTCGGCGAAGTGGCGCATCTGCACCATGTCGAGCGCCTGGCTGACGCGCTCGCGAACTTCGGACTTCGGGGTGCGGCGCTGCTGCAGGCCGTACGCGACGTTCTCGGCGACCGAGCGGTGGGGGAACAGCGCGTAGGCCTGGAAGACCGTGTTGACGTCGCGCCGGTAGGGCGGGACGTTCAGCACCGAGGCGCCCGAGATGCTGATCGAGCCCTCATCCGGGTGCTCGAATCCTGCGATCATCCGGAGCGTCGTGGTCTTGCCGCAGCCGGACGGCCCGAGGAACGAGATGAACTCGCCGGGCTCGATCGACAGGGACAGGTTGTCCACCGCCACGGCATCGCCGTATCGCTTGGTGACGCCCTCGAGGCGCACGGCCCCGCGTCCGTCGATCGGGGCGGACGCTGCCGCCGTGTCGGTCTCGGTTGCCGTGGTCACCTCTGCCGGGCCCTCCTGGTCTCACCGCGCTGCCGTGCGCGGTCGTGGAACGTGTTGGGTCATTCAATACATCTGGTCTCAGATGATGCAATGGCGGGCGGAGCTAACCGGACGATTCGGGGGTGTGGCGACGGCTCTCGGACACTTCGTCCGACGCTGTGTAACGGCGCGGAAATGCGGGCGTATCCTCGGCGGCATGAACCTCTGATCACCGCTTCGCGCCGTGATGCGACAGATCGTCCGCCCGTCCGTTCACGAGGGGCTCTGACAGCGCGGGCACCAGAACACGATCCGCTCGCGCGTCGGGTCGGCTCCCAGACTCCCGCTGCGGATCGGCGTGCCGCACCGGCGGCACGGCCGATTCTCGCGGCGGTACACCCACGTCGTGAAGCCTCGTCTGGCATCCCCCGTGAAGGTTCGGTGTGCGCGGTCCCGATTCGCGCGGATCATGCGGGCGCCGACGTCGACCAGGGCGGCCGTGTCGACGTCGGCCGCGGGCGTGGACGGGTCGAGGCCGCGCACGAACAGGATCTCGTTGACGTACTCGTTGCCGAACCCCGCGACGTTGCGCTGATCCTGCAGGGCGACGTGCACGGGACGGTCGTCGGCGCGGAGGCGGCGAGCGGCCTCCGCGGGGTCCCAGCCGTCGCCGAGGGGGTCGGGCCCCAGATGCCCGATCAGCTCATCCTCGTCCGCGGTGGGGACGAGGGCGACGTCGGCCACGTCGAACCCCACGGTCTCCCAGCGGGCGCCGTCGGGCGCCGTCGCCTCGATGACGACCCGGGCGGTGTGCGCGGGTCGCGGCCAGCGCTCGCCCGGCCGGTGGATGTGCCACCGGCCCTCCATCTTCAGGTGGGTGCGCAGCGTGTCGCCCCCGATGCGGTGGAGGATGTGCTTCCCGCGCGAGACCACGTCGTGGATCGCCGCGCCGCTGAGGTCGGCGGTCGCCAGCCGGGGAACGCGCAGGTCGAATCGCGTCACGGTCGCTCCGGCGAGCGCGTCGTCCAGTCGGCGCGCGGTCCGGAAGACGGTGTCACCCTCGGGCACGGGCCGCCTCGCGCGCTGCATCGCCGGCCGTGAGGCGGCGGAGGGTGAGGCCGCGCGGCGACTCGACGAACCCCGCATCGCGCAGGCACCGCGCGATGCCGCTGCCGTGGATGAAGGCGCCGTTGACCTGTTCGATCGTCAGGGTCTCGAGTCGTCGGGCGTGCGCCGTGGCGACGAGGTCGGCGGCGGCCGCCGCCAGCACGGTCTCGTCGCCCGTGAACGCCAGGGCTGACTTGCCGCCGCGCTCGAGGTACAGCACGAGCGCGCCGTCGACGAGCACCACGATCGCGCCCGCCTTGCGGCCCGGCCGGTGGCCGACACCCTCGAGGGGCGGCCAGGACAGCGCCGACCCGTAGGGGTTGGCGGGATCGGTCGACGCGAGCGTGACGGCATGGTTCGGCGGGGGGTCGCCGCGTGCGGCGAACTCCCGGATGCGGTCGATCGTCGCCGACGTCGCGAACTGCGCCGCGCCCAGCTTCTCGACGATGTATCCCCGGCGGCAGTGTCCGGCGTCCTCGAATCCGGCCAGGACGCGGTACGTCTGCGCGAAGCCGCCGGGCACGCCCTCGCTCTGCACGGCGCCGCGCGTGACCACGCCGTAGCGGTCCAGGAGCAGGCTCGCCGTCGCCGCGGCCCGCATGCCGGCATCGGGCTCGGGGTCGGGCAGCAGAGACCAGCGGCCGCCGACGTTCGCGGGGCGCGCGGGGACGGACGCGGCGACCGCGCGCACCGCGGCGCCGCGGTACAGGCGCGACCGCGGTGTGCGCCGCGACGTCCGGTGCGCGCCCGAGCCGCCGAGCAGCGTGCGAAGCGGCGCGAAGGTGTCGTTCGTGACACGCCCCGCCCAGGCGAGCCGCCACAGGGCCTCGAGCACGGCCTGCTCGCTGTCCGCGCCCGTCGCGGTGCGCAGCTGCGCTGCGAAGTAGGCGCCGCCGCCGGCGAGGGCCCCGATCAGCTGGGCGTCCAGGGACCCCGGTGCGACGTCGTCGGACACCGGCGGGAGCGTCAGGGCGAGTCCATCGGCGGGGTGCAGGGCGATCCACCCGTCGCGTCCGGGGAGCGCGCCGTGCCCCGACCAGACCACCTCTCCCGTGGAGGTGAGCTCGTCGAGCATCGCGGGGGAGTAGTCGACGACGCGGGCCGGGAGGACGAGGGACTCCCACGCGCTCGCCGGAATCGGAACGCCGGCGAGCTGCTCGATGGCGGCGGCTACGCCGTCCACTCCTTCGAGCGGGCGCGACACGTGCTGCCAGTCGGGCAGGAACCGCGCGAGCGCCTCCTGCGGCACCGGTTCCACGCTGCCTCGGATGGCTGCCAGCGAGCGCAGCCGCAGCCGTCGCAGGACCTCGGCGTCGCACCACTCGGCTTCGTCCCGGCCGTCGGCGGTCTCGGGGGCGGGCAGGAAGAAGCCGCTCGCGAGGCGACCCTGCGCCTCGAGACGCTGCAGCGTGTGCCTCGCCACCGCCACCCCGATGCCCAGGCGGTCGGCCACGGCGTCGGCGCGGAACGGGCCGTGGGTGCGGGCGTGCCGAGCCACGAGGTCGCCGAGGGGATCTGCGACCGGTTCGGTGAAGGCAATGGGCACGCCCACCGGCAGTGCCGCGCCGAGGGCGTCGCGCAGTCGTCCCGCGTCCTCGACCGCGGCCACGCGCGTGCGGCCCGCGATGGCGACGACGATGGCCCGCCGTGCCGCGACGAGCTCGTCGAGCATGCCCTGCGCCTGAACGGGGGTGACGTCGTCGACGCCGTCGCCGGGCTCCGCCCGCGCCGCGACCTCGTCGGCGTCGAGCGGGCCGAGCAGGCGCAGAAGATCGGCGACGCCCTCGACGCCGCGCACGCGGCGGGCGGGGTCGAGTCGCTGGGCTTCGCGCTCGAACTGCGCGATGACGTCGGGGTCGAGCAGCTCGCGCATCTCGACGGTTCCCAGCAGCTCGCTCAGCAGCGCCGGGTCGACAGACAGTGCAGCGGCGCGCCGCTCGGCCAGGGGCGAGTCGCCCTCGTACATGAACGCGCCGACATATCCGAACAGCAAGTCGCGTGCGAACGGCGACGGCTGGCTGGTCGTCGTCTCGACGAGGCGGATGCGGCGCTCGCCGATGCCGCGCATGATCCGAAGCAGCGCCGGCACGTCGTAGACGTCCTGCAGCACCTCGCGCAGCGTCTCGAGGATGATCGGGAAGGTCGGATGCCGCCGTGCGACCTCGAGGAGCTGCGCGGAGCGCTGGCGCTGCTGCCACAGCGGACTGCGGCGCCCCGGATTCCGCCTCGGCATGAGCAGGGCGCGGGCGGCGCACTCACGGAAGCGCGAGGCGAAGAGGGCTGAACCGCCGACCTCCTCGGTCACGAGAGGATCGAGTTCGTCGGGGTCGAACACGAACAGCTCGGCGCCGGGCGGCTCCGCCTCGGCGTCGGGGATGCGCGCGATGATGCCGTCGTCGCTGGCGACCGCCGAGCCCTCGACGCCGAGGCGCTCGCGGATGCGGGCGTTGACGGCGAGCGCCCACGGTGCGTGCACTTGCATTCCGTACGGGGAATGGAGGATCACGCGCCAGTCGCCGACCTCGTCTCGGGAGCGCTCGACGGTCAGCGATCGATCGGTCGGCACGCTCCCCGTCGCCTCGCGCTGCTCGGCGAGGTAGGCGCGGAGGTTCGCGATCGCCCGGTCGTCGAGGCCGGCGTCGCGCAGCCGGGCCTCGGCCTTCGCCGGATCTGCGCTCGACACCTCGCGCGAGAACCGGCCGAGCGCCTCGCCGAGTTCGGCCGGCCGGCCGAGGCCGTCGCCGTGCCAGAACGGCACTTTGCCCGGCTGCCCGAACGCGGGGACCACGTTGACGCGATCGTGCGTGATCTCGACGATCCGCCAGCTCGTCGTGCCGAGGGTGAAGACGTCGTTCACGCGGGACTCGTAGACCATCTCCTCGTCGAGCTCGCCGACCCGGGCGTTCTGGCTCTCGCCGGCCACGAAGACGCCGAACAGCCCTCTGTCGGGGATCGTCCCGCCGCTCGTGACCGCGATGCGCTGGGACCCGGGCCGTCCCGTGAGCGTTCCGTGATCGCGGTCCCACACGACGCGGGGGCGCAGCTCGGCGAACTCGTCCGACGGGAACCGGCCGGACACGAGGTCGAGCGTGGCCTCGTAGGCGGATCGAGGCAGCGAGCGGAACGGCGCGCTGCGGCGAAGGGTCTCGTACCAGCCCTCGACGTCCACGGGGCCCAGCGCGCACGCGGCCACGGTCTGCTGCGCGAGGATGTCGAGCGGATTCTGCGGGATCGAGATCGCCTCGATCTGCCCGGCGAGCATGCGCTCGGTCACCACGGCGGTGTGCAGCACGTCGCCGCGGTGCTTCGGGAACAGTGCGGCGCGGCTCACCTCGCCCACCTGGTGCCCCGCGCGTCCGATGCGCTGCAGTCCGGATGCCGCCGACGGCGGCGCCTCGACCTGGATCACGAGGTCCACCGCGCCCATGTCGATGCCGAGCTCGAGGCTGCTGGTCGCGACGACGCACCGCAGCGCGCCGGACTTGAGCTCCTCTTCGACCTGCGCGCGCTGCTCCTTCGACACGGAGCCGTGGTGGGCCTTGGCGAGCACCGGGTCGGCCCCGGCGGTCGCGCCCGTCCGGGCCTCCCCGCCACGCGGCGCCTGCGCGCCGCGCGGAGCCTCTGCTGCGTGGGCCCCGGTCGCCGCCGGCACCGCCGGCTCGGGAAGGTCGAGTCCCAGCCGGTCGGAGTAGATCTCGTTCAGCCGTCCCGTGAGCCGCTCCGCGAGACGCCGCGAGTTGCAGAACACGATGGTGGAGCGTCGCTGCAGGATGCGATCGACGATCGCCTCCTCGACGTGCGGCCACACCGAGCCGGTCATCTCGGTCGATTCGGGTCGGCCGCGCGGTTGCGCGTCGAGGAACCAGTCGTCGTCGGACGCGGCGGCGTCGGCATCCGCCGCGTCCTGGAAGCCGGGCGCCGGGGGCGGGTTGAGCATGTCGTCGACCGGCACGACCACGTGCATGTCGAACGCCTTGGTCGCCCGGGGCGCCACGATCTCGACGGGCGCGGCGCCCCCGAGGAAGCGCGCCACCTCGTCGATGGGGCGCACGGTCGCCGAGAGTCCGATGCGCTGGGCCGGGGCGGATGCGGGGTCGTGCGCCTGTCGAAGCGCATCCAGCCTTTCGAGGCTCACCGCCAGGTGCGCCCCGCGCTTGGTCGCGGCGACCGCGTGCACCTCGTCGACGATCACGGTGTGAACGTCGCGCAGCGTCTCGCCCGCGCGGCTCGTGAGCATCAGGTAGAGGGACTCGGGGGTCGTGATGAGGATGTCGGGCGGGGCCTGCACGAGCTTGCGACGGTCGCTCGAGGTCGTGTCGCCCGAGCGCACGCCGACCGAGACGGCCGGGACCTCGAGGCCGAGGCGGCGCGCCGACTGGCCGATCCCCACGAGCGGGGAGCGCAGGTTCCGCTCCACGTCGACGCCCAGCGCCTTCAGCGGCGAGATGTAGAGGATGCGCGTCCCGCGTGCCGGTTCACCGCGACGGCGGGATCCGGTCGGCAGCGCGGGTTCGGCATCCAGGTCGTGGAACACGCGATCGATCGCCCACAGGAACGCCGACAGCGTCTTCCCCGAGCCGGTGGGCGCCACGACGAGAGCGTGCTTGCCCTGGGATATCGCCTCCCACGCGCCCGCCTGGGCGGCGGTCGGCTGCGCGAAGGCGCCCCGGAACCAGCCCTGCGTCGCAGGACCGAACCGCTCGAGCACATCGCCCACCCCCCTATCTTGCTCTCCGGTGCAGACATCGGCGCGGCTGCGGGATGACGGTGCGAGGTCGCGGAGGCCGTCCACGGCCCGTCTGCAGGGGTCGTCGACGACACGTAGAATCGGGCGGACGTGCGCGGCGCCCGCCGCGGGCGGAGACCGATTCGGACGGAGGCGGATGGACGCGCAGCATCCTGCCGAGCCGCCGAGGACCCGGGCCGAAGCGCGCGCCCGCGCGGCCGAAGCCCGCGATCGAGTCATCGAGACCCACGACGCCGTCGAGCCCCACGACGCCGTCGAAACCGTCGACACCGACGACGCCGTCGAAACCGTCGAGAGCGAGGACGGCGTCGACGAGTTCACGGCTCTGCTCCAAGGGGCGACCGAGGTCCTGCCCCGCGACACGGCCGTCCTGCCGCGTGTGATCGCGGCCGTGCCGAGCGCATCGGCGATCCGCGCGCGGATCGCGGCCATGCCGAGCGCATCGTCGATCCGGGCGCGGAGCGCGGCGCTGGTCGCGTGGGCGACGGCCGCGACGACGCGCGCTCGCGCCGCCCTCGTCGAGTCGGCCCGCTCCGGCCGGTGGATCCGCCCCGCGGGCTTCCTGGTGGTCGGGGGCGCCGCGGTGCTCGGCGCTTCTGTGCTTCTGACGGCGGCCGTCATGCTCGGGACGTCGGGCGGTGCGTCGTCCGCGCTGCAGGGCCCGGCGCCGGGACCGCTCACGCCGTCGCCCACGACGAGCGCCGTCGATCCCACTCTGCCCGCGCGCACGCCGACCTCCACCCCGACTCCGAGTGCGACGCCGACGCCGTCCCCGACGGAGTCCGCCGACCTCGGGACCGAGCCGGCGCCGCCCGGGGACGAGCCGGTCGTCGAAGCGACGCCGACACCGATCCCCAGTCCGGAAGCCACGGCGCCGGGCAACGGCCCTCCCCTCGAGGACCGCGGCAACCGGTCCACCGCTCCGGGCCACACCAAGCCGACACCGACGCCGACCCCGTGACGACGCCGACCCCGTGACGACGCCGACCCCGTGACGACGCCGACCCCGTGACGACGCCACGCGGCCGGCTACGCGGGTGCGTCGCGTTCGTCGATCGCCCCCGTCACGCCGATCGACAGCACGCGATCGAGTCCCAGCCGGGCGAGGAACGCGTCGTCGTGGCTGACGACGAGGACCGCGCCGCGATAGGCCGACAGTGCTGCGACCAGCTGATCGACGGTGTCGAGGTCGAGGTTGTTGGTCGGCTCGTCGAGCACCAGCAGCTGCGGCGGCGGATCCGCCAGCATCAGCCGCGCCAACGCGACGCGGAATCGCTCGCCGCCTGACACCGACGACACCGGCCGGTCGACCGCCGTACCGCGGATCAGGAACCGTGCGAGGCGGTTGCGCAGCTCGACGGTGCCGGTTCGCGGTGCGGCCGCCGCTACGTTGTCGAGGATGGATGCGGCATCGTCGAGCCCATCGACGCGCTGCGGCAGGTAGCCGACCCGGTCGGTGAGCGCCCGCGCCGTGCACCCGCGCACGTGGATCGGCGCCGCGGCCGGCGGCATCCGCTCCTCCCCGTGTGCCTCGCCGGAATCGGCGTCCATCGCCGGCGCGCGCCCTTCGGAGCCCGCCGCCGAGGCGACCAGCCGCTCGAGAAGCGTCGTCTTCCCGGCTCCGTTCGGACCCACGAGCGCGACGCGTTCGGGGCCCTGGATCACCCATGTGCGGTCGCCGTCCGAGAGCTCGGCGATCCTGCGGCCCGCCGGCACCGACGGATCCGGAAGATCGATGCGAACGGTGTCGTCGTCGCGGACGCGCCGCTCGGCGGAGTCGAGGGCGTCCCGCGCCGCCGCCTCGCGGTCGGCCTTCTCGCCGCGCAGCCTGCCGGCCGACACCTCGGCGGCGCGCTTGAGGCCTCCGGCGACGATCGGCGGAACGCGCTTCTCGAGCTGCGCCTTGCGCCCGTATGCCTGCCGCCGGGCGATCTTGGTCTCGGCCTCGATGCGTTCGCGCTTCTCTCGGCGGACGACCTGGGCGGCGGCGCGCTCGGCCTGCAGCGCGGCCGCCTGCTCGGCATCCAGCCAGGCGCGCCACTGCGAGTACGGACCGCCGAAGACGCTCAGGGTGTCGGCGTACAGCTCGGCGGTGTCGTCCATGAGTTCGAGCAGGGCGACGTCGTGGCTGACCACCACGAGGGCGCCGTGCCACGACCGGACCAGCCCGTGAAGCCGGGCCCGCGCATCGCGGTCGAGGTTGTTCGTGGGCTCGTCCAGCAGCGTGATCGGCGCGCGGCGCAGGCGGATGCCGGTGATCGCGGCGAGCACGGCCTCGCCTCCCGACAGCTCGCCCACGCACCGGTCGAGCACGGCCGGATCCAGGCCGGCTTCGGCGAGGGCGGCGCCGGCGCGGGCCTCGACGTCCCAGTCGTCGCCGACCGCGTCGAAGTGTCGCGGATCGGGATCACCGGACTCGATGGCGCGCAGCGCGCGGAGCGTCTCGCCGACGCCGAGAAGGTCGGCGACCGGCCGCGACACCTCGAGGGTCAGACGCTGCGGCAGGTATGCGACGTCGGCGGGCCGCGTGATGTGTCCCGCGCCGGGAGCGAGGTCGCCGGCGACGAGGCGCAGCAGCGTCGACTTGCCCGAGCCGTTGCGGCCGACCAGGCCCGTGCGGCCGGTGCCGAACGAGCCCGAGACATCGGTCAGGGCGGGGGAGCCGTCCGGCCACGCGAACGAGACGCGGTCGAGGACGAAGGATGCAGTGGTGGTGTGAGCGGGCATGAGGCCTCCGGTGTCGTCGGGTGCTGACACGCGGATGCCGCGATGAGCGGGCGCGGCGGAAGGCCGGAGGTGCCCGGGGGAGCGGCGGGTCGACGGTCAGCGCGATGGGGGGCGCCGGCACGTCGGGATCGACGGATCAGCGCGTTGTCACGCGGTCGCGTCGATGCTCTTCAACGGCTCGTTCCTCACACTCGGGACAGGGGCGATGGCAACCATAGTGCACCACGCGCCTGGACGGGTACTGTCGGAGCATGTCCGACACCGGTGACGGGGACCGCGGGCCCGACGATCGCAAGCCGGATGCCGCCAGCTGGGGTGCCGGCCTCGCGATCGGCGTCGGCGCCGGCGTCGCGATCGGCGTCGCCATGGGCAATCTCGCCCTCGGGATCGCCATCGGGGCCGGCATCGGCATCCCCATGGCCATCGCGCTGTCGGCGGACAAGCGCCGCCGCCGCGGCGGGGGAGGCTCCTAGGACTCGCCGGTCTCGATCCGCTCGAGCTGCTTGTCGAGGAACGCCCGCACGTCGTCGAGCTCGGCCTCCGACACGCTGTGGGTGAGGCCCGGGTAGACCCGCCCGGACAGGTCGGCGTGCGCCGGCAGCCACTCGACGGTGTGCGCGACGAGCGGCTCGGGGATCACGTCGTCGCGCGTGCCGCGGCCCCAGAAGACCGGCGGGCGCCGTTCGGCCAGGTCGGCGTCCCGTGGCAGGTCGCCGGGGGTGACGTAGCCGCTCAGGTTCACCGCGAAGGAGAACCGGTCGGGGTCCCGTCGCATCGCCTGCAGTGACACGGCTGCGCCCTGCGAGAAGCCCAGCAGGCCGACGGATGCCGCACCCGCGGCGTGAGCGTCGACCCACCCGATCAGCGCGTCGGCCGCGGCGGTGACGTGCGACGGATCGCGTCCGTCCAAGCCCTCGATCGGGTACCAGGACCGACCCGGCATCGGCCACGGCGGCGTGAGCGGCGCTGCCACCGAAGCCACGACGAGTTCCGCAGGCAGATAGGCCGTGAGCCCGAACAGGTCGCGCTCGTCCGAGCCGTACCCGTGCAGCAGCACGAGCAGGTGGCGCCCGGCGAGGTCGGTCGGTGTGTGCGACCACAGGACGGCCGCGGCGTCGAGGGCGAGCGGTTCCGACATGCCGACATCCTGCCACGAGGGCACGACGCGGCATGTCGGATCCCGTTGCCCGCGACGCGGCAGCGCGGATCTACTTCAGCTGGCCGCGGACCTCGCCCGGCGGGTAGGTCGGCGTGTGCACGTTGACGTAGTACGCGCCCGGATCCGCCGAGATCGCTGCCAGCACTCCTTCATCGGCGGTCGTGCAGTCGCTGACCTCGAAGTCGGTCTCCGCGGGCACGACGAGCGGCACGACGACCGGGCCGGCGACATTCCTCGGGCCGACGTGGATGTGGGCGGCGACCGCCGGCGCACTCAAGCGCTCGACCTCGAGCCAGTAGCAGAGTTCGTCGCCGTCGATGACGTAGCTGAAGAAGCCGTGGGCGCCCCCCTGGGCGCCGGGCGTCTCCTGCCCGTTGTTGAGGGGGATCGCGGGGGCGGCCGACGCGGCCACCGATCCTCCCAGTGTCAGGGCGGCGGCTGCGGCCGCGGCCAGGACGGCGCGGGTGATCGTGCGCATGAGACCCTCACTTCGCTGTGATCGGGTGGATGGTCCGAACGCTACGCCCGCGACGGCGGTCGGACAAGAGGAGTCGTTGCCGGCCCGCCCCGGCGTCGTCGGCCGGGTGGCTCTCAGATCTTGATCGGGAACGTCAGCAGGATGGCGATGCCGACGATGTCGAGGACCACAGCCATGCCGAGCAGGCTCCGTCCGACCCACGTCTTGACGTCGCGCTGCGACATGGCGGTGAGGAACAGCACGAGGGCGAACATGACCGTCAGCAGCGAGTAGTTGTCGCCGCGCTGGTTGTTCTCCAGTGCCGCGGCGAACTTCTCGTCCGCCGTCGCCGAGAGCTCCTCGGCCTCGACGGACCCCGGCGGCACGTAGTCGTCGCGGGCGAACGGACCGTTCTCGATCATGCCGTCGGCGACCCAGCCGTCGAACGCAACGGCGAAGTGGGGGGTGAAGCGCTCCTCGATGTACTGGGCGAGTTCGTCCTTGCCGTCGGCGGTCGCCACGACGTACTGCGCGAAGATGCTCAGGTCGAACTGGCGCGCCGCCTGCGCCTCGCTCTCGGCAGCCGTCGCCTGGATGCGTGCGGACGAGGCCTGGCTGAAGGCGATCGACATCTCGCCGCCCCACTTCGACGCCTCGAAGCCGCACCACGCGGTGAGGACCGCCGTGATCGACAGCACGAACACCGCCACGATGTCCTGGACGCGCTGGATCGTGCTCTCGCCCTCGTCGCCGCTCACGGTCATTCCCCTGTCTGCATGTTGAGGGTAAGGATAGGGGCATTCGGAACCGCCGTGCACGCGTGAGGCGGGGGAGCGGTATACAGGACGCATGGCCGTTCGCACTCCTGACCCCGAGCCGGCGGGCGACGAGCCGTTCGGCCCGCCGTCCGGCAACGTCTCCAACCCCGCCTGGCTGACCGACATCGAGCTCGCCGAGGTCCGTCGGCGCCTGCCGATGCTCTACGTCGAGGGGATCCCGGTCCGCACCGACGGCATGGGGATGGTGACGCAGGTCGGCATCCTGCTGCGGGCGACGCCGGTGGGAGAGATCACGCGATCGATCGTGTCTGGCCGCGTCCGCTACGGCGAGACGGTGCGCGACGCTCTCTTCCGGCACCTCGAGAACGACCTGGGCCCCATGGCCTTCCCGCTGCTCCCGCCGCAGCCGGTGCCGTTCACCGTGGCGGAGTACTTCCCGCTGCCGGGCGTCACCGCCTTCCACGACGATCGTCAGCACGCCGTGTCGCTGGCCTTCGTGGTGCCGGTCACCGGCACGTGCGAGCCGCGACAGGACGCCCTCGAGGTGACGTGGATGTCGCCCGAGGAGGCCGCGTCGGAGTCGCTCGCGGACGAGATGGAGGGCGGCCGCGGCACCCTCGTGCGCATGGCGCTGGCGAGCGTCGGCGCGCTCCCCTGAGCGCCGCCCGGCCGGTGAGCCGTAGGCTCGTCGGGTGACCGAGATCGAACCGCTCGAGCTGCCCTCCGACCTCGACTCCTGGATCGCCTTCGCGACCGGGCGTCCTGCCGAGCGACGCGAGCGCGTGGCGCGCATCGACGAGAGGCTGAAGGCGGATGCCGCAGGCCTCGGCGTCCTGGACCGCCTGCGGCTGTGGAACGACGCGGACGCCGCACTCGGCGAGGCGCTCCACGCGAGCTACCTGGTGAGCGAGTCCCACCCCGATGCCCGCGTGCGCGAGGCCGCCGAGGCCCAGATCGAGCAGACCGAGTCGCTCGCGAGCGCCCGTCTGCTCGACCGCGGACTGTGGGAGGCCTTCGCCGACGCTTCGGACGAGGGCCTCGACGAGCAGGCGGCGCGGATGCTGTCCCACCTGCGCCGCGACTTCCGCCGCGGCGGCGTCGACCTCGACGAGGCGTCGCGCGAACGCGTCCGCGAGCTGACCGATCGCGACAGCGCGCTGTGCGTGACCTTCTCACGCAACCTGCGCGAGGCGCGTCGCGAGGTGCGCGTCGCTCCCGAGGCGCTCGTCGGCCTCCCGCAGGACTTCGTCGACGCGCACCCCGTCGGCGACGACGGCCTGGTCCGGCTCACCACCGACTATCCCGACCTCATGCCCGTTCGGGAATACGCTGCGGACCGGGCGACCCGCGAGGCGCTCGTGAGTGCCTACAACGAGCTCGCGTGGCCCGAGAACGAGCCGGTCCTGGCCGAGCTGCTCGCGGTGCGCGCCGAGCGCGCGGCTCTCCTCGGCTACGAGGACTGGGCGGACTTCGAGACCGAGACGCGCATGATCGGCTCGGGCGCCGAGATCCCGCGCTTCCTCGACCGGCTCGACGCCGCGTCGCGCGAGGCGGCCGCGCAGGAGTACCCGGTCCTGCTCGAGCGCCTGCGTCGCGACGTGCCCGAGGCCGACGAGGTCACGATCGCGGACTTCTGGTACCTCCTCTCCACGCTCAAGAACGAGCGGTTCGACGTCGACGCGCAGCTCGTGCGCTCGTACTTCCGCTTCGAGCGCGTCGTCGACGGCGTGCTGGCCACCACGGGGCGCCTGCTCGACGTCGCGTACATCCCGGTGGACACCCCCACGTGGCACGCGGATGTCAGGACCTACGACGTGGTCCGCGGCAGCGTGCGGCTCGGACGCATCCACCTGGACCTGCATCCCCGCGAGGGCAAGTACGGTCACGCCGCGTGCTTCGGGCTGGTGCCCGGCATCGCCGGACGGCAGCTGCCCGAGTCGGTGCTGCTGTGCAACTTCGCCCGGGGGCTGCTCACCCACGACGAGGTCGTGACCTTCTTCCACGAGTTCGGGCACCTCGTCCACGCCATCCTCGGCGGGCACCAGCCGTGGGTGCGCTTCAGCGGCGTCGAGACCGAGTGGGACTTCGTCGAGGCGCCGAGCCAGCTGCTCGAGGAGTGGGCATGGGACGCCGACGTCCTGGCGACCTTCGCCCGCGACGATGACGGCGAGCCGATCCCGGCCGACCTCGTCGAGCGCATGCGGACGGCCGATGCGTTCGGCCGCGCCCTCGAGGTGCGGCGCCAGCTCGGCCACGCCACCGTGTCGTACCGCCTGCACGTCGACCGTCCGGCCGACCTGCAGGCGGCCACTGAGCGGTTCTACGCCGAGACGAGCCCCGTCCAGCCGCTGCGGGGTCTGCATCCGTATGCGGGCTTCGGGCATCTCACCGGGTACGGCGCCTGCTACTACACCTATCAGTGGAGCCTCGTCATCGCGCGGGACCTGCTCAGCGGGTTCGACGGCGACCTGATGGACCCGCGCGCCGACGAGCGCTACCGCACGCGGATCCTCGAGCGCGGCGGCAGCCGTGACGCCGCAGACCTCGTCAACGAGTTCCTGGGGCGCCCCTTCGCGTTCGACGCCTATCGGGCCTGGCTCGCCGGGAGCTGAGCGGCTCCCATCCTGCGGGCCACGCGTTCGGAGCACTCACGGGCGGCGGGTAGGATTTCTCGTACCCGAAGCGCAGGCTGCCCCCGCTGCGCGACACATCCCCCCATAACGACGTCGCCGTCGGTGACGTGACGTCGCCTGCCGGACCCGCGATGTTCCGCCTCGCGGATCGCGAGCCTGGCGCGCACGGTCCCGACTGCGCCGCTCCCAGCGTTCCAGAAAGCGGAGAGTTGCATGACCGACCAGCAGACGTTCGGATCCGGTTCCGGTGCCCCATCGCCCTTCGAGGAGCTGATCGGCCGCGGCTCCGCCCCCGAATCCCCGTCCGGCTCCGGTGAGAGCGGCGGCGTGACCTTCACCACCGCGTTCCGCGGCTACGACAAGGACGAGGTCGACGCCGCGTTCGCCAACATGTCCGCGCGGCTGCGGGCCGAGACCGAGAAGTCGGCGATGCTGCGCGACCGTCACGAGCGCGCCGGCGAGCAGCTGCACCAGCGCGCCCGCGAGACGGTCGAACGGCTCGAGAAGGAGCTCGCCGCCGCCGACTCCGAGCGACGCGAGGTCGTCGCCCGGCTCGAGAAGGACCTCGCCGAGTCGCAGAAGAAGCACCAGGCGCTCACCGAGAAGCTGGGCGGATCGGATGCCGAGCACCGCGGCACCATCGCACAGCTCGAGGCCGAACTCGCCGCCTCGCAGGCGAAGATCGCCGCTTCCGAGCAGAAGATCGAGGCGCTGACCGAGGAGCTGAGCGATTCGTCGGGCGAGTCCGACAGCCGTCGCAATTTCGAGGAGATCCTCCGCGTCGCCGAGGAGCAGGCGTCGACCCTCATCAAGAACGCCACGATCCAGGCCGACCGCCTGCTCGAGGCCGCGCGCGGCGAGATCGCCGCCCGGCGCAGTGAGGCCAATACGGACGCCGAGGCGATCATCGCGCGTGCCGAGCACGACGCCCAGCAGGTGCGCCTGCGCATCGAGACCGAGCTGACCGCCCACCAGGCGCAGCTCGAGCGCGAAGCCCAGCACGCCGCCGAGAAGGTGTCGCAGGCCGAGCAGGAGGCTGCCGCCATCCGCACCGAGTCCGAGAAGGGCGCCGCGGCGCTGCGCTCGCTCGTGGCGCGCGAGACGACGCAGCAGCGCAGCGAGGCCGAGGAGGCCGTCAAGGAGCTGCGCATGCGCGCGCTCGAGTTCGAGGAGTCGCTGACGCGCCGTCAGGATGACGCGCAGCAGGAGTTCCTCATGCTCCACAACCAGGCCGTGGCGCACGCCGAGCGCATCACGCAGGACGCCAACGAGCAGGTCGCCGCCGCCCTCGAGCACGCTCAGCGCGTCGGCTCGAAGGCCGACGACTTCGACCGTCTGATGCGGGCGCAGGCGCAGCAGGTGGAAGCCGACGCCAAGCTCCGCGCCGGCGAGCACCTCGACCGCGCGCGCAGCAAGGCGCAGAAGATCATCGAGACCGTCACGGTTCACTCGCAGGCGGTGCTGCGCGACGCCGAGGACCGCACGCGCCAGCTGCGCTGGCAGCAGCACCAGCTGACGAGCTTCATGGCCGAGGTCACCGAGCTGATCCGCGCCGAGCAGAAGGACGGGATGTCCTTCGACGACGAGGCCCCCGCCGCGGCCGAGTCGGTCGACGCGGAGCCAGCCGTCGAGGCCGTGGCCGTCGGCGCCACCGCGGATGCCGAGGCCGACGAGCCCGCCGCGGATGCCGTCGAGACCGAATCCGTCGAGGCGGAGCCCGTCGCCGAGGAGTCGACCGAGGACACCGCCGAGGACGAGGTCGCCCCCTGGCCGGCATCGGGAGACGACGAGAGCTGACGCGCGTTCCCGGCAGCCTTCGCGCCGGGACGTCGATGACAGCGGCGGCCGGGGGATCCCGGTCGCCGCTGCCGTCTCAGGACGCCGTGGTCTCGCGCGCGATCGCCGAGACGAACGCGTCGACGTCGTCCTCGCTGGTGTCGAACGAGCACATCCAGCGCACCTCGTTGCGGGCGGCATCCCAGTCGTAGAAGCGGAACGACGCGCGCAGGCGGTCGGCGACGCCGTCGGGGAGCGTCGCGAAGACGCCGTTGGCCTGCGTCGGCTGCGTGAAGGCGACTCCGCGGATCGAGCCGTCGGCCAGGCCCGCCTCCACGCCCGCGCGCAGGCGCTGCGCCATCGCGTTGGAGTGGCGGGCGTTGCGCAGCCACAGGTCGTCCTCGAGCAGCGCGACGAGCTGCGCCGAGATGAAGCGCATCTTCGACGACAGCTGCATGTCGAGCTTGCGCAGGTAGATCAGGCCGTGGGCGGCATCCGGGTCCATCACCACGACCGACTCGCCGACCATGGCGCCGTTCTTGGTGCCTCCGAAGCTCATCACGTCGACGCCGGCATCGCGCGTGAACGCGCGCAGCGGCAGATCGAGAGCCGCCGCGGCGTTGGCGATGCGGGCGCCGTCCAGGTGCAGGCGCATGCCGCGGGCGTGCGCGTGGTCGGCGAGAGCACGGATCTCGTCGGGGCTGTAGAGGGTGCCGAGCTCGGTGGACTGCGTGATCGACACCACGAGCGGCTGGGCGCGATGCTCGTCGCCCCAGCCCCAGGCCTCACGGTCGACCAGCTCGGGGGTGAGCTTGCCGTCCTCGGTCGGGACGTTCAGGATCTTGATGCCCGCGACGCGCTCGGGGGCCCCGCCCTCGTCGACGTTGATGTGGGCGGTCGAAGCGGCGATCACGGCACCCCAGCGGGGGAGCATCGACTGCAGTCCGACGACGTTCGCACCGGTGCCGTTGAACACCGGGAACGCCTCGACGCCCGCCCCGAGGTGGCGGGCGAAGAGCTCCTGCAGGCGCGCCGTGTAGTCGTCCTCGCCGTAGGCGATCTGGTGGCCGCCGTTGGCCGCCGCGATCGCGGCGAGCACCTCGGGGTGCACACCGGAGTAGTTGTCGGAGGCGAAGCCGCGGACGCTGGGGTCGTGGATGGTCGTCACGATCTTCCAGCCTACGTCCTCGGCGCCCGGCGGCCGCATCGCGGTGTCGGCGGCGCGGAGTACGATCTGCGCGTGGAAGACTCCTCGCCCGGCCCGTCGTCGGGGGCAGACCGGGCCGACACGAACGCCGGCTCCGGAGCATCCGCAGCCGAGGCCTCGGCGTCGGCTGCGGCGATCACGCCGCCGCCGAACGGCATGCGCACGTTCCTCCAGGTGCTGGTCAACACCGCCGTGGCGAACATCACGACGAGCTTCCTGTGGTTCGCCCTGACCTTCTGGGTGTACATCGAGACCCAATCGGTGCTCGCCACCGGCATCATCGGCGGGGCCTACATGCTGCTCGTGGCGCTGTTCGCGATGCTGTTCGGCACCCTCGTCGACCGCTACCGCAAACACCGCGTGATGGTGCTGTCGAGCCTCGTGACGCTCGGGTCGTTCCTCGTCGCCGGCGCGCTGTACATCGCGCAGCCCGAGTCGGCGCTGCTGGATCTCGGCGGCCCGTGGTTCTGGCTGTTCTCGGGCATCATCCTGTTCGGCTCGGTGATCGAGAACATGCGCAACATCGCGCTGTCGACGACCGTGACGCTGCTCGTCCCGGTCGAGCGCCACGCCAACGCCAACGGCATGGTCGGCACCGTGACAGGCATCGCGTTCATGGTCACGAGCGTGTTCAGCGGACTGTCGGTGGGGCTGCTCGGCATGGGCGGCACGCTGGTCATCGCGCTCGTATTCACGGCGCTCGCGCTCGCGCACCTGCTCACGCTGCGCATCCCCGAGCCCCAGCCCGAGCCCGACTCCGAGCATGGCCCGCCCGTCGACGTGCGCGGCGCATGGCGCGCCATCCGCTCGGTGCCGGGCCTTATGGCCCTGATCCTGTTCACCACCCTCAACAACCTCATCGGCGGCGTGTACATGGCCCTCATGGACCCGTACGGCCTCACGCTGTTCCGCGTCGAGGTGTGGGGCGTGGTCCTGGGTGTCGCGTCGACGGGCTTCATCCTCGGCGGCGCCGTCATCGCGAAGTTCGGGCTCGGCCGCAATCCGATCCGCACGATGCTGCTGCTGGTGGTCGGGATGGGGATCCTCGGCGCCCTGTTCACGATCCGCGAATGGTGGCTGCTGTACGCCGTGGGGATCTGGCTCTACATGGCCGTGGTCCCCGCCGTGGAGGCGGCTGAGCAGACCGTCATCCAGAAGGTCGTGCCGTTCCGCCAGCAGGGTCGCGTGTTCGGCTTCGCCGCGGCGTTCGAATCGGCTGCGGCGCCCGTCACGGCCTTCCTCATCGCGCCCATCGCGGAGTTCTGGATCATCCCGTACATGGAATCCGACGGCGGGCGGGCGACGTGGGAGTGGCTCCTGGGGCCGGGGGACGCCCGCGGCATCGCCCTGGTCTTCCTCTTCTCGGGGCTCATCCTGTCGGTGCTGGCCGGGCTGGCGTTCCTCACGCGGTCGTACCGTGTGCTCTCGCTGCGCTTCGCCGGCCAGACGGCTTCGGTGCCGGTGGCCGATCCACCGCCTCAGGACGTCGGGAGCGAGGCGGTCGATCCGCGCCGCTGAGCCGCCCCGCGCGTGGACGCGGCCGTCGGTCGGAGCCCCGGATGGACGGCCCGCGGACGCGTGCGACGGGGCCTGCCCGTCCGGCTTCGTCGGATCGATGTTCCGGGCGGACGTTTCCGCGCTGCGTGGACGCGGCATGCACGTCGCGTCTCAGGCGGCCTCGGTGAGGTCGATGACGGTGTCGTTCACGGCATCCGCGTCCCGGTCCCACAGGGCGCAGAACGCGTTCGCGAGGGCGTCCTCGAGGCCGGCGAGGGTCTTCACGCGGAAGATCACGGCGGCGGCCCGCAGCGGCTCCCCGCCGTCGCGCGCGGCCTTCGCGAACCCCTGCGCGACGGCGCGGGTCCAGGCTTCGGTCGCGGCCTTGACGGCGGCGTAGTTGGCGCCGCCGGCGAGCGGCCGGGTCACCGCCGTCGAGGACACGACGGCGAGGCGTGCGGCCGTCGATGCTCGCAGGTCGGCGTCGAAGGCGCGGGAGACGTGGCGAAGCGCCGTGAGCGAGTTCTCGAGGAACCGGTAGTCCGCGTCGCTCTGTCCGGCGAGGCCCCCGCCACCGCGCCAGCCGCCCACGAGATGCAGCACGCCGGCGACCGGCCCCGCCGTCGCGTGCACGCGGTCGGCGAGTGCCAGCACCGCGGCTTCGTCCGACAGGTCGCACGTCTCGGTCGTCACGCCCGGTACCTCGGCGGCGAGGTCGGCGAGCTTGCCGGCATCCCGCCCCACCGCGATGACGCGGGCGCCCGCGTCCGTCAGCGCGCGCGCTGCCGCCGTCCCGCTCTCGCTCGTCGCCCCCGCGATGAGCACCGCCCGTCCCGCGACCTGCCGGTCAGCAGTCATCGAGCCACCCCTTTCCGCAGAGCCACCCTGCCTCCACCGTCGCAGAAGGGATGGGTCGGCGGAAAGGGGGTGGCCCGGCGGGCGCGCATGCGGGGGTCAGGCGCGACCGGTGATGCCGGACGTGGAGGCGATCACGGGGCGCATCTTCTTCTCGAGCGCTTCATAGAACATCGACAGCGGGAACTCGTCGTCCAGCACGGCGTCGGTGTAGCCGCGCGGGGGACCGGCCAGCACAGCGTCCGGCAGACCGCGCGCCCACGTCGATGCGGGGTTCGGCGCCAGGGTCTGGCGGATGAGTTCGTACGCCGCCAGCCAGTGCGCCGTCTTGGGCCGGTCGATCGAGCGCCAATACAGCTCGTCGATGGCATCGCCGAGGGCGATGACCGCCGCGGACACGTCGGCCCAGTCGATCGCGAGCGCCGTGTCGGTCCAGTGCAGCACGTCGCGCTGGTGCAGCCACGCGAACAGCAGCTGACCGCCGAGTCCGTCGTAGTTGCGCACGCGCGAGCCCGTGATGGCGAAGCGGAAGATCCGGTCGAACAGCACGGCGTACTGAACGAGCTTCGCGTGGTCGAGCATCTCGCTCTCGCTCGCGTCGAGCTCGTCGCCGGTCGCCACCCGCGCTTCCAGGCGCTGCTGGATCGCGACGCACTCGCGATAGGCCGTCAGGTCGCAGCGCAGCTCCTCGAGGGAGTACAGGAAGTACGGCATCCGCTGCTTGATCATGAACGGGTCGAACGGAAGATCGCCGCGCATGTGCGTGCGGTCGTGGATCAGGTCCCACATCACGAACGTCTTCTCGGTGAGGTCCTGGTCGTCCAGCATGAGCGCGGCGCCCGCGGGCAGGTCGAGCTTGGTGATCTCGGATGCGGCCCGCACGACGCGCCGGTAGCGCGCCGCTTCGCGGTCCTGGAAGATCGCGCCCCAGGTGAAGGTCGGGATCTCCCGCATCGCGACCGTCTCGGGGAACAGCACGGCCGAGTTGGTGTCGTACCCCGGCGTGAAGTCGACCAGACGCAGCGACACGAACAGGCGGTTGGTGTATTCGGTCTCGAGACGCGCGATGAAATCGGGCCAGATCGCCTCGGCGATGAGCGCCTCGACGAACCGGTTCTGCGAGCCGTTCTGCGTGTACATCGGGAAGACGACGAGGTGGCGGATGCCGTCGACGCGGTGCTCCTGCGGCTGGAACTGCACGAGCGAGTCCAGGAAGTCCGGCACGCCGAAGCCGTCGGCGGCCCAGCGTTCGAAGTCGCGCACCACTGCCGCCAGGTAGGCGCCGTCGTGGGGGAAGGCGGGCGTCAGCGCGCGGATGCCGGCGGTGATGGCGTCGACCAGTCCGGCGGCCGCGGCGCGATCGGCGGCGTCCGGAACGCTGCCGTCCTTGGCCTGCAGGGACTGCAGGCGCGTCGCGGCGTCCTTCAGCAGGAGCCACGCGGCGGAGGATTCGGCGATGCGCGCGTCCTCGACGACCTCGGGCTCGCCGATGATCGCCGTCGGCGCGGGAAGCGCGGGCGTGATGCCGGGCATGGGAACCTCCGATCCTCGTACGGTCGTCTTGGGTGTTTCTCGCTCGATTGTAAGAGGAATGTCGTGCAGAGCATGTTCTGGCAGGAAAACTTCCGGCCCAGACCCTCCTCCACCGGTAGGGTCGAGTGCATGACGGTGAATGAACCCAGCGCCCCGGCATCCGCACCCCGCCTCGACGACGCCATCGACGCCCGCATCGTCGCCGAGGTCTCACGCGACGGCCGGGCGACGCTCGCCGATCTGTCGGCCGCGGCCGGCCTGTCGGTGTCGGCGGTCCAGGCGCGCCTCCGCCGGCTCGAGGCCCGCGGCGTCATCACCGGGTACCGCGCTGTGGTCGATCCCGAGGCCGCGGGCAAACCCCTGTCGGCCTTCATCGAGATCACGCCGCTCGACCCCGCCCAGCCCGACAACGCCCCCGAGCTGCTCGAGCACCTGCCCGAGATCCTGTCGTGCCACTCCATCGCCGGCGACGCCGCCTACCTGCTGTTCGCGCGCGTCGAGAGCCCGCGGCGTCTCGAGGGCCTCATCCGCGACATCCGCGCCGCCGCCTCGGTGAACACCCGCACGACGGTCGTGCTGCAGACCTTCTTCGAGAACCGCCCGCTGGTGTCGTGACGGCGTCGGGCCGGCGCACTACAGCGGCGAGATGCGCACGACGGGCTTGATGACCCTGCCCGAGAGGCTGTCGGCGATGGCGGTCTCGACGTCCGCGAGGTCGTAGAACTCGATGAGCTCGTCGAAGGGGAAGCGCCCCTGGGCGTGCAGGTCGATGAGGGCGGGGATGAACTCCGCGCTCGTGGACGAGCCGCCGAGCGTCCCGATGATGCGCTTGCCCCACAGCGCCGGCAGATGATCGACGGTGAACGACGCGCCCGCCGGCGCCCCGCCGATGAGGAGCACCGTGCCGAGCATGCCGATGATGCGGACGGCCTGCTCGACCACCGCGATGACGCCGGTGCATTCGACCGCGTAGTCGACGCGGCCTCCGCACGCGGCGAGGATCGCCGCGTCGGCGTCCGGATCCTTCGCGTTCACCGTGGCGGTCGCGCCGTACTTCCTCGCCAGCTCGAGCCGCGAATCGTGGAGGTCGACGGCGACGATCGCGGTCGCGGGCGTGGTGCGAGCGGCCATGATGGCGGCGAGACCGACCGCACCGGCGCCGAAGACGACGACCGTCTCGCCGGGCGCGGGCTTCGCGGTGTTCAGGATCGCGCCTGCACCCGTGCTCAGGCCGCACGCGAGCGGGCCGAGAAGCTCCAGCGGAGCGTCCTTCGGGACCTTCACGAGAGATGTGGCGAGGGCGATCGAATACGTCGCGAACGAGGACTGCCCGAAGAAGTGCCCCGAGATCGCCGAGCCGTCCGGACGGTGATACGCGCTGGTCCCGACGAGCGGTCCCTGGAAGCGCACGCCCGCCGCGACCGCGGGGCCGGTCTGGTCGCAGTACTTCGGCTCGCCCCGTCGGCAGTTGCGGCACTCGCCGCAGAAGGCCCAACCCATCACCACGTGGTCGCCGACCTCGACCGAGGTGACGCCCTCGCCGACGGCGTCGACGACGCCCGCGCCCTCGTGGCCGAGCACGCCCGGCAGCGGCAGCGGCAGATCGCCGTCGCGCGTGATGGTGTCGGTGTGGCACACGCCCGTCGCGACGAGTCGCACGCGCACTTCGCCGGGGCCGGGATCGTCCAGCTCGAGCTGCTCGAGTTCGATGCGCGCTCCGGTGTGGTCGGCGACGGCGGCGGTGATCTGCATGGGCGTTCCTCTTCTGCGAGTCGGCGGGTCCGGGCGCCGTCCGGATGATCGTCGTCGATGCGATCCCGACCGTGCGCGCGCGTTCGATCGCGTTCACGCTATCGGACCGCGCCTCCCTTCGGCCCGCACCGCTCGAGACCGCGCCCCATCCCTCCCTGTGTCCCACTTCTTGCCGCTTCGGCGCCGTCCGGGCGGCAAGAAGTGGGACATGCAGGTCGAGCCCGCCGGGGTCGTCAGGTGCGCTGCGGGAACCCGAGGCTGAGGCGCCGTGCGATGGGTCGAGCCTGCCCGGGCGGTCAGGTGTGCTGCGGGAAGCCGAGGTTGATGCCGCCGTGCGACGGGTCGAGCCATCGGCTCGTGATCGCCTTCTCGGCGGTGAAGAACTCGAACCCGTGGGGGCCGTAGGCCTTCGCGTCGCCGAACAGCGATGCCTTCCAGCCGCCGAACGAGTGGTAGGCGACCGGCACCGGGATCGGCACGTTGATGCCGATCATCCCGACCTGCACCTCGCGCTGGAAGCGGCGCGCCGCTCCGCCGTCGTTGGTGAAGATCGCCGTGCCGTTGCCGAACGCGCCCGAGTTGATGAGGTCGAGGCCCTCCTGGTAGCCGTCGACGCGCACGACCGACAGCACGGGGCCGAAGATCTCCTCGCGGTACGCGGCCGACGTGATCGGCACGCTGTCCAGCAGCGTCGGGCCCACCCAGAAGCCGTTCGGGTCGCCGTCGACGTCGATGCCGCGTCCGTCCACGACCACCGAGGCGCCGTCGCCCGCGGCGACGTCGACGTAGCCGGCCACCTTGTCGCGGTGGACGCCTGTGATGAGCGGACCCATGTCGCAGCCGCGCAGCCCGTCGCCGGTGCGCAGGCGCCCCATGCGCTCGGCGATCTTCTCGACGAGCTGATCGGCGATCGTGTCGACCGCCAGCACCACGGAGATCGCCATGCAGCGCTCGCCGGCCGACCCGAATCCGGCGTTGACGGCGGCGTCGGCGGCGAGGTCGAGGTCGGCGTCCGGAAGGACCAGCATGTGGTTCTTCGCCCCGCCGAGCGCCTGCACGCGCTTGCCGGCGCGGGTGCCCGTCTCGTAGACATAGCGGGCGATGGGCGTGGATCCCACGAACGAGATCGAGCGGACATCCGGATGCTCCAGCAGCGCGTCGACGGCCACCTTGTCGCCGTGCACGACGTTGAAGACCCCGTCGGGCAGTCCCGCCTCGGCGAGCGCCGCGGCCATCCAGTTCGCCGCGGACGGATCCTTCTCGCTCGGCTTGAGCACGACCGCGTTGCCCGCGGCGATCGCGATCGAGAAGAACCACATCGGCACCATCGCCGGGAAGTTGAAGGGGCTGATGATCCCGACGACGCCGAGCGGCTGGCGGAGGGTGTAGACGTCGATGCCGCTGGAGGCGTTCTCGCTGTACGCGCCCTTCGTGAGCTGTCCGAGGCCACACGCGAACTCGACCACCTCGAGGCCGCGGGCGATCTCGCCGTGCGCGTCCGAGAGCACCTTGCCGTGCTCGCTCGTCAGGATGCGCGCCAGCTCGTCCTTTCGGGCGTTGACGATCTCGCGGAACGCGAACATGATCTGCTGGCGCTTGGCGATGCTCACATCACGCCACGCTTCGAACGCATCCGATGCGACCGAGACCGCGTGGTCGACGTCGTCGGCGGTGGCGAAGCGCACCTCGCGCTGCACCGTGCCGAGCGCGGGGTTGTAGACCTCGCCGGTGCGGTCGGATGCTCCCGCCCAGAAGGCGCCGCCCACCCAGTGGTCGACGATCGTGGTGGCGGCAGGCGCAGCCTGCTCGAGCGTGCTGGTGTCGGTCATGTCGGTCCTCTCCATCGAGGGCCCTTCGTGGGGGCCGTCTACCAGTCTGCGCCCGGACGCCCAGGACGCAACCCCCTCGACGGCCCGCTCAGGCGCTCTCGACGGCCGTCAGCGCCTCGTCGAAGACCGCCATCGCCTGGGCCACCTGTTCGGCCGTGACCACGCAGGGCGGTACAACGTGCAGGCGGTTCTCGACGATCATCGGCATGACGCCTCGCGCGATGATCTCCTTCTTCAGCGCGCCCATCCCCGCGGCCGGCAGCGCCTCGCGCGTGGCTCGGTCGGCGACCATCTCGGCCACCCAGAACACACCCTCGCCGCGCACCTCGCCGATGAGCGGGTGCCTGTGCGCCAGATCGAGCAGGCCCGGTCCGATGGCCGACGCCCCGATGACCGCCGCATGGTCGACGATGCCTTCGGACTCCATGGCGTCGATCGAGGCGATGATGGACGCCGCCGCGAGCGGATGCCCCGAGTAGGTCAGCCCGCCCGGGAAGACGCGCTCGTCGAAGACCTCAGCGATCGGGTCCGAGATGATCACGCCGCCGATGGGGACGTACCCGGAGTTCACGCCCTTGGCGAAGGTGATGAGGTCGGGCACCACGTCGTAGCCGTCGAACGCGAACCAGCGGCCGGTGCGCCCGAAGCCCGCCATCACCTCGTCGAGGATCAGCACGATGCCGTGCTTGTCGCACAGCGCGCGGACACCCGCGAGGTAGCCCGGAGGCGGGATGAGGACGCCGGCCGTGCCGGGTACGGACTCCAGGAGCACGGCGGCGATCGTCTGCGGGCCCTCGGCCTGGATGACGCGCTCGAGGTGGTGGAGGGCGCGCGCCGACTCCTCTTCGGGCGTCGTCGCCCAGAACTCCGAGCGATACAGGTACGGGCCGAAGAAGTGCACGTGCCCGCGCGCGAACTGGTTCGGCATGCGCCGCCAGTCGCCGGTGGCCACGATGGCCCCGCCGGTGTTCCCGTGGTACGAGCGGTAGGTGGACAGCACGGTGTCGCGTCCGGTGCGCAGCCGCGCCATGCGCATCGCGTTCTCGATGGCATCCGCGCCGCCGTTGGTGAAGAACACCTTCGAGAACCCCTCGGGCGCCTTCGCGACGATGCGCGCGGCGGCCTCGCCGCGCTTCAGGTGCGCCGTCGCGGGGCCGATGGTCGCGAGCTCGGCGGCCTGCTCCTGGATCGCCTGGACGACCTTCGGATGCTGGTGGCCGATGTTGACGTTGACGAGCTGGCTCGAGAAGTCAAGCATCCGATTGCCGGCGTGGTCCCACACCGTCGTGCCCGACCCGCCCGCCACGACGGGAAGGTCCAGGCCCGCCTGTGCGAGCCACGAGTGGAACACGTGCGCGCGGTCGAGCTCCTTCGCGCGGGCATCGAGATCTTCGGTCATGAGGCCGATCCTTCCGGAAATGGGTGTGGGGCGCCACGGCCTCGCCGTGACGCCCCACGTCGTCGCTGCTACTGGCCGCCCTCGGTGAGGGTGACCTCGATCGGCGTGTACTCGCCGGCGACCTCGACGCCCTCGTCCGCGAGCTCGGCCAGGGCCTGCTCGATGTACTCGTTCGAGTACGCGGTGTCGCTCGGCTCGGTCGTGATCAGCTCGAGGCCGTCCTGGTTGACCGCCGACAGCGCACCGGCGACGGTCTTGTCCCACGCGGCGGCGTCGACGACGCCGAAGTCCGCGCCCGTCCAGATGAGCTTGTTGACCTCGTTCATCTGCCACAGCTGGTGGACGGGACCGACCGGGAAGGCCGCCTCGGCGTTCGACGCGATGTCGTAGACGATGCTCGCCGCGTCCTCGGGGTTGTCACGCGCGTACAGCCAGCCCTTCGTGATGGCCTTGAGGAAGCGAACGGCTGCGTCGGCGTAGGCCGGGTCGGAGTCCAGGCGCTCGGTGTCGGCCCAGATGGCGTCCTGCAGCATGGCGCCCTCGGTGTCCTCGTACGACACGACGTTGAAGTCGTCGGGCTGATACAGCTCGCCCGTCTCGGGGTTCGTGACCTCGAGGATCTGCGCCCACTCGTTGTAGGTCATCGCCTGCGCGGCGTCCACGTCGCCGTCGAGCAGGGCGTTCATGGAGAAGTCCTGCGTCGTGATCGACACGGTGGTCGAGTCGAGGCCGTCTGCGGCCATCGCCGCGAAGATCTCCCACTCGTTGCCGAAGCCCCACGAGCCGATGCGCTTGCCCTCGAAGTCCGCGACCGAGCTGATGCCGTCGTCGGCCCACGACACCTGCAGGGTGCCCGAGGTCTGGAACACCTGGGCGATGTCGGTCAGCTCGACGCCCGAGGCCTCGAGCGTGCCGAGCACCTTGGGGACCCACGCGATGGCGAAGTCGACGTCGCCGGCGACCAGGGCGTCCTGCGGGACGATGTCGCCGCCGGACGGGACGATCTCGACGGCGTCGAAGCCCTCCTCCTCGAAGTAGCCCATCTCCTGGGCGATGTAGTAGCCGGCGAACTGCGCCTGGGGCAGCCACTGCAGCTGCAGGCTGATCTCGGTGAGGGGCTCGAACTCGTCCGTCGTGGCGTCGTCCGTCGACTCGCTCGTGCCGCCCGAGCACGCCGCGAGCGTGAGGGCCGCGACGGTCAGGGTGGACGCGGCGATCAGGCCGCGTCGGATGCTGTGTCTCATGGTGTTCCTTTCACGATGGGGTGGTGCAGGTTGGTGCAGGGGTGTTGCAGGGTGGTGCTGGTGGTGCAGGTGCCGGTCAGGCCGGCGGACGCCTCGTCACCAGCCGCTCGAGCAGCGAGGTGGCGAGGAAGAAGATGAGGCCGATCAGGATGCCGCCGAACACGTACGCCCACGCCAGCGCCGCGCGCCCGGACTTGGCGTAGGTGGCGATCGCGGTGCCGATGCCGTCGGCGGGGCCGCCGAAGTACTCCGCGACGAGCGCGGCGATGACGGCGAGCGAGCTGGCGATGCGCAGGCCCGTCATGAGGTGGGGGAGGGCTGCGGGAAGCGTCAGATGGCGGAACGTCTGGGAGGCGGAGGCCGCCGAAGCTCGCATGAGATCGCGGTGGACGGGGTCGGTCTGGCGCAGGCCCCGCAGCACGTTGATGAACACCGGCACGAACGCGGCGATGGTCGCGACGGCGATGCGTCCGAACTGGCTGGACGCGCCGAACATGGTGTTGAAGATCGGCGTGAGGGCGACGATCGGGACGACCGCGATCGCCGCCACCAGCGGAGCCAGCATCCGATCCGCGGGGCCGACGGCGGCGGCGAGGCCGGCCAGCACGAGCGCGAACAGCGTGCCGAAGGTCAGCCCGATCAGGGCGTTCGTGCCCGTGATGAGCATGTCCTCCGAGATGATGCCCCAGCGCGTGATGAACTCGGCGATGACCGCGAACGGACTCGGCAGCATCCGGGGTGCGGCGCCGAGCACGTCGACGTAGATCACCCACAGCACGAGGCCGATGACCCCGACGGCGACCGGCGCGACGAAGCGCAGCCACGACGGCAGCGGGCGCTCCTGCGAGGCACGCCGCACCGGCCGGGCGCGCGTGAGCCCGACATCACCGGGAGGGGCGGCCGTCATCGCTCGTTCGCCCTCTCGATGCGGGTGCCGTGCAGCGCCTCGCGCACCGCGGTGACGCGCTCGAAGTACGCCGGCGATTCGCGCAGATCCTCGTCGCGGGTGTCGCCGAAGGTCGTCTCGATCACCTCGGTGATGCGGCCCGGTCGCGGGCTCATCACCACGACGCGATCCGACAGGAACACCGCCTCGGGGATTGAGTGGGTGACGAACACGACGGCGGCGCCGGTCTCGGCGGCGATGCGCGTGAGCTCGGACTGCAGGTACTCGCGCGTCATCTCGTCGAGGGCGCCGAAGGGCTCGTCCATCAGCAGCAGACGGGGGCTCGCGGCGAGCGCCCGTGCGATCGCGACGCGCTGCTGCATGCCGCCCGACAGCTCATCGGGGTAGCGGTCGACGAAATCCGACAGGTTCACGAGTTCGGCGAGCTCCGCGACCCGCGCCGTGCGCTCGGCGCGGGCGTGGCCGTGCAGCTCCAGCGGGAGCGAGATGTTCCCCGCGACGGTGCGCCAGGGCAGCAGCCCGGCCTGCTGGAACGCGATGCCGTAGTCCTGATCGGCGCGGGCCTGTGCGGCCGGCTTGCCGAAGATCTCCAGCGACCCCGCGGTCGGCCCGTCGAGGTCGGCGATCAGACGAAGCAGCGTCGACTTGCCGCATCCCGAGGGGCCGATGAGCGAGACGAACTCGCCCGCCGCGACCTCGAGGTGCACGTCGGTGAGTGCGGTGATGTCGCCGGTCTTGGTCGTGAAGACCTTCTCGACCCCGCTCGCCGACACCGCCGGAGCGGTCGTGGTCGTGGCCGACGGGGCGGCATCCGTGGTGCGTCCGGTCATGCGGTCGCCTCTCCTCTGCGGTAGTTCTTCAGCCCGACCCCGAGGAGGGCGACGGAGCCTGCGGCGATGAGGCCGATGAGGATCGACCCGAATGTGGGGCCCCAGGGGGCGGCGGGGTCGGCCGAGGCCTGCCCGGCCAGCTGCAGCAGCATGCGCCCGATGCCTCCGCGCATGCCGATCGAGACCTCGGCGACGACGGCGCCGACGACGGCGTTGGCTGCGGCCAGGCGCAGCGCGGGCAGCAGATAGGGGACGGATGCGGGCAGACGCAGCCGGACCAGCGTCGCCCAGTAGCCGGCGGCGTAGGTGCGCATCAGGTCGACATGGATGCGATCGGGGGCCGCGAGGCCGCGCAGCACGCCGACGGCGACCGGGAAGAAGGCGAGGTACGACGCGATGACGGCGACCGACAGCCACTGCGGCCACGGCATGACGTCGCGGTCGATCTGGTTGCCGATCGCGTTGACAACCGGCGCGAACGCGATGAGGGGCACGATCTGGCTCACGACGATCCACGGGAGCAGGCCCCACTCGACGAGGCGCCAGCGCTGCATGACCAGTCCCAGGACCCCGCCGACGACGACGCCGATGACCCAGCCGACCGCGGCGATGCCGAGCGTGAGGAACGCCGCGCCCAGGACCGTCACCCACAGCGCCGGGGTGTCGCCGCCGCTCGTGGGCTCGAACAGGCGCGCCACCATGTCCCACACGTGCGGCATGGCGCGGTCGTGGGTGCGCGGGAGGAGCATCACGCCGGATCCGGTCTCGCCCTCGACGGCGCCGACGACCAGGCCCTCCGCCGGGCCGAGGAACTTGTAGACCTCCCACACGAGGATGACCGCGAGGACGCCCAGAACGCCCCAGCCCGCCGTGTACCACCGGCGCGTGCGCGCGAGCGACCGCGCGGCGCGCGCCGCGGGCGGGGACTCCGGCGGGGCGGCCGTCATGCCTTGGCCGTCACGTGCTCGGTCAATGCGGGGATCACGGTCTCGCCGTAGACCCGCATCGTCTCCTCCTTGTTGTCGTGCTGGAGGTAGCCGGCGAACTGCGTGACGCCGAGGTCGGCGAGGGCCTTCAGCTTCTCGATGTGCTGCTCGGCGGTGCCGAGGACGCAGAACCGGTCGACGATCTCGTCGGGCACGAAGTCGACGTGGTCGTTGTCCGCCTTGCCGTGCGTGTTGTAGTCGTAGCCGGTGCGGCCGGCGATGTAGTCGGTGAGGGCCTGCGGCACCCCGTCGCCCTGGTGGCCGTACTTCGAGACGATGTCGGCGACGTGGTTGCCGACCATCCCGCCGAACCAGCGCGTCTGGTCGCGCATGTGCTCGATGTCGTCGCCGATGTACATCGGGGCGGCGACGCAGAACGCGATGTCGTCGGGGTTGCGACCCGCCGCCTCGGCGGCATCCCGCACGGTCTTGATCATCCACGCGGCGATGTCGAGGTCGGCCAGCTGGAGGATGAAGCCGTCGCCGACCTCACCGGTGAGCTTGAGCGCCATGGGGCCGTACGCTGCGACCCACATGTCGAGCTTCGATCCGCGGCTCCATGGGAACTGCAGCGTCGAGCCCTTGTACTCGACCGGGCGTGAGTTCGCGAGCTCGCGGATGACGTGGATCGACTCGCGCAGCTCGGCCATCGACGACGGGCGCCCGTTGGTGACGCGCACCGCGGAGTCACCGCGGCCGATGCCGCAGATCGTGCGGTTGCCGTACATCTCGTTGAGCGTGGCGAACACGGATGCCGTGACCGTCCAGTCGCGCGTGGCGGGGTTCGTGACGAACGGGCCGACGGTGACGCGCTTGGTCTCGGCGAGGATCGCCGAGTAGATGACGTACGGCTCCTGCCACAGCAGGTGGGAGTCGAAGGTCCACACGTGGCTGAAGCTGTGGGCCTCGGCCAGTTTGGCCAGCTGCACGGTGCGTGCGGCGGGCGGGTTGGTCTGCAGGACGACGCCGAAGTCCATGTCGATCCCTGCCTCTCTGGTGTCGGTGTGGTTCATGTCCCACTTCTGGTCGCCTGCGGCTTCGCCAGGCGACCAGAAGTGGGACACGGGGTGGTACGGATCAGGTGAGGTACTGGCTGAGGCCCCGCTTGAGGAACTTGCCGTCGCCCTTCGCGCCCAGGTACTGGTCGCCGTCGACGACGACCTTGCCGCGGGCGATGACGGTGTCGACGTGGCCGTCGATCTCGTAGCCCTCCCACGCGGAGTGGTCCATGTTCATGTGATGGGTCTTCTCATACCCGATCGACGTGTGCCCGTCGGGGTCGTAGACGACGATGTCGGCATCCGCTCCCGGCTGGATGACGCCCTTCTTGCCGTACAGGCCGAACATGCGCGCCGGCGTCGTCGAGGTCAGCTCCACGAAGCGCTCGAGCGTGAGCTCGCCGGTCACGACTCCCTGGTACATGAGGTTCATGCGGTGCTCGACCGAGCCGATGCCGTTGGGGATCGCGCGGAAGTCCGCCAGGCCCAGCTCCTTCTGGTCCTTCATGCAGAACGGGCAGTGGTCGGTCGAGACCATCTGCAGGTCGTTGGTGCGCAGCGCCTGCCACATGTGATCCTGGTGGCCCTCTTCGCGCGAGCGAAGCGGCGTGGAGCACACCCACTTGGCGCCCTCGAAGTCGCCCCATTCCTCACTGGTCGCACCCAGCTGCTCCTCGAGCGACAGGTACAGGTACTGCGGGCAGGTCTCGCCGAACACGTTCTGCCCGTTGTCGCGCGCCCACGCGAGCTGCTCGACGGCCTGCTTCGCGCTGACGTGCACGACGTAGAGCGGCGCGCCGGTGAGGTTCGACAGCATGATCGCGCGGTGCGTGGCCTCTTCCTCCATCTGCCACGCGCGCGCCTTGCCGTGGAAGTAGGGGCTGGTGTTGCCCTTCGCGACCAGCTGCTCGGCGAGCACGTCGATCGCCGGGCCGTTCTCGGCGTGCATCATCGTCAGCATCCCGGTCTCGGCCGAGATCTGCATCGCCCGGAGCACCTGCGCGTCGTCGGAGTAGAACACGCCCGGATAGGCCATGAAGAGCTTGAAGCTCGTGATGCCCTCGTCGATGAGCTTCGGCATCGCCGCGAGGGAGTCCTTGTCGACGCCGCCGATGATCTGGTGGAAGCCGTAGTCGATGGCGCAGTTGCCGGCCGCCAGCTCGTGCCAATGGGCGAGGCCGTCCTCGACCCGCTCGCCGTACTTCTGCACCGCGAAGTCGATGATCGTGGTGGTTCCGCCCCACGCCGCCGCGCGCGTTCCGGTCTCGAACGTGTCGGACGCGAACGTGCCGCCGAACGGCAGCTGCATGTGCGTGTGGGCGTCGATCCCGCCCGGGATCACATACTTGCCGGTCGCGTCGATGACGGTGTCCACGGATGCCGTGAGGTCGGTGCCGAGCAGCTCGGATCCCGGCGCGAGCACCGCGACGATCGTCTCGCCGTCGACGAGGACGTCCGCTTCCCCGCGGCCGGTCGCCGAGACGACGGTCCCGCCTTTGATGAGTGTGGTTGCCATTGCTCCTCCTTCAGGTCGTGCGGTGCGCGGCGCATGCGCTGCGTCTGTCGGTGGCCCGCTGCGCGGTGCCGATGTCGCCGTCGCATGCCCCCGGCGGCCTTCGGTCGCCTCCCGCCAGACCCGATGCCGGCGACGGCGACATCGGCACCGCTTCGCTCGCCTCGTCGGACATGGCCGCGGGTGGGGTCAGGGGGCGACGATGTCGCCGTAGGTGTCGGGGCGGCGATCGCGGTAGAACTGCCAGTCGTCGCGCATCTGCTGCACCAGGTCGAGGTCGAGATCGCGCACGAGCAGCTCCTCGTGCTCGCTCGAGCCGATGTCGCCGACGAAGTTGCCGCGGGGGTCGATCACCTGGCTGTTGCCGTAGAAGAACACCGCGTCGTCGCCGTACTCGTTGTCCTCGAGACCCACGCGGTTCGGCTGGAGCACGTAGTAGCCGTTCGCCACAGCTGCGGCCGGGCCCTCGATCTCCCACAGGCGGTTGGACAGGCCGGGCTTGGTCGCGTTCGGGTTGAACACCATGTGCGCGCCGTTGAGCCCGAGCTCGCGCCATCCCTCGGGGAAGTGCCGGTCGTAGCAGATGTACATGCCGATCTTGCCGACGGCCGACTCGAACACGGGGTAGCCCATGTTGCCCGGGCGGAAGTAGAACTTCTCCCAGAACTTCTCGACGTGCGGGATGTGGTTCTTGCGGTATTGGCCGAGCACGGTCCCGTCGGCGTCGACGAGGACCGAGGTGTTGTAGTACACGCCGGTCTGCTGCTCCTCGTAGATGGGGAGCACCATCACGACCCCGAGCTCCTTCGCGACATCCGCGAAGCGCTGCACGATGGGGCCGTCGGCCGGCTCGGCGAAGCGGTAGTACTTCTTGTCCTGCGTGATCCCGAAGTACGGCCCGTAGAAGAGCTCCTGGAAGCACATCACCTGAGCGCCCTGGGCGGCGGCGTCCCGGACGAAGCCCTCATGCTTGTCGAGCATGGACTCCTTGTCGCCGGTCCACGTGGTCTGCGATATCGCTGCACGTACTGTCGTCATGGTCCATCCCCGTTCCTGCTGCACCGCTTCGGACTGGCCGACGGGGACCGGGTCGGGTCCCGTGGGTTCCACCCCGTGAGGCGATCTTTCTGCTCCCACATTTCCCCGCGGTTTCGGCCTATGTCCGAACAGTAAAGCCTTCGCCGTCCGCGCGGCAGGGGGGGTGCGTGGCGGGACGCTCCTCGCGGGGTGCCGCTCAGGGTCGGCGCCCCTCGAGCACCACACGGTTCTTCTCGTATCGGGGCTTGCCGATCACACGCCAGACGAGCCGGAACGGTGCGGGGAAGTCCTCCCGCAGCGTCGCATCGGGATCGGGCTGCGCGCGCAGGAGCGTCCCGATCATGTTCCAGGTCTGACCCTTCGGCGTGGCCTTGCGCCCGTGCTCCGAGAACCACTGCGCCTCCCTCTCGGTGATGGTCGTCTCCATCACCGGCACGATGTTCTCCTCTTCGTCGGGCAGGTGCACCGCGAGGGCCGCGTTGATGCCGTCGAGCGCCTGCAGCACGGCCTCGGGTCCGGTCGCGGTGGCTCGCCATGCCGGCAGCGCGGCGTCCAGCGCGTGCAGGTGCGTCAGCATCTCGGCGTGCTGCTGCTTCATGCGCCCGACGTGCTCGGCGCAGCTCGGCGCCCGCTGTTCGAGCGGACCCCACAGCCGCTCATCCTCGCCCTCATGGTGGGCGTGGAGGCCCACCGACAGCATGTTCAGCTGCGCGGCGACGGCTTCGGCGTGTGCGGTGTCGCCCGCGGCGACGCGCCCGACGAGGTCCGGGCCTTCGCCGAACCCGACGCGAAAGACCCGGTGGATCATGGCCATGCCGCTGGCGTCGCACGTCTTCACGCCGTCGGGCGGCGGCCCGCCCGTGGGCGGCATGGCTTCTGCGGGCATCGGCTCCTCCTGACCTCGGGCCGAAGATAGCGCGGCATGCGGCAGGGGCGATAGGGGGTGTGACTGCGCCGAGGCTCGCGGGATCGTCGCCGGGGCGTCGGCCGTCCGAAAGCCAGGCGCCCCGGCCGCCGGAGCGTGGTCACCGACGCGCCGGGAGGTCGAAGGTCCGGGACCTAGGTCGACTCGGCTTCGCCGGTCTCGGGATCGTGTGCCCACGTCGGAGCCATGGCGCGGATGCGGGCGCCCCGCCACTGCCATGTCGCCCACAGCATGGGCCACAGGGCCGGTGCGGCGGCGCCGCCGATCACGAGGCGATCCCGCCACAACGTCTTCGACGGGTCGCCCGGAGCCGGGGAGACGGCCATCTGGTGATCCCACACGTCCAAGGCCGCCAGGGGGCCGGTGAGCGGGATGCCGGAGTCGCGCAGGATGCGCACCGGACCGCGCGAGTCCTCGACGTAGCGGTCGCTGACGTGGATGAGCTGGCGACCCACCGGCACTCCGGCCGCCGACAGCACGACGGGCACATCGGCCCCGGGTTCGAGCGCGGTGGGCAGGCCTTCGGCGGCCATCGGCGTCATCTCGAGCAGGGGACCGTACAACTCGGCCACGGCCCGCGGCGAGTGCAGCGCGCGCCACGCGGCATCCGCATCGCAGTCGATCACCAGCTTCAGCAGGATCCGCATGCCCCCAGTGTGTCATCACCGACCACGTACCCTGGAAGGATGCCCGACCATATCTCGAGCCCGTACGACCAGCAGCGATACCAGGTCCGCCACGAATGGGGTGTGATCGGCCTCGGCCGCCTCGCGCCCGCCGACGTGGTGGTGGTCGTGGACGTGCTGCGGTACTCGACCGCGGTGACCGGTGCGGTGGCTGCGGGGGAGCGCGTGCTGCTGGATGACGACGCGCACGCGGTGTCGCTCAACGGTGCACCCATCGTCGGACGGGCCGCCGAGACCGCCGGACTGGTCATGCTCGGGTGCCTGCGCAATGCGTCGGCCGTCGCGCAGGCGATCGCCGACGAGCAGGACCGTCGCGGCGAGCGCACCAGTGTCGCGGTGATCGCGGCCGGCGAGCGCATCGGCTCGGACGTGCACGCGCCGGTCCGCTTCGCCGTCGAGGACCTGCTCGGCGCCGGGGCCGTCATCGACGCCCTCGCCGAACACGGCATCGATCACACCTCGCCCGAGGCCGCCGCCGCGGGGGAGTCCTTCCGCGGGCTCGGTGGCTCGATGCGTCACCTGATCGCCGCGAGCGGATCGGGACAGGAGCTCATCGGACTCGGCGAGCAGGACGACGTGCTGCACGCCACCGAGGTCGACGTCGACGTGACGGTTCCCGTCCTCGACGCCGGCTACTTCCGCGCCCTCTGAGCGCCGCGTTCCGCCCGAGGTGGCGGTTCCTGCTGCCTCGCCGCGGTTGAGGTGGCTTCTTCTGCCACTTTCGTGGTGGGTGCGGGGGTCGCCCGGGGGAGGGTGGCGCTTGGGGCGGGTTCCGGGGTGCTGTGGGGCGCAGGTTCTGCCCCCTGCAGCCCCTCGCGAGAGGAGCCGCGGCGCAGCTTCGGTGGGTCGATCAGCCGGGTCAGCGCGGGGTCAGTGCGGCCAGGCGCGTCGCGGGCGTGATCTCACGGCGGGTCCACGAGAACAGGTAGCGCTCGTCGAAGTGGGGCGCGCACTTCGCGCACGAGGTCGCGCGCGTGACGCGCCGATGCCGGTACGCGACATGGCCGCCCGGGCACACGCCGACCCACGGGGCCAGCTCGGTCGCGGTCTCGCCGTGGTGGGTGGTGCCGCCGACGTAGCCGAGCTCCCGCGCCTGCGCCTTCCACTGCGGCCCGTGCCCGGCGCCGGCGCCTGCCAGCGCGTGCGCGACCTCGTGCAGCAGCGTCTGGTGGTTCGTGTCGTCGTCGTAGCGCGCCGCGAGGTAGCGCGACACGCTGATGCGCTTGCGCGTGTAGTCGCACAGGCCCGCGCGTCGCTTGGCGTTGTCGAACGCGAAGGTCCACGACGCATCGAGGTGGAGTGTGATGAGGGCCTCCGCCCAGCGGCGGACATCGCGCAGTTCCGACATGCCCGTGATATTAGAACGTACCTACGACACTCAGCTCGCGACCGCGGCGGCGGCCTGGCGGCGCTCGGCGGCGTCGACGGCGAGGAGCGTGGACTCGAGCTGCTCGCCGGTCGCGCCGGCATCCTGTCTCAGGAACAGCGCGCGCTTGAAGTCCGATCGGGCAAGATCGTAGTCCTCGGTGTCGAAGTACGCCTTCCCCCGGTGCTGGTACGCGAAAGCCGCGATCCCCGACCACTCCTGGCCCTCGGCCTCTTCCGCGCACATCGTGAGCTCCTGGACGGCGGCCGCGTACGCGCCGCGCCACTGCTGCACCGACGCGTGCAGGATGCGGGCCCGCAGCAGGTCCTTGCGGGTGCCGGCCATTCTGGCGACACGCACCGACTGGTCCGACAGGACGATGGCCTCGTCGAGGCGGTCCAGGACCTTCAGCAGCCACACGCGCTCGAGCAGCGCGGGGAGGCTCCGCTGCTCGCCGATCTCCGCGAGGCGCTCCGAGCACCGGCGCGGGTCGACCTTCTCGCGCAGTGTGTCGGGGTCGTACCCGAGGATGTAGCTCACCGTGTCTCCTTTCGCCCATCCGGGCTCGCCAATCCAGTGTGCCCGGAGCCGCGTGCTTTGCCCGGGAGCCGCGCCGCTTCAGCGGTCGAAGACGGATGCCGCAGGCTTCGGGGACGCCGTCGCATCGGCGTCCGTGCTCACGCGCGCGCCCCGGACGAACTCGTCCAGCTCGGCCCCCTGGGCGACCTTGGCGGGGTGGGGGCCGGCGGCCATGATGCGCGGCAGCCACGCGGTGGGAAGCGGCGCGGGGGACGCCGCGACGACCAGGTTCCCGAAGCGCCGGCCCTTGAGCGTCTGCACCTCGGCGAGGACGATGACGTGCTCGAGCACGACGCGCACGGTCGCGACCTGCCGACGTGCGAAGGCGAGCCCCGCCCCGTCGGCGACGTTGACGAGAAGGACGCCGTCGGGGGCAAGCATCCGCGCCGCCGCCGTGTAGAACTCCAGCGTCGTCAGGTGCGCGGGCGTCTGGGCGCCGCTGTAGACGTCGGACACGAGCAGGTCGACGTTCCCGACGAGCCCCGCGGGCAGCCGCGAGAGGACGTCGCGTGCGTCGCCGATGCGCATGCGGATCGATGCGCCGCGCGGCAGCGGAAGGTGCTCGCGCACCAGGTCCACGAGGGGCTGCTCGATCTCGACGACCTGCTGACGCGATCCCGGCCGGGTGTGCTCGATGTACCGCGGGATCGTCAGCGCCCCGGCGCCGAGATGCACGGCGGTGAGCGGCTGGCCCGGCATCCGGAGGCGGTCGATCACCGCGCCCATGCGCGCGACGTATTCGAAGTGCAGGTGGGTCGGGTCGTCGAGGTCGACGTGCGACTGGGGAGTGCCGTCGACGTCGAGCTCCCAGCCGCCGGCGTACCGGCCGGGGACGACGCGCGCGATCGTCCCGTCCGACAGCCGCGCCTGCGGTGCGTCGGCGTCGTGTCGTGCCCGCGCCATGGACTCCACGGTAGCCGCCCGACGACGCGGCGACGCGGCTAGCGTGGAAGCATGGCCACGATCGATCTTAACGCCGACCTCGGCGAGACGGTCGAGGGCGTGCCGACGGCCGACGACGAGGCGATGTTCGCCGTCGTCTCGAGCGCGAGCGTCGCGTGCGGCGGGCACGCCGGCGACGCGGCGTCGGTGCGCGACGCGGTCGTGCGTGCGGCGCGGCATCGCGTCGCGATCGGCGCGCATCCCTCCTACCCCGACCGGGCGAACTTCGGGCGCACGGCCATGAGCCTGCCGCCCGCCGTGCTGCGGGCGAGCTTCCACGAGCAGGTCGCGCGCCTGCACGAGGCGGGCGCGGACATCCGCTACGTCAAGCCGCACGGCGCGCTCTACAACACGATCGTGGCGGATGCCGAGCAGGCGGCCGTCGTCGCCGACGCGGTCGCCGAGCTCTCGGAGCGGCTCGGCCGCGCGCTGCCGCTGCTGGGCCTCGGCGGCGAGGTCGCCCGCGCCGCCGCCGAGCGCGGGCTGCCGTTCGTGCAGGAGGCCTTCCTCGACCGGGGCTACCGGGCCGACGGCACGCTCGTGCCCCGCTCCGAGGCGGGCGCCCTGCTCGAGGACCCGGCCGAGGTCGCCGAGCGCGCGGTGTCGCTCGCGGTCACGGGAACCGTGATCGCCGTCGACGGCGCCACGATCGAGGTGCAGGCGCGGTCGCTCTGCGTGCACGGCGACACCCCGGCTGCCGTCGCGATGGCGCGGTCGGTGCGCGAGGCGCTCGCCGCGGCCGGCGTCGACGTGCGGGCGCCGTGGTGAGCGGACGGCGCCGGTGATGCGCATCCTTCCCTTCGGCGCGACGGCGCTGCTGGCCGAGGTCCCGACGCTCGGCGACGTGCTCGCGCTGCACGCCGCGCTCGCCGCATCCCGCCCCGACGGCGTGGTCGACCTGGTGCCCGCTGCCCGGACGGTGCTCGTCCGCGTCGACCCGGAGGTGTGCGCGCTCGCAGCCGCGAAGGCGTGGATCGAGCGAGCGGAGGGGGCGGATGCCGCGGCCACGGCGACCGAGTCCCGCGCGATCGACATCGACGTGGCCTACGACGGGGCCGACCTCGCCGACACGGCGGCGCTGCTGGGGCTGTCGGCGGACGAGCTCGTCGCGCGGCACACGAGCGCGGCGTGGAGGGTCGCGTTCACCGGATTCGCCCCGGGGTTCGGCTACCTCGTGAGCGACGACTGGCCCTTCGACGTCCCGCGCCTGGCGTCGCCGCGCACGCGCGTGCCGGCGGGGTCGGTGGGCGTGGCCGGCGAGTTCAGCGGCGCGTATCCGCGCGACACTCCGGGCGGCTGGCGTCTGCTCGGCACCACCGCCGCCCGCCTGTTCGACCCCGATGCGGATGCCCCCGCGCTGCTGACTCCGGGCGACGCCGTGCGGTTCCGGGCGGTGCGGTCCGTGTCCGCCGGGGTGTCGGCATCCGCCGTCCCACCCGCCTCCGCGGAGGCCGCGGCGTCCGCCCTTCCGCCCGCCTCCGCGGAGACAGGAGATCTCGCGGGGACAGGAGGTGCGGCGCAGGATTCTCCTGTACCCGGGGGAGCGGATGCGGCTGATGCGGCGGATGCCGGGCCGCGCGACACCGCCGCGGCGGGCATCCGCGTCGTCGAGGCGGGGCTGCTGGCGACGCTGCAGGACCTCGGGCGGCCGGGGGCCGCCTCGATCGGTGTCGCGGCGTCCGGAGCGCTCGACCGGGCCTCGCTGCGGCTGGCGAACCGGCTCGTGGGCAACCCCGAGAGCGCGGCATGCATCGAGGTCACGATGGGCGGGTTGCGGGCGGTCGCGACGGCGGATGCGTGGGCCGCCGTCACCGGCGCGTGGGGGCCGGTGACGCTGGCGGGCCGTCCGGTCGACCCCGGCCGCGCCTTCCGGTGGGGGGCGGGCGAGGAGCTCTGGATCGGCTGGTTCGCGCAGGGCGCGCGCGCCTACCTCGCCGTGCGCGGCGGATGGGACGGGCCGGTCGTGCTCGGCTCGCGCGCGACCGATCTCATGGCGGGGCTCGGCCCGCGGCCGCTCGCCGCGGGCTCCGAGGTCGCGTTCGCACACGTGCCGGCGCAGACCCCTCCCGCGGCCGACATCGCCCCGTGGACGCCTCCGGATGCCGAGATCGTGGTGGAGCTGGCCCCGGGTCCGCGCTCGGGCTGGTTCACGCCTGACGCGCGCCACGTGCTCTACGACGCCGTCTGGACCGTGTCGGGGCAGGCCGACCGGGTCGGCATCCGCCTCGACGGCCCCGAGCTCGAGCGTATCCGGGACGGCGAGGTGCCGAGCGAGGGCATGGTGCCCGGCGCCCTGCAGGTCCCGCCCAGCGGCCGGCCCACGGTGCTCATGGCCGACGGTCCCGTGACGGGCGGCTACCCGGTCATCGCGGTGGCGACCGATGCCGGCATCGACGCGTTCGGGCAGGCGCGGCCCGGCACGCGCGTGCGGTTCCGCCACGCGCGCGTGCCGGCCTGAGCGCTCAGGAGCCCCCCGCCTCGACCAGGTCGGCCGTCGCCCGCAGGATCGACACCACCGCCGCGGTCCGCGCGTCCAGACCGGCTTCGCGCGCCGCGGCGGGCGCCGCCGGCGCAGCCGGAGCCGGCGCGACCGCGGCGCCGCCCAGCAGCGGCAGGACGATCAGCTCCGCGTCGCCGGTGAGCACCGGCGTCTGGTCGCGATCGGTGCCGAGCTTGTCGAGGACCGCGGCCAGGAACTCCTTCGCGGTGGCGCCCGGAGTCGCCGTGAGCACCTGCAGGGCGGCCTGCGTGAACACGCCGTGCCCGCCGGTCTCCCACGCGACCTCGTTCGGCTTGCACGCGCTGACCAGCACCTCGCGTCGCGCCACCTCGGGGCGGTTCTTGGTGAGGTTCGCCGCGCGACCGGGCTCGGCGTCGAGCACAGCCGTCCGCGCCGCGGCGAACACCTGGTCGCCGCGGAACACCGAGCGCTGCGCCTGGTAGCGGTCGATCGTCGGGCCGTCCAGCCGCACGAAGCGGGCGTGGCGTCCGGACGTCGGCTGCGGCGTGTCGGCGCGCGAGGGCAGGCCGCGGCTGGCCGTGCCGGAGTGGCAGCAGTCGAACAGCAGGGTGACGGCGACGCCCACCGGGATGACGTCCCAGATCGGGGCGAGGTCGTCGTCGATCACGAGTCTGCCGTCGCGGAAGTCCACCGGGCACAGCGCCTCGTCGTATGCGCCGAACGCCTCGACGTCGTCCTCGTCGCCGTCGAGGTCCTCGACGAACGTGCCGTGGCCGGCGTACTGGATGACGACGGTGTCGCCGGCCTTGGCGGTGGCGACGGCGTCCAGCATGCGCGCGAGGATCATGTCGCGCGTCGCCGCCGCGTCGACCAGCAGCTCGGTGTCGAAGCCGGCGCCCGAGAGCCAGTCGGCCCAGTCGCGTGCGTCCGCGACCGCGCCCGACAGCGGGTCGGACGGGTACGCGTCGATGCCGATGCACAGGGCCGTGCGGGCGGGGGCGCCGCCGCGCGCCGCGGCGGGCGCCGCCGCCGGCAGGGGCATCGGGGTCACGGCGCGTCCGCCGCGCACGAGCGGCGTGAAGGCCGTCACGCTGTCCGTGCCGGTGATGCGACGGGCGACGGATTCCATCGTGGGCGGGTCGTTGTCGAACCCGCCGTGCGACGTCGAGCTCGAGCTCGTGCGGGGGCCGCCCGTGATGGGGCCGTACACGAGCCGCTCGCTGCCGGCGTTGAGGTATCGGACCGTGTTCCCCGCCGCGCTCAGGTGCTTCTCCATGCCGAGGATCGCCGCGCCCCGCTCGGGCTCGAAGGAACGCGAAACCAGGTACAGCAGCGATTTGCGGTACGCCCCGACGACGTTGTCGTCCTGCTCGTGCTCGTCGTCCATCGTGAAGATCGACAGCTCCTTGATCGCCTGCCGGCGCGCGAGCGGCAGCAGCTTCGACTCGAACGTGTCGACGCGCACCGCCGGGGCGAGGAACGTCACCGTCTCGAACTCCCGGATGCGCGGGTTCGCGCCGCCGAGGGCCTTCGAGACGAAGTGCGAGTGGAAGATCGACCCGGCGCTGTGGCCCACGGCGTGCAGCGAGATGTCGACCTGGTCGGTGGCGATGAGGTCGCGCAGGGCGTCGATGAGCACGTCGCCGCCTCCGCCGGGGAGCGAGGCCGCGGCGGCGTCGAGCTTCATCTCCTCCCAGATGGCGCGGCCGCCGAACAGCCGCGCGGCGACCTCGATGATGCTGTCGGTGACGTCGAAGAAGCCGCGCGCACCCACGGTGCGCCGCGCGATCGCGCCCGAGATCGAGGACATCAGGCCGCTCTCCCACACCATGTGGATCGGGTAGACCCCGTTCGCCTTCCACCACGCGATCTGCTCGAACGCGGTCGTGAAGCCGGCCTCTTTGTCGACCAGTCCGCCGTGCGCCCAGATGACGACGGGGACGCGCACGCCGGGGCGATCCTCGACGAATCGGCGCAGGTCGTCCGCGACGAGGCTGCGCACGTCGTCGGCCGTGGTGGCGAACTCCTCGATCGTGCGAGGCGTGGCCGTGGACGTCTCGGAGAGCCGGCCGTCCTTCATATGGATCACGTGCCCGCGCATGTCCGCCAGCTGGGTCGGCGTCAGCGAGAAGCCGCCGCGGGTGGCGCCCGCGGGCGCCGGGTTCTCAGTGGTCATCGTTCCTCCTGTTGCCGGTTCCGCCGGTGGTCAAACGTGAGCGCGGGTCGGCGAACACCGCGAACGCCAGCGCGCTGGGGTCGCGCGCGCCGCCGGCGGCCGACCGGGCGGCAGCGGTCGCCTCGCCGATGGTCTTCCCCTCCGCGAACACGGCGCGGTAGAACGTGCGGACGAACGTCGAGGCGACGTCGTCGCGCACCGCCCAGCCGCAGCCGATGAAAGCGCCGGCGCCGCCGTGCAGGAACGCCTCGGCGAAGCCGCCGAGGCCGGGCCCGTCCGAGCTCAGGCGCCCCACATCGCACGCCGACAGGAACACCAGCGGAGCGGATGCCGGCGCCGCGCCCGACAGGTCGGTGCGCGCATCCGCATCCGTGTAGGCGCCGTCGGTGTCGCCGTCGTCGCGGAACGACGCGAGCAGGAGCTCCTGGCGCCGCGGGGCGTCGTCGCGCCAGCGTCCGTGGCCGGCGAAGTGCAGCAGGTCGAAGTCCCCGCCGATCCGGCCGCTCAGGTCCTCGCGGTGCGGGACGACGGCGGCGGTGACCGACACCTGCTCGTCCAGGGCGGTCAGCTCCTCCGCCGTGCGCGAGAGCCGGAACGACTGCTCTTCGTAGTCGGGGGCGATGGCGAGCACGTGTCCGGGCCGCACCACGATCGTCTCGGGGTGGACGGTGTCGTACACCCAGCGGGTCACACCCGCGTCGGCGAGGAAGCGGGGAGCGCCGCCGGCCGGTGCGCCCGGCTCGTCGATCGTGACGATCTCCCACGGCAGATCGATCTCGCCCGAGGTCTGCACGATGATGCCGTCGAGGTCGTCGCGACGCCGCCACAGCAGGTCGGCGATGTCGCCGCGCAGCAGCGCCCGGGTCATGACCCGGCCGATGTCGGCGATCTGCCGCGCCGCCTCGCGGGCCCGGTTCTCCGCGGGCTCGCGCTCGATGGCGGCGCGGACGCCGTCCAGCCGGCGGTAGATCCGGTCGATGAATGCCACCTTGTCGCCGATGACGACGGCGCGTTCGGCGCGCTCGTCGCCGACGACGAGCGCGATCCGCAGGGTCGAGCGCCCCGCGGCGATCGACTCGTCGACGCGCAGCGTCGGCAGGCCCGCGACATCGGCGGCGGCACCCGAGACGAGCGCCCGCGCCTGGAGGGTCGGCGCGGGAGCGGCGTCCTCGGCGGCGACGATCGGCGCGGTGAGGCGCAACGTCGCCAGGGGAAGCTCGACCGGGCCCTGGCGGACGATGACCGAGACCTCGCCGGTCCCGATGTCGATCGGCACCAGACCGACGCGGATGACCGCGGGCGGTTCGCCGTCGGGCGGAAGCATGAGGCTGTGGGTCGATCGATGACCCAGGGCGAACGCGAGTCCGCGCGGCACGACGACGAGGTCGACCGGACGCCGGGGATCGATCCGGATGCTCGCCTCGGCGTGCGCCGCGCCGGGCGTGGCCTGCAGGGGCACGGGGGAGAGGCGAACCGTGACGTCGATCGCCTCGCCCTGGACGAGCCGCCCCGGCATCTCGGCGTCGATGTGCGCCGAGACCGGCTCCGCGGCCGGCTCGGCGCGGGGCGCGGCCGTCGGCGGCGGCGCCATGCGGGGCACGCCGGGACCGGCGCCGGCATCGATGCCGAACGGGGGCGCGGGACGGCGCGGGCGCGGGGCCATGCGCGGGACGCCCTCCGGCGGGGCCTCCTCTGCCGGCGCGGCCTCCTCGCGAGCCGCTTCTTCGGGTGCGGCTTCCTCCGGCGCGGCCGCCTCCGCCTCTTCGGGTGCCGCTTCCTCGAGCGGCACCTCCTCGGGTGGAGCCTCCTCGACCGGCGCCGCCTCGGGCGCCGTCTCCTCCGGCGCGACCGCGTAGCCGGACGAATAGCTGTAGGCGCCCCGCGGGCCGACGGTCTGCGCGTGCTCGGCGAGCATGCGCGCCACCAGCGCGCCGGTCGCCGCCGCTCCGGGATCGCACACGTAGCGATCACGCTCGGCGGCGGTCGAGAACGACACCAGCACGATGACGGCGAAGCGCGCCCGGGGGCGGGCCGGGACGTCCGCGACGAGCGATCCCCGCCGCCGCCGCGCGACCGCCGCGATGATCGTGCCGTCGTCGAGGACGATCAGTGCGGCGCCGTGGGGCACGTCCTCCGGATAGGGTGCGGACGCGACCGCCGCGCCGTCCGCGATCCACTCGAGCAGCGCCGCCGCGATCACCCGCCCGGCTCCCGCGAGGTCGTCCGCGAGCTCGGGCGCCAGCGCGGACGCCGGGCGCGCGGCACCCTCGACGTGCGGCTGACCCTCGCCCAGCGGCGTCATGACCGATCCCCTCGTCACGACCGGATCCGCGGGCGATCACCCGCGACAACCCCGTTAGAGCGGAGTGTATTGATGCCTGATACGCCGCACCAGGGTGGTCGCGCTCGCGCCGCGTCGTGGGTGCCGCCCGTGCCGGCGGTCCGGGGCGTCCCGGATCACGGCGACGGGTCGTACCACTTGGACTCGGTGGTCACGGAACCGTCCCAGTTCGTCTCCATCGTGGTGGTCGCGTTGTCGTTCGACCACGTCTTCGTGCCGTCCTGCACCGTCGGCTCCGAGCCGTACTGCTCGGTGTAGTAGTCGGTGAGGTCCTCCGCCTCGTTCCCCGGGTAGGTGGTCTGCTCGGTCGCCGACCGCGAGCCGTCCCCATGCGTCGTGGCGTAGTCGTAGGGCTCCTCGGACGGCGGGATGTCTGCGGGCGGCGCGGGGTAGGTGTCCCAGTCTTCGCGGGCCTCCCGCATCCGCTCCTCGTAGTCGCTCCCGGGCTCCTCGTCGTCCGATCCGCCCTCGTCGCCGGAGTCCCCCTGGTCCCCGGAGTCGCCCTGGTCGCCGGAGCCCTGGTCGCCCGCGTCTTCGCTCGCCTCGTCCACGAACTCCTGCGCGCGGTCGATGAAGTCGTTCAGGTCGTCGAGATCGTCGACGTCGCCGCATCCGGTGAGCAGCAGTGCACTCGCCACGGCGAGCGCGGAGAGCGCGGATGCGCGCGCGAGGCGGGTCGGTGCGGACGGTCGTGCCATGGCGGGTCCCCCAGACGCTGACGGCTGATCGCGACGCTAGCAGCGGGCGCGCGGACCGGACAAGTGCCCGCGGAAGTGCTCGGACGCCCGCGGGTTATACCCCAGCGATTCGACGAGGTCAAGAATCGGGCTGGACATGGCGCGTCGCGCGAACTATAGTTGGTAGTTGCGCTCGATGGATTCTCCCTGCCCTCATATGGTGGTCGGCTGTGTCCGCATGTCCCCGCGTTGATCGCGGTGCGTGACGTGCGGCTTCGGAGACGTTCGAGCACTCCACCACGACAAGGAAACGAGCCCCCGATCCGGGCCCATGGAGGTTATCCCCTTGGCTGCTGCGCCCAACGCATCCACCACCACCCCCAAGAGCGGACGCGGAGCATCCCGCCTCTCGTTCGCCAAGATCTCCGACACGCTGACGGTCCCCGACCTGCTGGCGCTGCAGACCGAGTCCTTCGACTGGCTCGTCGGCAACGACACGTGGCGCGAGCGCCTCGCCGAGGCGCAGGCCCAGGGCCGCACCGACATCGCCCTCAAGAGCGGTCTCGAGGAGATCTTCGAGGAGATCTCCCCGATCGAGGACCTCTCCGAGACGATGCAGCTGTCGTTCACGAACCCGTACCTCGAGCCCGAGAAGTACTCGATCGAGGAGTGCAAGGAGCGCGGCAAGACCTACGCCGCCCCGCTGTACGTCGAGGCCGAGTTCATGAACCACCAGACCGGTGAGATCAAGACCCAGACGGTCTTCATGGGCGACTTCCCGCTGCAGACCGACAAGGGCACGTTCATCATCAACGGCACCGAGCGCGTCGTCGTGTCGCAGCTCGTGCGCTCCCCGGGCGTCTACTTCGACAAGACCCCCGACAAGACGTCCGACAAGGACATCGTCTCGGCGCGCGTGATCCCCAGCCGCGGCGCCTGGCTGGAGTTCGAGGTCGACAAGCGCGACCAGGTGGGCGTGCGCATCGACCGCAAGCGCAAGCAGTCGGTCACCGTCTTCCTCAAGGCCCTGGGTCTGACCAGCGAGGACATCCTCGAGGAGTTCGCCGGCTTCGACTCCATCGAGGAGACGCTGTCGAAGGACACCATCCTCACCAAGGAGGACGCGCTCCGCGACATCTACCGCAAGCTCCGTCCGGGCGAGCAGGTCGCCGCCGAGGCCGCCCGCGCGCTGCTGGACAACTTCTACTTCAACTCCAAGCGGTACGACCTGGCCAAGGTGGGTCGCTACAAGATCAACCAGAAGCTCGGCCTCGAGCTGCCGCTGGACGAGTCGGTGCTGACGGTGCAGGACATCGTCGCGACGATCAAGTACCTGGTGCGCCTGCACCGCGGCGACGTCACGTTCGAGGGCTCGCGCGGCGGCAAGACCACCGAGATCCGCCTGGATGTCGACGACATCGACAACTTCGGCAACCGCCGCATCCGCGCGGTCGGCGAGCTGATCCAGAACCAGGTCCGCACCGGTCTGTCGCGTATGGAGCGCGTCGTCCGCGAGCGCATGACCACGCAGGACATCGAGGCGATCACGCCGCAGACCCTGATCAACGTGCGCCCCGTCGTGGCGGCGATCAAGGAGTTCTTCGGCACGTCGCAGCTGTCGCAGTTCATGGACCAGAACAACCCGCTCGCGGGTCTGACCCACAAGCGCCGCCTCTCGGCGCTGGGCCCCGGCGGTCTGTCGCGTGAGCGTGCGGGCGTCGAGGTCCGCGACGTCCACCCGTCGCACTACGGCCGCATGTGCCCCATCGAGACGCCGGAAGGCCCGAACATCGGCCTGATCGGGTCGCTCGCGTCGTTCGCGCGCATCAACTCGTTCGGCTTCATCGAGACGCCGTACCGCCGCGTCGTCGACGGCCACGTCACCGACACGATCGACTACCTCACCGCATCCGAGGAGAACGCGTACATCGTCGCGCAGGCCGGTGCGGCGCTCAACGCGGACGGCTCGTTCGCGAACGAGCGCGTCCTGGCCCGCCGCGGCATGGGCGGCGAGGTCGACCTGTTCCCGGCAGGCGACATCGGCTACATGGACGTCTCCCCCCGCCAGATGGTTTCGGTGGCGACCTCGCTCATCCCGTTCCTCGAGCACGACGACGCCAACCGCGCCCTCATGGGTGCGAACATGCAGCGCCAGGCCGTGCCGCTGCTGCGCAGCGAGTCGCCCGTGGTCGGCACCGGCATGGAGGGCTACGCCGCGATCGACGCCGGCGACGTCATCACCGCCCAGAGCTCGGGCGTGGTGCTCGAGGTCTCGGCCGACGTGGTGACGGTCCAGCTCGACGAAGGCGGCACGCAGGACTACTTCCTGCGCAAGTTCGACCGCTCGAACCAGGGCACGTCCTACAACCAGCGCGTCGTGGTCTCCGCCGGCGAGCGCGTCGAAGCCGGCGAGGTCATCGCCGACGGCCCCGCGACCGAGAACGGCGAGCTCGCCCTCGGCAAGAACCTGCTCGTCGGGTTCATGACGTGGGAGGGTCACAACTTCGAGGACGCCATCATCCTCAGCCAGGACCTGGTGAAGGACGACACCCTCTCGTCGATCCACATCGAGGAGTACGAGGTCGACGCCCGCGACACCAAGCTCGGCAAGGAGGAGATCACGCGTGACCTCCCCAACGTCAGCCCCGACCTGCTGAAGGACCTCGACGAGCGCGGCATCGTCCGCATCGGCGCCGAGGTCCGCCCCGGCGACATCCTCGTCGGCAAGGTCACGCCCAAGGGCGAGACCGAGCTGAGCGCCGAGGAGCGCCTGCTGCGCGCCATCTTCAACGAGAAGAGCCGCGAGGTCCGCGACACGTCGCTGAAGGTCCCCCACGGTGAGCAGGGCACGATCATCGCCGTCAAGGAGTTCAACGCCGAGGACGGCGACGACGAGCTCGGCTCGGGCGTCAACCGCCGCGTCGTGGTCTACATCGCCCAGAAGCGCAAGATCACCGAGGGCGACAAGCTCGCCGGCCGCCACGGCAACAAGGGCGTCATCGCCAAGATCCTCCCCGTCGAGGACATGCCCTTCCTCGCCGACGGCACGCCGCTGGACGTCATCCTCAACCCGCTCGGCATCCCGGGCCGAATGAACTTCGGCCAGGTCCTCGAGACCCACCTCGGCTGGGTCGCGAAGCAGGGCTGGAAGGTCGAGGGCGAGCCCGAGTGGGCGATCAAGCTCCCCGAGAACGCCCGTGAGGCCGCACCGAACACCAAGGTCGCCACCCCGGTGTTCGACGGCGCGTACGAGGAGGAGATCGCGGGTCTGCTCGACTCGACGACGCCCACGCGCGACGGCGTGCGCCTGATCGACCGCAGCGGCAAGACGCAGCTGTTCGACGGCCGCTCCGGCGAGCCGTTCCCGGCTCCGATCTCGGTCGGCTACATGTACATCCTGAAGCTGCACCACCTCGTGGACGACAAGATCCACGCGCGCTCGACCGGCCCGTACTCGATGATCACGCAGCAGCCGCTGGGTGGTAAGGCGCAGTTCGGCGGCCAGCGCTTCGGTGAGATGGAGGTGTGGGCCCTCGAGGCCTACGGCGCCGCGTACGCGCTCCAGGAGCTCCTCACGATCAAGTCCGACGACATCCTCGGCCGCGTCAAGGTGTACGAGGCCATCGTCAAGGGCGAGAACATCCAGGAGCCCGGCATCCCCGAGTCCTTCAAGGTCCTCATGAAGGAGATGCAGTCGCTGTGCCTGAACGTCGAGGTCCTCTCGGCCGACGGCACCGCGGTGAACCTCCGCGACACGGATGACGACGCCTTCCGCGCAGCGGAGGAGCTCGGCATCAACATCTCCACCCGGTTCGAGTCGTCGTCGATCGACGAGATCTGATCCGCGACCGGCAACCGACTCCAACTGAATTTTCGACACAGGAGAACTAGTGCTCGACGCAACAACCTTCGATGAGCTTCGCATCGGCCTGGCCACCGCCGACGACATCCGCCGTTGGTCCTACGGTGAGGTCAAGAAGCCCGAGACCATCAACTACCGCACGCTCAAGCCCGAGAAGGACGGCCTCTTCGGCGAGCAGATCTTCGGGCCCAGCCGCGACTGGGAGTGCGCGTGCGGCAAGTACAAGCGCGTCCGCTTCAAGGGCATCGTCTGCGAGCGCTGCGGCGTGGAGGTCACCAAGAGCTCCGTCCGCCGCGAGCGGATGGGCCACATCGAGCTGGCCGCCCCCGTCACCCACATCTGGTACTTCAAGGGCGTGCCCTCGCGCCTCGGGTACCTGCTGGACATGGCGCCCAAGGACCTCGAGAAGGTCATCTACTTCGCCGCGTACATGGTGATCTCGGTCGACGAGGATGCGCGCCACCGCGACCTCGCGACCCACGAGAACAACATCCGCCTCGAGATCAAGAACATCGGCGACCGCCGTGACTCCCGCATCGCCACCCGCCTGGCGAAGCTGGAGGAGGAGCTCGCCGCTCTCGAGGAGGAAGGCGCCAAGGCCGACCAGAAGAAGAAGGTCAAGGACGCCGCCGAGAAGGAGATGGCCTCGATCCGCAAGAACGCGGACGACAGCCTCGCCAAGCTCGAGCGCGTGTGGGAGGAGTTCCGCACGCTCGAGGTCGGCTCGCTCAAGGGCGAGGACGAGATCTTCCACGAGCTCCAGGACCGCTTCGGTCAGTACTTCGAGGCCCACATGGGCGCGGAGTCGATCAAGCGCCGCCTCGAGACCTTCGACCTGGCCGCCGAGGCGGAGAGCCTGCACCTGCAGATCGCCGAGGGCAAGGGCCAGCGCAAGATCCGCGCGATCAAGCGCCTCAAGGTCGTCAACTCGTTCCTGCAGACCGGCATGAGCCCGGCGTCGATGGTGCTCGAGGTCGTCCCGGTGATCCCGCCGGAGCTGCGCCCGATGGTCCAGCTGGACGGCGGCCGCTTCGCGACCTCCGACCTCAACGACCTGTACCGTCGCGTGATCAACCGCAACAACCGCCTCCGTCGCCTGATCGACCTCGGTGCCCCCGAGATCATCGTCAACAACGAGAAGCGGATGCTGCAGGAAGCCGTCGACGCGCTGTTCGACAACGGCCGCCGCGGTCGTCCCGTCACCGGCACCGGCAACCGCGCCCTGAAGTCGCTGAGCGACATGCTCAAGGGCAAGCAGGGACGCTTCCGTCAGAACCTGCTCGGCAAGCGTGTGGACTACTCGGGCCGTTCGGTCATCATCGTGGGTCCCCAGCTCCAGCTGCACCAGTGCGGTCTGCCCAAGCAGATGGCTCTCGAGCTGTTCAAGCCGTTCGTCATCAAGCGCCTCATCGACCTCGGCCACTCGCAGAACATCAAGGCCGCCAAGCGTGCCGTCGAGCGCTACCGTCCCGAGGTCTGGGACGTGCTCGAGGAGATCATCCGCGAGCGTCCGGTTCTGCTGAACCGTGCGCCCACGCTCCACCGCCTCGGCATCCAGGCCTTCGAGCCGCAGCTGGTCGAGGGCAAGGCCATCCAGCTCCACCCGCTCGTGTGCGCGGCGTTCAACGCCGACTTCGACGGTGACCAGATGGCCGTGCACCTGCCGCTGTCGGTCGAGGCCCAGGCCGAGGCCCGCATCCTGATGCTGGCGTCGAACAACATCCTGAAGCCGTCGGACGGCCGCCCGGTGACCCTGCCCTCGCAGGACATGATCATCGGCCTCCACCACCTGACCACGGTCAAGGAGGGCGCCCTCGGCGAGGGCCGCGTGTTCGGCTCGGTGTCCGAGGCGATCCTGGCGAAGGACGAGGGCACCCTCGACCTGCAGGCCAAGGTCCGCATCCGCGTCCCCGGTCTGACGTTCCTCGAGGGCGAAGCGCCCGAGGGCTACGAGCGTCACGGCCTCCTGGATGCCTCGCTCGGCCAGGCGATCTTCAACGACACCCTGCCCAAGGGGTACCCGTTCGTGCGCGAGCAGGCCGACAAGGGCAAGCTGTCGCAGATCGTCAACAAGCTGGCCGAGGAGTACCCCAAGGTCGAGGTCGCAGCTTCGCTGGACCGCATCAAGGACGCCGGCTTCTACTGGGCCACGCGTTCGGGTGTGACCGTCGCGCTGAGCGACATCCTCACGCCGCCGGAGAAGAAGGACATCGTCGCCCGCCACGAGCAGGCCGCGGCCAAGGCTCAGGCGCAGTTCGAGAAGGGTCTCACGACCGACGCCGAGCGTCGTCAGGAGCTCATCAAGATCTGGACCGAGGCGACCGACGAGGTCCAGAAGGCGATGCGCGACAACTTCCCGGAGGACAACACCATCAACCGCATGGTGTCGTCGGGTGCTCGTGGTAACTGGCTGCAGATCCGCAACATCGCGGGTATGCGAGGCCTGGTGAACAACCCGAAGGGTGAGATCATCCCGCGTCCGATCATCTCGTCGTACCGCGAGGGTTTGTCGGTGGCGGAGTACTTCATCGCGACCCACGGTGCGCGAAAGGGTCTGGCCGACACCGCCCTCCGCACCGCGGACTCGGGCTACCTCACGCGGCGCCTCGTCGACGTCTCGCAGGATGTCATCATCCGCGAGAACGACTGCGGCACCTCGAAGGGTCTGGACTTCATCATCGCCCGCGAGGGCGCTGACGGCGTCCTCCGCCGCGACGAGAACGTCGAGAACTCGGTGTTCGCGCGCACGCTCGCAGCCGACGTGGTCAACGCGGCCGGCGAGGTCGTGCTCGCGGCGGGCGAGGACGTCGGCGACCCCGAGATCAACCAGCTGGTCGAGGCCGGCATCGAGTCGATCAAGGTGCGCTCGGTCCTCACGTGCGACTCGGCCGTCGGCGTCTGCGCGCAGTGCTACGGCCGCTCGCTCGCGACCGGTTCGCTCGTCGACATCGGCGAGGCGGTCGGCATCATCGCCGCCCAGTCGATCGGTGAGCCCGGCACGCAGCTGACGATGCGCACGTTCCACACCGGTGGTTCGGCGTCGGCCGATGACATCACGCAGGGTCTTCCCCGCGTGCAGGAGCTCTTCGAGGCCCGCACCCCCAAGGGCGCGTCCCCGATCGCCGAGGCCGACGGCCGCATCACGATCGAGGAGACCGACAAGAGCCGCAAGGTCATCCTGACGCCCGACAACGGCGACGAGCCGCACGTCTACCCGGTGCTCAAGCGCGCCACGCTCCTGGTCGAGGACGGCCAGCGCGTGACGGTCGGCCAGGCGCTGCAGGTCGGCACGCTCGACCCCAAGGAGGTCATGCGCGTGCAGGGTGCCCGCGAGGTGCAGAAGTACCTCGTCAACGGCGTCCAGGGCGTGTACCGCTCGCAGGGTGTGCCGATCCACGACAAGCACATCGAGGTCATCGTGCGCCAGATGTTGCGCAAGGTCACCGTGGTCGACCACGGCGACACGGCGCTGCTTCCCGGCGAGATGGTCGACCTCAAGCGCTACCAGGCGATCAACCGCGAGGCGGTCGCCGGCGGCAAGCGCCCTGCGTCGGGTCGTCCCGAGCTGATGGGTATCACGAAGGCGTCGCTCGCGACGGAGTCGTGGCTGTCGGCCGCGTCGTTCCAGGAGACCACCCGCGTCCTGACGCAGGCGGCCATGGAGGGCAAGAGCGACCCGCTCGTCGGCCTCAAGGAGAACGTCATCATCGGAAAGCTCATCCCCGCCGGAACCGGCCTTGCGAAGTACCGCAACGTCACGGTCGAGGCGACGGAGGAGGCCAAGAGCGAGCGGTACCCCAACCGCATCTTCGCCTCGGACGGCGCGTACAGCGACGCCGACCTGAGCTACGTCGACTTCGACAGCTTCACCACCGACGACTTCAGCGGGAACTACAACTGAACCGTCCCCGGTGAGCGCGGAGCGGGCTGAGCCCGCGCCGCGATGACCCGGACACGATGGGCCTCGGCATCACGCCGGGGCCCTTCGTCGTGCCCGCGTCGGGCTCCGGCGCGCGTGCGGACACGCCGGACCGCTGCGCGCCGCGCCCGGCCCCCGCGCCCCGCCGCCTACCGTGGAGAGCGGAGGTGGGGATGGCACGGACAGGGGGTCGGAACCTGTGGATCGCGGTTCCCGTGACCGCGATCGTGTTCGCCGTCGTGGCGGCGCTGGTGTGGCTCGCCCTGCCGATGGTCCCCGTCGCCTTCGCGTGGGTGGGCGACACGCTGCGTTCGGCGACCATGCGAGGGCAGCAGGTCGACGAGCAGCCGGCCGCCGCGACGCTCGACCTCGATGCAGCCGACTGCCGCGACGTGTACCCCGGCGATCTGTGGGCGGAGCTTCGGTACACACCGGGCGTCGCGCTGGCGCAGGACGCCTCCGCGCCGCCGACCGCGGTCGCGGGGCTCGCCGAGGCCGTGTCGGCCGACGTCGCCGTCACGTGCACGTGGACCCGCGATGCCGGCGGGTCGATCGTCACGACGCTCTCGGAGGTGGCGGCGGATGCCGCCGAGACCGTGCCGGCGGCGCTGCGCGACGAGGGGTTCTCGTGCGCGGTCGCCGACGGCGTCCTGGAGTGCGCGCGGCTGGAGGGGCGCGTGCGCGAGGAGCACACGCTCGCGGGGCGGCTGTGGCTGGTCAGTCTCGAGTCGGAGTGGCTGCCGCGCGGCTACGGCGATCGCCTCGACGCCTGGCTCTTCGGCTGATCTCAGCCGAAGACGCTCTCGACGATGGCGTCGGTGTACCCGGACGGCGCGAGGTTCGAGTACCGCGTGTCGATCAGCACGTCGTCGCGCCAGAACAGCGTGCGGCCGTCGGTGACCGGGTACGTCTCGTTCTCCCACGTCTTCTCGCACCGGGTGCCGCCCGACGGCGTGTAGCAGGTGAAGTCCTCCTCGGCGACCAGCTCGTTGAGCAGATCCAGCGCCGGGCCGCGGTACATCCGCGTGATCGTCGTCGTCAGCGACGTCGTGTCGGCGGCCGGGTCCGCCCACACGCAGATCAGCGAGCCGTCGGCCTGCGCGCCGGAGGCCCCGAAGGCGGGATCGTTCAGCGGGATGTCCTCCAGCTGCGCCAGGACGGCGTCGTCGAGGATCACGCGGCAGTCCGTCGGGATGCGCACGGCCGCCGCGGGAGAGGCCGATGCTTCCGGGAGGGTCGTCGCGATCGGCGTGGGGGGCGTGGAGACCGACGGCGACGGGGACGTCGCGACGACGTCCGCCGGCGCGCACGCCGACAGCGCGGCGACGGCGAGCAGCGCGGACGACGCGGCGAGCACGGCGCGGATCGGGAGCAGGGGCATGCGACCAGGCTAGGCGCGGCCCCGCGGGCGGGCGCGGCGCCGCGCCCGCGATTCCCGGCACGCCTGCGCGGTGCGCGGGGTGCTGGACGCTACCCTCGCGAGTGCGGGGAACGGCCCCGCGTGAGGAGCGCACCGGATGAGTGACCCCAAGCCGACGTACGGCGAGCCCGTCGAGGAGCCCACGCCGGTGGACGACGTCGTCGGGACGGCCAACGAGGGACTCGCCGAGGCCGAGGCGGCTCGCGGCGAATCCCAGCCCGCGGCCGAGAGCGCCGAACCCGAGCCCGAGGCCTCCGAGCCTGCGCCGGAGGCCGCCGAATCCGCGCCCGAGCCCGCGCCGGCCGCCGCCGAGACGTCCGAGCCCGCGCCGGTCGCCGCAGACACGTCCGAGCCCGCTCCGGAGCCCGCTTCGACGCCGGAGGAGTGGGACGCCGCCTATGCGGAGTCCGGGGGCGGGGCGGTGCCCCCAGCCCAGACCGAGGCCCCTGCGGCGCCGGCCCCGGAGAGCGCACCGGTTGCCGAAGCGCAGCCCGCGCCGGTCGCCGCGCCCGTTGAGCAGACGGAAGCCGTGCCGCCGAGCGAACAGCCCGCCGACACCGCCTACGCCGCCCCGGTGATGGGGCAGCAGGCGATCTTCGTCCAGGCGCCCGAGGCGCCGCGGCCGCGGGGCAACCGCGCCGCCGCCGGTGCGATCGGACTGCTGGCCGCTCTCTCGTTCGCGGTGCTCTACCTCGGCGCATGGCTCGGCCTGCGGCTCGTCACGGGCGAGGTCGAAGCGGCCAACGCGGGGCAGGCGGTCCTGGACCTCCTCGGCACGTGGATCCTGTGGACTCCCATCGTGGTGTTCTACCTCGCCTTCTGGCTGCTCGGCGCCATCATCAACCGCGGACGCTGGGGTGCGTGGGTCATCTTCGGTCTGCTCGTCGGCGCCGCCGCGTATGGCGGTCACCTGCTGGGCGTGCTGTTCCAGGCGCCGTTCTGGATGCTCACGGCCTCCGAGGGCGCGGCGCTGATGCAGGGCGAGCTGTTCGCGCCGTCGGCGATCTTCGCGCTGGTGATCGGTCGCGAGCTGACGATCTGGTTCGGTGCGTGGGCCGCCGCCCGCGGCAAGCGCGTGACCGAGCTCAACGTCGAGGCGCAGCGGGAGTACGAGCGCACGCTCGAGGCGGGCCCGCAGCTGGTCAGGCAGTGATGACGGACGGATCCGGCGGCGGTGCCGGCGGATCCGTGCCGCCGGTCCAGGCCCTCGCGTTCGCGTCGGTCGCCTTCGTCGCCCTCCTGATCGCGGGGCTCGGGCTGACGAGCCTCGCGCTCGATGCCGACGTGATCGCCGAGCCCGGGCTCGGGCCGGTGCCGGGCGTGGCCGCCACGGCGACCGGGACCGCGGCGTTCGCGCTCGTGCTGTGGCTCGGGGTCCGCGGGCCCGCGCGAACGTACCGCACGTCGCTGTGGTGCGCGGCCGCAGCCTATGCCGGCTACGTCGCGGGCGTGTGGCTGGGAGCGCTGCTGGCAGGCGCCGGACCGGGTGCCGCCTTCGGCGCCGCCGGCGGCGTGGCGGTGTCGTGGTTCGGTCTCGTCGTCGCCGGTGTCGGCCTCGTGTGCGGCTGGGGCGGCGTCGCGCTGGCGCGCACCCGCGCCGAGCGACCCCGCTGGCCGTGGGAGGACGACGAGGAGGACGGCTGACCCGCGAGGCGTCGAATCCCTGCATGACCGGCCCTTCGGCGGTACCGTGGTCCGTGTGGAGCGCTCCCTCGAGACGCAGGTGAGCCAGGCGGTCGACGCCTGGCTGCGCTGGCTTCCCCGCTGGGAGCCGGCCACGCACCGCGGGCGCATCGCCGTGTGCCGTCGCTGCTTCGGCTCGCCGGTGCTGTCGGCGGCCGGTCTCGGAGCGGATGTCCCCCACGGCGTCCAGCACGGGCTCTCGACCCGCGTCAAGACGATCGTGGATCACGCGGTCGCCGACTACACCGCCCTCAACCTGCCGACGCTGCAGGCCGAGCTCGACCAGCAGGCCCTGCGCAACCGCGCGCGCAGCTATCGCCCCGGCGAGGGCCTCGAGCCCGAGTTCGAGGGGCTGCCGCTGGATCCCGATCCGGTGCCCGGCGCCCCGTTCCTGTTCACGATCGCGGGCCTGGCGCAGGAGGCCGACGCCGACGTGCCGGCGCTCCCGCCCCTGAGCGACGAGGCCAAGGCCGCGCTGCGGCAGGAGGTGGGGCTGGCCGACGACTACGCGAACATGGTCGGCCGTGAGATCTGCTCGATCCTGCTGCACCATCGACTGCGCATCCAATCGGCGATCACGACGTACGTCGAACCGCAGATCGAGCAGATGCTGGCCGAGCTGACGCAGTCGCTGGACGCCCCGTTCGACCCCAACGATCCGCTCGCGGGCTGAGCCGGGGCAGCGCGCGCGGCGGCCTGGCTCTCGGCGTCGCTTTGTTAGCATGGGCGGGCTCGCGGGTGTTCTGAGCCGCCCGCTCCGTCGGCTCTCGCCGGTGCGGTGTCGAGAGGAGGGCGGGTGCCGCAACGACTGCCCTCCACGCCGCCGATCCTCCCGGGCCTGGCGTACATCCGGCCCCTCGGATCCGGCGGCTTCGCGGACGTGTTCCTCTATGAGCAGGACATGCCGCGGCGGGACGTCGCCGTGAAGGTCCTCCCCGCCGACATCCGCGATCCGGACCTGCGCCGCATGTTCAACGTCGAGGCGGACGTCCTCGCCCACCTGTCGGCGCACCCCGCGATCGTGACGGTCTACCAGGCGGGCATCTCGGCCGACGGCCGGCCGTACATCGTGATGGAGTACTGCCCGGGCGCGCTGGCCCAGCGGTACCGGCTCGAGCGGATGCCGGTCGAGGAGGTCCTGGCGATCGGCGTGCGCATGGCGGGGGCGCTGGAGTCGGCCCACCGCGCCGGTCTCATCCACCGCGACATCAAGCCGAGCAACATCCTCGTCACGACGTTCGGGTCGCCGGTGCTGGCCGACTTCGGCATCTCGTCGTCCCTGCTGCGCGCCGGCAGCGACCACGTGCTGGCGATGTCGGTGCCGTGGAGCGCACCCGAGGTCGTCGCGGAGGAGACGACCGGCACCGTCGCCAGCGAGGTGTGGGGTCTCGGCGCGACGGTGTATTCGCTGCTGGCCGGGCACAGCCCCTTCGAGCGCCGCGAGCGCGGCCAGAACTCCCGCGAGCTGCTGCGACGGCGCATCGCCCGCGCGAGCTACACCGACATCCCGCGCGCCGATGTGCCCGCGTCGCTGCAGCGGGTGCTGGCGACGGCGATGAGCCGAGACCCGGCCAAGCGTCAGCCCTCTGCACTCGCCTTCGCCGAGGAGCTGCGCGAGGTCCAGGCCGAGCTCGGCCTGAGTCGCACTCCCGTCGACGTCCCCGAGTCCGGTTGGGAGCCGGTCTCGCGGGGGGTCGACTTCGACGACAGCGGGCTGCGGGGGCCCGCCCGCAGCCGCCTGGAGCGCACGACGACGCGCAAGACCGACGGGGCCGACGGGTTCACGCGGATCGCGCGTGACGAGGACGAGCCCCTCGAGGCGCCCGGGGGTGCGCCGCGGCGCGTGCTCCCGTGGCTGATCGGCGCCGCGGCCGCGGTGGCCGCCGCCGCGGCGGCGGTGGTGGCGACGCTCATGATCACGGGGGGCCTGTGATGCGCCGCCGCTCCGTGATCGGGTTCGTGGCGGCGGTGTCCGCCGGCGCGGTGCTGATCGGCGTGGGGATCGCGTGGCCGGGCCTCGACGCGCGCGAGACGCCCGACGTCGACACGGCGGTGTGGGCGCTGCAGACGGGGGAGGGTCGCCGCTACGCCCGGGTGAACACCGCGATCGGCGAGCTCGACACGGTGCGCAGCGTCAGCAACCCGTCGCAGGTGGTGCAGGGCTCGGGTTCGGCGTATCTGTACACCGACAGCTACAGCAAGCTCGCCCGGATCGACGGCGCGCTGCCGATCGACCTCGACGCGCAGGCCCTGCAGGAGGCCGTCTCGACGCCGCGCGGCACGACCGACGTCGCCACGGCGGGCGATTTCGCGGCGTACCGGACCGATGCGGGCGCCGTGTTCACGGGCCGGCTGTCGTCGGGGGAGACCACGCAGGTCGACCCGTTCTCGGAGCCGGACGACGACGGACCCCGGTACACCGCGGATGCGATCGCGGTGGGTGCGGACGGCGTGCTGGTGGCGTACTCGAGGGCCGACGGCTCGGTGCTGCGCTACGACATCGTCACGGGTCGCCCGCTCGTGCGCGACCCGCTGGACGTGTCGGGGCTGACGTCGCCGGCGGTCACGGCGGCGGGGGCGACGTGGGCCGTGGTGGACACCGACGACGGCGACGTGTGGCTCGCGGATGCCGATGAGCCGCTCTCGGCCCCCACGACGGGTGGGATCGTCGTCGGCCGGCCCGATCCGGGCGCCACCGGGGTGTACCTCGCCGACGAGACGGGCCTCGTGCGCGTGGCGGCGGACGGGTCCGCCGTCGAGCGCAGCGTCGGCGACGGCAGCTCGGTGCTGGGCGCTCCCGCACAGCCGATCGTCCACGACGGCGAGACTTACGCGGCGTGGCTCGCCGCGGGAGCCGACGGCGGCACGCTGTGGCGATCGACGTCGGGATCCGCACCGCTGGACTACGGCGGCGGCGAGCTCCCCGATCAGCGTCGCCCGGTGTTCGTCGCGAGCGATTCGGCGGTGATCCTCAACGAGACCCGCACCGGGTGGGTGTGGACCGTCCCCGACGGTGCGCTCGTCGCGTCGAGCCAGGACTGGGCGCTCGACGAGCGCACCGATCCGGCCGCCGTCCCCAGCGACGAGCAGCTCAGCGTCGTGCTGGACCCGAAGCCGCCGGTCGCCGAGCCCGACGCGTTCGGGGTCCGCGCGGGTGCGCTGGTGACCCTGCCGGTGCTCATGAACGACCACGACCCGAACGAGGACGTGCTCTCGATCGATCCCGAATCGGTCACGGGTCTGGACCCCGGCTTCGGCGAGGTGTCGATCACCGACGACGGTCAGCGACTGGCCGTCCGCGTCGCCGCGACCGCCGCGGGCGAGGCGACGCTGCAGTACTCCGTCACCGACGGCACCGCCGACCGCGGCCTGCGTTCTGCCGCGACCACGGTGACGCTGACGACGGTCGCGGAGTCCGAGAACGCCGGCCCCGAGTGGTGCGGCGTCGACGGGTGCCTGCTGGACTGGCCCGAGCCCGAGGTCGCGCGCGGCGGGACCGTCACGGTCCCCGTGCTGCCCGGCTGGGTCGACCCCGAGGGCGACCCGCTGCTGCTGCTGTCGGTCGAGAACCAGTCGGGGATCGGCAGCGTCGCGGCCACGCCCGCCGGCGACGTCGTGTACCAGCACGACGACGACGGCTCCGCGGCCGAGCAGCTCATCACGCTCGCTGTGACGGTGTCCGACACCCGCGGTGCGACCTCGACGCGCCAGCTCATCGTGCGCGCCTCGTCGGCGCCGGTCCTGGTGGCGCAGTCGTTCGCGGTGATCGACTCGATCGACGCAGGCATCTCGGTCGACGTCGCGCCGCACGTGACCGGGACGGTGGGTGACATGACGCTGGAGTCGGTGCGGGTGCTCGACGACGCCGCGGCGACGGCCACCGCGGTCGCGGGGTCGACGAGGTTCGACTTCGCGCCTCGCGCCACCGGGACGTTCCGCGTCGGATTCACCGTGACCGACGGACGGTCCAACGCCTCCGGCACGGCGCGGATCACGGTGCTGGCCGCCGACGCGCCCGCGCAGCTGGCGACCTCGCCCGTCGTCGCCTTCGTGCGCCCCCAGCAGGATGCGACCCTCGACGTCTTCGCGGCCGTGAGCAATCCGACGCGACGCGTGCTGCTGCTCAGCGACGTGCTCACCGAGCCCGAGCCCGGCGCCTCGCTGACGGTCGACGCCGTCGCCCAGAACCACCTGCGGGTGTCGGGGACCACCGCCGACGGCTCGGCCGGGCGCCTCGGGACGGTGCGGTACGTCGTCAGCGACGGCACGGACGACGCGGGCTCGCGCGTCGAGGGCGAGGCGACCGTGTACCTGCTGCCGCCGGCGCCCGAACTGGCGCCGATCGCCGTCGACGACACCGTCCTGGTGCGCGCGGGGGCGCAGATCGACGTGCCCGTGCTCGACAACGACATCGCGCCGGCCGGCGGCCGGCCGATCCTCAATCCGGCCTCGGTGGTGTCGTCGGCGCCCGAGGCGCTCGCCTTCGCGTCCGGCGACATGCTGCGGTACCTCGCTCCCGAGGAGCCGGGGGAGTACACGGTGGAGTACGCCGTGTACACCGCCGGATCGCCGTCGCTGGCCGACACCGCCGTCGTCCGCATCAGCGTGCTCGACGCCGAGGCGAACCGCGCGCCGCTGCCCGACACGCTCGAGGGACGCGTGCTCAGCGGTCAGTCGACGCTGATCGAGTTCGACGGATTCGGCATGGACCCCGACGGCGACGTCGTGGCCCTCGACGGCATCACCGCCCAGCCCGAGCGCGGGGCGGCCGCCATCGGGGCGGACGGCGCATCGATCGTCTACACGAGCGTCCCCGGCGACCGCGGCCAGATCGCCTTCCGCTACCGCGTCGTCGATGCCTTCGGGCAGACCGGCGAGGGCACGGTGCGCGTCGGCGTGCTCGACGCCGAATCGAACCCGAGCCCGGTCACGTACACCGACTACGTCCAGGTGCAGGCGGGCGCCGACAGCCGCATCCGCATCAGCCCGCTCGCCAACGACGTCGACCCGACGATGGGCGAGCTCACCCTGACGCAGGTGCGGCCCGACGTCGCCCCGGCCCTGGACGACGGCACGCCGAACCCCGAGTTCACGCGGACCGCGAGCCTGATCCGGTCGACGCGCGACGACACCGTCGTCATCTCCGCCGGGACCGTGCCCGGTGTCATGAGCTTCCTCTACGACGTGGAGTCGTCATCGGGCAACACCGGCCGGGGGCTCATCGTCGTCAAGGTCGTCCGCGACAGCGTGCCGGACTATCCCATGGTCGCCGACACGGTGCTCACCGCAGAGACGCGCGAGGACTTCCCCGGGGGCGTGGACGTGCTCGTCGATCGCGTCTCGTGGTCCAGCGGCGACGTCTCCGAGCTGACGGTGTCGCTGTGGGGCGCGCCCGAGGGCGTGTGGGTGGACGGGCCGCGCATCGGCGGCGAGCTTCCCGAGAGCTCGCGCATCATCCCCTTCGCCGTGACGGGCACGGGCGCCTCCGGCGAGGTGACGACCTACGCGTTCGTGCGCGTCCCCGGGGACGACGACCTCGCGCTGGCGCTGCGCACCGGGTTCGCCGCTCCCGAGGTGGACGAGCTCGGGTCCGCGGTGTTCGACATGGCCGACCTCGTCGCGATGCCGCGCGGCGCGACGCTCGAGGTCGGCGCCGACATCGTCGCATCGGGTGCTCGTCCCGAAGCGGCGTGCAGCCGGGCGGGAGCGACGACGGTGCGGTACGACGCAGGCTCGGGGGCGCCGTGGGCCGACGCCTGCCGCGTGCCGGTGCGCACCGACGGGCAGGACGAGTGGACGTACCTGTCGGTGCCCGTCACGGTCTTCGCGCTCGACCCGCAGCCCGAGCTGCGCGCGGGATCGCTCACGGTCGGACCGGGCGAGGTGCACACGTTCGACCTGACCGACCTGACCACGTGGCAGCTGCGCGCCGACTGGGAGGGCATCCGGTACGCGGTGGACTACTCGGGCACCGCGTTCGAGGTGTCGCTGGAGGGCAGCATCGTCACGGTCGTCGGGGGCGACCGGTCGCTGCCCGGCGCCGAGGAGGCCGCGATCGTCTCGGTCCGCAGCCACAGCGCCGTCGCTCCCGTGCGCCTCATCCTGCGGGTCGGGGCGGCGCCCTCGACGCTGCCGCGCGGCGGCACGGTCGCCGAGCAGTGCACGCAGGCCTCGGGGTCGAGCTGCACGATCACGGTCGTGGGCGCCTCGGGCGAGGTCAATCCGCTGCCGCGGACGCCGCTCGAGGTCATCGACGTGCGCGCCACGGGCGCGTGCGTCGGCGTCAGCTTCCAGGTCGCCTCGAGCACCGCCGTGACCGCCACGTGGGACGAGGACGCCCCGGGTGCGACGTGCACGGCGTCGTTCTCGCTGCGCGACGCCCAGCAGCGGCGCACCAACGCCGAGCGCGACGGCACCATCGCCCTGGACCTGCTCGGCTACCCCAAGGCGCCCGCGAGCGTCTCGCAGACCGCGTACGGCGACGGGCGGCTGACGCTGCGGGTCGACCCGGGCGACGCCCGCCAGGCGTACCCCGCACTGACCGGCTTCTCGATCCTCCGGTCCGGCGAGGTGGTCGCCCGCTGCGACGCCGACGGGTCGTGTCCCGACATCGCCGCGCCCAACGGCGAGGCGCGCGAGTACGAAGCCGTCGCGGTGAACCCCGTCGGTGTCTCGCGCGCGAGCGTGAGCACCGTCGCGTGGGCCTACGAGCCGCCGCCCGCGCCCGAGAGCGTGGACGCGCGGCCCGTCGTGACCGCCGGCGACGGCCGTCTGGTCGCCCTCACGATCACCGGCATCGACGGCCGCGAGACCGGTGCGGTCGAGGTCACCAGCGAGACCGGGGAGACGCTGACCCTCTCGGTGCCGCGCGGACAGACCCGCCTCGAGGTCCCGTCCTACCGGATCGGCACGAACGAGCGCACCGCGGTGACCATCACGCCGGTGTCGCGGTTCGATCTGCCGCCGGGCCTCGAGGGAACCCAGGCCGGCACGGCGGTGACGATCCAGACCAACGGCGTCGGCGCTCCGCTCGATCCGCAGCTCACGCTGGCGTCGGCGTCGAACGGCGACGGCACGTCGACCGTCACGGCGCGCGCGAGCGCGGCATCGGGCGGCGACGGCTCGACGCTGCGGTACGGGATCGTCCCCGACGGCGCGGCCTGCACGACGACGGCGGACGGCTCGACCGCCACGTTCTCGGGCCTCGCCGACGGCGAGGAGTACCGATACACGATGTGCGCGGAGTCGTGGATCGGCGACGTCTCGTACGGCCGCGTCACGACGACGGCCACGGTGCGGGCCCAGCAGACGGGCCGGGCCCCGAGCGGGTGGACGTTCGTCGTGGATGCGGCCCCCGACGTCGCCGCGGGCCGCGCCGAGTGGATCATCCGAGACCAGCCGACCTCGGACGAGCGCGTGCCCAACAACAACACCGTCGAGTTCAGCGGCGCACCGCCGACATCCGTGTTCGGGCGCGACCCCGGCATCCTCGTCCGGTACGTGCACCGGGTGTGGGACCGCGCGACGCCGTGGGCCACGGTCGTCCCGGCCGCCGGCAGCGCCCCCTACCAGGTGCAGGCGAGCTGGACCGTGTCGGCGTGCGTCGGCGGCGGCGCACTCGAGCTGCAGGGCAGCTCGTCGGCCGCGCCGTCCGGCGCGGGGGCGTCGATCGCGTTCTCGAACGCGGCGCTGGTCTACCGCGACGCCGACGGCGCCGTGCTCGCCCACACGGCCGGCACGTGGGACGTGCCGGTGGGTGCCGTGAGCGTGGACGGGATCGGCGTCACCGCGAACTGGGACGCCCAGGGCTGGGGCCTGGCCCCGGCGAGTGCGACGTTCTCGGCATCCTGCACCCCCAACCTCCCCCCAGACGACTCCGGCACCGCGCCCTGATCCGGAAGGCCCCGACATGACCATCACCCAGGAGCAGGCGACGTGGTTCGCCCAGACCTTCGACCAGATCGCCGACAACGTCGAGCGCGCCGTGCTCGGCAAGCGCCACGTCGTCGAGCTGGTGCTCACCGCCATGCTGAGCGAGGGTCACGTGCTGGTGGAGGACGTGCCCGGGACCGGCAAGACGTCGCTCGCGCGGGCGATGGCGCAGTCGGTGCAGGGCACGAACACCCGCATCCAGTTCACGCCGGACCTGCTGCCCGGCGACATCACCGGCGTCACCGTGTACGACCAGAAGGAGGGCGTGTTCGAGTTCCACGCCGGGCCGATCTTCGCCAACGTCGTGCTCGCCGACGAGATCAACCGCGCCAGCCCCAAGACCCAGTCGGCGCTGCTGGAGGTCATGGAGGAGGGGAGGGTCACGGTCGACGGCGTCACCCGTCAGGTGGGCGTGCCCTTCCTGGTGCTCGCGACGCAGAACCCGGTCGAGCAGGCGGGCACCTACCAGCTTCCCGAGGCGCAGCTGGACCGCTTCATGATGCGCACGTCGCTGGGGTACCCCGACCACGCCGCCACCGTCCGCATCCTCGACGGGGCTGCCGTGCCCGTCGCCGACCTCGCGCCGATCATCACGCCGCAGGCGATGGTGGGGATGGCCGACCTGGCGTCGCAGGCGTACGTCGACGCGCTCGTGCTGGACTACATCGCCCGGATCGTGGACGCCACCCGCTCGGCCGACGAGGTCCGGCTGGGCGTGAGCATCCGCGGTGCGCTCGCACTCACGCGCGCCGTGCGCACCCGCGCGGTGTCGCGGGGACGCACCTACGGGACCCCGGACGACGTCAAGGCGCTCGCCGTCGCGGTGCTGTCGCACCGGCTGATCCTGCTGCCGGAGGCCGAGTTCGACGGCGTCACCCCCGAGTCGGTCGTGGGCCAGGTGCTGCTCGACGTCGATCCGCCCAGCAGCCGCGAGGCCGTATGAGCCTCGGCGATCCGCGTCTGACCCGCACGACCGTCGCCACCGGGAGCGGCGGCCGCGGCGAGGAGACCGCCACGTCCGTCGCGGGCGGCTCGGGCGGCCGCTCCCTGGTGCGCGTCGTGGTGTGGTGGACCCGCGCGCGACGCGCGCTGGTCGCCGCCGCACGGGACGGGGCGGACTGGACGGCGCGCACGGTCCGGCCGGCGGGGGCCCTGGTCGTCCTCGCGGCCACCGCGGGGCTGGGGCTGGGCATCGCCTTCGGGTGGGTCGAGTGGATGATCGCGGGCGTGGCGTCGCTGCTGCTGCTGGCGGCCAGCATCCCGTTCCTGTTCGGCGTGCGCTCCTACGACGTCGACCTCATGCTCTCGCGCGAGCACATCACGGCGGGTCAGCGCATCACCGGCGCGATCGAGGTGCGCAACGTCCACCGGAGGCCGGTGCTCCCCGGGCGGCTCGACATCCCCGTCGGCGAGGGACTGGTCGAGTTCGGCGTGCCGCTCCTGCGCCCGGGCCAGTCCGACGCGCAGGAGATCGAGATCCCGGGACTGCGCCGCGGCATCGTGACGGTCGGTCCCGCCACGACCGTCCGCAGCGACCCCGTCGGGCTCCTGCGCCGCGAGCACGCCTTCGCCGACGTGCACGAGCTCTACGTCCACCCGCGCACGGTCGCGCTGCCCTCGACCGGGGCGGGCCTGATCCGCGACCTCGAGGGCACCGCGACCAGGCGCCTCGTCGACGCCGACATGTCCTTCCACGCCATCCGCGAGTACGCGCCCGGCGACGCGCAGCGGCAGGTGCACTGGAAGTCGACGGCGAAGACGGGCCGGCTCATGGTGCGCCAGTACGAGGAGTCCCGCCGGTCGCGCATGGCGGTCGTGCTGGGGCTGGGAGCCGGCGAGAGCCTCGACGACGACGAGTTCGAGCTCGCGGTCTCGTGCGCGGCGTCGCTCGGCCTGCGGGCGATCCAGGACGCGCGCGATGTCGAGATCGTCGTCGGCGCCGAGGTGCCGCGCGTCGTGCGCACCCGGCTGCGATCGATCCGCCGCCTTCCGGCGTCGTCGCCGCGGGCCATGCTCGACGGCTTCAGCGGCGTGACCCGAATCGAGGACGCCGCCCCCATCGCCGACGTCTGCCGGCTCGTGGGGGAGAGCGGCGCCGGAACGTCGGTCGCGCTGCTGGTCGTGGGGTCCACCGTCTCGCTCGCCCGCCTGCAGCAGGCCGCGCTGACCTTCCCGGTCGACACCGTCGTGATCGCGGTCGTGTGCGACGAGCGGGCGCACCCGCGGATGCAGGTGCTGTCGGGCCTGACCGTGCTCACGGTCGGCACCCTCGACGACCTCACCGGGCTCCTCCATCGGGGAGCGGCGTCGTGAGCACGAGGTCGGATGACACGACGCGGGCGCGGCGGCCGCAGCCCCGCGTCGTCGCCGGCTCGGTGTTCGCCGCGGCGATCGTCGTGATCGCCTTCGTCGCCGCCTGGCCGGTCTACCGCACGCCGTGGCTCTTCGTCACGGCGGGCGGCGCCGTGATCGCCGGCGGCGTCATCGCCACGGTGGCCGGCCGGCTCGCGTGGCGGGCCACGACCACGATCTGGGTGGTCGCGGTCGCCTTCCTGGTGCTGGGCATCCCGCTGGCGATCCCGGCGCGGCTGTCGGACGCGGGGGCGCTCGGGCAGGGGGTGGGCGAGCTGGTCACGGGCGTCGTGGTCGGCTGGAAGGACCTCGTCACCGTAGACCTGCCCGTCGGGACCTACCGGAATCTGCTCGTCCCCGCCCTCGCTGTCTTCCTGGCCGGGACGTGCGCCCTGCTCCTGCTGGCGTGGCGGCGGGACCGTCTCGCCTACGCCGCCATCCCCGTGGCCGCGGCGATGACCTCGTTCGGCCTGCTGTTCGGCGCTCCCGTCGTCAGCGACCCGCTCGAGGCGGGGCCCGTCGCGATTCCCGCTCCGGTGGAGACGACGCTGGGCGCGCTGACCTTCCTGGCGTGCCTGGCGTGGCTGGTGTGGCGCGGCACCGACGAGCGGATGCGGGCGCTCGCGTTCGGCGCCGAGACCAGCGGCGTCACCCTCGCGCGGCGGCGGACGGCGGCGGACCGCCGCCGCGGACTGCTCGCGGGCGGCATGGTCGCCGTCGCGCTCGCGGTCGCGGTCGTCGTGGTGCCGTTCGCCGCCGAAGGCACCGAACGCGACGTCCTGCGGGCGGCGGCGGGCCCCGACATCGCCCTGTCGGCGGCGGTCAGTCCGCTCACGCGGTATCGAGCGCAGTTCGCCGACGACCGCGCCGACGAGGTCCTGTTCACGGTCACCGCCGACGGCCCGCTTCCCGAGCGGATCCGCCTGGCGACGCTCGACACGTACGACGGCGAGGTCTTCCGCTCCGGCGACGACGGCGCGCTCGACGACGCGCGCTTCGTGCGGGTCCCCGCCGTCCTCGAGGCCGGCGACGGCGAAGCGCTGGCGGCCGAGATCACCATCGGCGCGCTCGAGGGGATCTGGATGCCGACGGTCGGGCGCGTGCGCTCGGTCGACTTCGGCGGTCCGCGTCAGGGCGCGCTCGCCGACAGCTTCTACTACAACCGCACCGCCTGGGCCGGCGTGCAGACCGCCGACGGCGGGCTGGCCGCGGGCGACGTCGTGCGGGTCGACGCCGTGGAGCCGGCGCCCCGCTCGCCGTCGTCGATCACGGCTCCCGGCGGCGCGCCGTCGTCGGTCGCCGCACCCGAGGCCCTGACCGTGTGGGTCGAGCGTCACGCGTCGGGATCCGACGGGGCGGCGCTGGCCGGGCTCGTCGCCCTGCTGCGCGAGCGCGGATACCTCAGCCACGGCCTCGACGAGGACGCGGGGTCCGTGTGGATGAGCTCCCTCGAGGACTACAGCTTCCAGCCCAGTGCATCGGGGCACTCGCTGGCACGCATCCAGGCGATGTTCGCGCGTCTGCTCGAGCGGGAGGACGACCCTCGGGCCGAGGCATCGGGCGTCTACGTCGCCGCGATCGGCGACGACGAGCAGTTCGCCGTCGCCGCCGCGCTCATCGCGCGCGAACTCGGGTTCCCCAGCCGCGTCGTCGTGGGGGCGCGGCTGTCGTCGGACGACGCCGGGCTTCCGGTGTGCGACGAGGGCGTCTGCCGCGCGCAGGACCTGGCCGCGTGGATCGAGGTGCAGTCCGCCGACGGCGCCTGGGTGCCCGTCGACGTCACGCCCCAGCACACGCGCTCGCCGAGCCTGGTGGTGACCGAGGCGCGCGATCCCGAGAACGTCACCGATGTGCGCCCCGAGGCGGTCGAGGAGGTCGTGCCCCCCGATTCGCTGCAGGAGGACACCGGCGTGCGCGAACGCGCCGGCGCCGCCGACGCGATCGATCTGACATGGCTGTGGCGCCTCGCGCGGATCGCCGGCATCGGGATGCTGCTCATCTTCGTCGCCTTCGCGCCCTTCCTCGTCATCGTCGCGGCCAAGGCCGTCCGGCGCCGTGGCCGGCGGCGCGCCGGGACCGCGGAGGGCCGCATCGTCGGCGGCTGGGACGAATACGTCGACGCCGCCGTGGACGCCGGGCTCCCGGCTCCCCGCCGCCTGACGCGGACCGAGCTGGCCGACGCACTCGGCACCGCGGACGGCGCACGGCTGGCGACGACCGCCGACCGTGCCGTGTTCGGCGGCGAGGAGGTCGGCGAGGACCTCGCCGACGACTACTGGCGCCGCGTGGATGTCGAGCGGGGCGCCATCCGTCGTGGTCTGACGTTCTGGCGCCGGGTCGCCATGACCGTATCGTTGAAGTCGTTCGTCCGTCCGCTGGCGCCCGCCCGCGCCGACCGGATCCACTCCGAGAGGGGGAAGCGCGCGCCCGCCGCGGCCGCACGCAACGCACCATGACCACGCAAGACCCGACCCCGGTCATCGCCGCCATCGCGATCTCGCTGCTCCTGGGCGCAGCGCTGTACGTCTGGACGGCCCTCGCCCTGGCAGCCGTGTTCGGCAAGAGCGGCCGCGAGCGGTGGAAGGCGTGGGTGCCGTTTCTCAACATCTTCGTGCTCCTCGAGCTCGGCGGGCTCTCGGGCTGGCTCGTGCTGCTGGCCTTCGTCCCCGGCATCGGGTCCGTGGCCCTGTGGGTGGTCATCGTCGTGGCGTGCCACCGCGTGGGCCGCTCGTTCGGCTTCGGCGCGGGCATGACGGTGCTCGCCGCCCTCGTGCTCCCCGTGTGGGCGAGTGTGGTCGGCTTCGGCTCGGCCCGCTGGCTGGGCGCCGCCGCGGGGCCGGCGCGCGGCCCGGCCCGCGCCCGCTCCACCGCGGTGCCTCCGCCGCCCGCGCCGCGCGCTCCCGCCGCCCGGCCCGCCGCCGCCCCCGCTGCTCCTCCCGTCGTCCCGGCGGCGCCGCCGGCTCCGGTCGCCGCGGCCGCTCCGGCGCCGGCGGCTCCTGCTCCTGCTCCTGCTCCCACTCCTGCTCCTGCTCCGGCCGTGGCCGCCGCAGCGGTGGCCGCAGGGGACGCCGCGGACGAGCCCGTGCCCGACGCCGACCCGGCTCCGGTCGCCGCCGCGGCGGCCGAGCCGCTCGCGGCGACGCCGGCGTCGGCGCGTCGCGCGGAGCCGTGGACGGACCTGGACACCGATGTCGACACCGCCGGCGAGATGACGGGCGGCGTGAGCGACGCCCCCGCGCCGATCGCCGCCGTCCCTGGGCGCTCGGACGAGCCCGCCCCGGCCCCGGCGCGCACCGCGGCGGTCACCCACGTGCCGCCGATGGCGGCTCGCGAGACCGCGGAGCCCTGGGCTCCGTCGGACGCGGCTCCCGCCACCGCGCCCTCGCGCATCGTGGCCGAGCCGTTCCCTGAGGAGTCCGACGAGGTGTCGGCCATCGCCGCCGCGCCGGTGGCGGACGGTCCGCGGTCCGCGCGCTCGTCGGTATCGGCGCAGCACGTGCGCCCCGAGATCCCCGACGACGAGTTCGAGCGCACCGAGATCGCCCGCCGGCGCCGCGTGCGCTGGTCGCTCACGGTCCCGTCGGGGGAGTCGATCCCGCTGACGGCCGACGTCGTCATCATCGGGCGCCGCCCGACACCCTCGTCGGCGTTCCCGGGAGCCCAGCTCGTGCCGATCCCGGACGGGACGATCTCGAAGACGCACGCGCGACTGCAGCGCGACGGCGCGCTGTGGCACATCGTGGACCTCGGCTCGACGAACGGCACGGTGCTCATCGGCAGCGACGGCGGCGAGACCGAGATCGAGCCGGGGAGCCTGCATCCGCTCCCGGCGCGCTTCCTGGTCGGCGACGCCGAGGTGTCGCTGGTCTCCGACGAGAGCGGTCGTGACGCCGACTGACCACGGCGCGGACGCCCCGGACCGTGGCGACCGCGAGGAGGGCGACCGCGACGACACCGTCCGGTCGCCGCGGCCGCGCGCCGACGACCCGGACACCACGGTCGTCTCGTCGCGACCGCGCGACGCTGCGACGGGATCGTCGGCGGGCGCGCTCGGCCCGACCGCGGTCTCCGCGCACGAGGACGTCGACGAGACGGAGCGGCGCCCCCGGCGCTCCCGTCCGGCGGCGGCGCCGGCCCGGACGCCGGGCGACCGCCGTGCGGTGGAGCCGGATGCCGACGCCCTCCGGTCGCCGCAGCGGCCGCGCGCCGACGGCGCGGTGCGGGTGCCGCGCGATCCGGTGCCCGCGCCGCCGTCGGGCGGCGCCGTTCCCGGGGACGGCATCGCCCGCGCGCGCCGGCGCCGGGCGTTCTCGCGGGTGCTGATCGCCGTCGCGGTCGTCGCGGGCGTCATCGCCGCGGCCGTCGCGGGCATCGCCACGATTCTCGGGTGATGCCGAGCAACGGCGTTTGCTCGTCCCGCACCACCTCACGTATCATGGATCGGGTGTGCGTTCGCGCGCGCCATGCGACGTGCCCCGGCACGCCCGCGCGGAGCGTCGAGCGCATCATCTCAGGGACGGGCCTGCGAACAGGCCACCCCCACGGCATACCCACCGCACAGCGTGCGTCGGATCATTCTGACCCACGGGTGGGTCCACGTGAGCCCGGGACACGCGGATCGCGAGATCCGACGCCCGGGGGAGACCACGAACGCTGTCACCGTGCAGCACTACATAGGAGAGAACGTGCCAACCATTCAGCAGTTGGTTCGCAAGGGCCGGTCGCCGAAGGTCGCCAAGACCAAGGCTCCCGCACTGAAGTCGAACCCGCAGCAGGCGGGCGTCTGCACCCGCGTGTACACGACGACCCCGAAGAAGCCGAACTCGGCGATGCGCAAGGTCGCCCGTGTCAAGCTCCGCAACGGCACCGAGGTCACCGCGTACATCCCCGGCGAGGGCCACAACCTGCAGGAGCACTCGCTCGTGCTCGTCCGCGGCGGCCGTGTCAAGGACCTCCCCGGTGTCCGCTACAAGATCGTCCGCGGTGCGCTCGACACCCAGGCTGTCAAGAACCGTAAGCAGGCTCGCAGCCGCTACGGCGCGAAGAAGGGCTGAGAAAGATGCCTCGTAAGGGACCCGCCCCGAAGCGCCCCGTCGTCAACGACCCGGTCTACGGCGCCCCCGTCGTGACCCAGCTGGTCAACAAGATCCTCGTCGACGGCAAGAAGTCGATCGCCGAGGCCATCGTCTACGGCGCCCTCCAGGGCGTCGAGGCGAAGAACGGCCAGGACGCCGTCGCCACGCTCAAGAAGGCCCTGGACAACGTCCGCCCGACGCTCGAGGTCAAGAGCCGTCGCGTCGGCGGTTCGACCTACCAGGTGCCCGTCGAGGTCAAGCCGCACCGCGCGAACACGCTCGCGCTGCGCTGGCTCGTCAGCTACGCCAAGGGTCGTCGTGAGAAGACGATGACCGAGCGTCTGCAGAACGAGATCCTCGACGCCTCGAACGGCCTCGGTGCCGCGGTCAAGCGCCGCGAGGACACCCACAAGATGGCCGAGTCGAACCGCGCCTTCGCGCACTACCGCTGGTAACAGCCTCCGTTCGCCGGCCGGGGCCACCGTCCCGGCCGGCGACACCGAAACACCTCCCGATCCAGGTAAGGAAGACACCCGTGGCACAAGAAGTGCTCACCGACCTCAACAAGGTCCGCAACATCGGCATCATGGCGCACATCGATGCCGGCAAGACGACGACGACCGAGCGCATCCTGTTCTACACGGGCGTCAACCACAAGATCGGCGAGACGCACGACGGCGCTGCCACCACCGACTGGATGGAGCAGGAGCAGGAGCGCGGCATCACGATCACCTCGGCCGCCGTGACGTGCTTCTGGGAGAACAACCAGGTCAACATCATCGACACGCCCGGTCACGTCGACTTCACCGTCGAGGTGGAGCGCTCGCTCCGCGTCCTCGACGGCGCCGTCGCCGTCTTCGACGGCAAGGAGGGCGTCGAGCCCCAGTCCGAGACCGTGTGGCGCCAGGCCGACAAGTACAACGTCCCCCGCATCTGCTTCGTCAACAAGATGGACAAGCTCGGCGCGGACTTCTACTTCACCGTCGACACCATCATCAGCCGCCTGAAGGCGACCCCGCTCGTGCTGCAGCTGCCGATCGGCGCCGAGAACGACTTCGTCGGCGTCATCGACCTGATCTACGAACGCGCGCTGGTGTGGCCGGGCGACGCCAAGGGCGACGTGACCATGGGCGCCAAGTACGAGATCCAGGAGATCCCGGCCGACATGGTCGACAAGGTCGCCGAGTACCGCGAGAAGCTGCTCGAGGCCGTCGCCGAGTCCGACGAGGTCCTGCTCGAGAAGCACTTCGGCGGCGAGGGACTCACCCCCGAGGAGATCAAGGGCGCGATCCGCAAGCTCACCATCGCCGGCGAGGCGTACCCGGTGCTCTGCGGCTCGGCGTTCAAGAACCGCGGTGTGCAGCCCATGCTCGACGCCGTCGTGGACTTCCTCCCCTCGCCCCTGGACGTGCCCTCGATCGAGGCGCACGACCCCAAGGACGAAGAGAAGATCATCGAGCGTCACGCCGACCGCGACGAGCCGTTCGCGGCGCTCGCGTTCAAGGTCGTCTCGCACCCGTTCTTCGGTCGCCTGACCTACATCCGCGTGTACTCGGGTCACCTCGACTCCGGCTCGGCCGTCGTGAACTCCACGAAGGGCCGCAAGGAGCGCATCGGCAAGATCTTCCAGATGCACGCCAACAAGGAGAACCCGGTCGAGTCGGTCACGGCGGGGCACATCTACGCCGTCATCGGCCTGAAGGACACCACGACCGGCGACACCCTGTGCGACGCCTCGGAGCAGGTCGTCCTCGAGTCGATGACGTTCCCCGAGCCGGTCATCGAGGTCGCCATCGAGCCGAAGACCAAGGCCGACCAGGAGAAGCTGTCGCTGGCCATCCAGAAGCTCGCCGAAGAGGACCCGACGTTCCGCGTCGAGCTCAACGCCGAGACCGGCCAGACGGTCATCAAGGGCATGGGCGAGCTGCACCTCGACATCCTCGTGGACCGCATGAAGCGCGAGTTCAAGGTCGAGGCGAACGTCGGCAAGCCCCAGGTGGCCTACCGCGAGACGATCCGCAAGACCGTCGAGCGTCACGACTACACCCACAAGAAGCAGACGGGCGGCTCGGGTCAGTTCGCGAAGATCCAGTTCCGTCTGGAGCCCATGGAGGTCGAGGGCGACAAGATCTACGAGTTCGGCAACGAGGTCACCGGTGGCCGCGTTCCGCGCGAGTACATCCCCTCGGTCGACGCGGGCTTCCAGGACGCCATGCAGGTCGGCATCCTCGCCGGCTACCCGATGGTGGGCGTCAAGGCGACCCTCACCGACGGTGCGTCGCACGACGTCGACTCGTCCGAGATGGCGTTCAAGATCGCCGGCTCCATGGGCTTCAAGGAGGCCGCTCGCAAGGCGAGCCCGGTCATCCTCGAGCCGCTCATGGCCGTCGAGGTCCGTACTCCCGAGGAGTACATGGGCGATGTCATCGGCGACCTGAACAGCCGCCGTGGCCAGATCCAGTCGATGGAGGACGCCGCCGGCGTCAAGGTGGTGCGTGCGAACGTGCCGCTGTCCGAGATGTTCGGCTACATCGGCGACCTGCGCTCGAAGACCTCGGGCCGTGCCGTCTACTCGATGGAGTTCGACAGCTACGCCGAGGTCCCCAAGGCCGTCGCCGACGAGATCGTCCAGAAGAACAAGGGCGAGTAACGCTTCGGATGCCGGGGCGCGCGCGTCCCGGCATCCGGTCACAACTGCATAAGAAGAACCACCAGAACCTCTCCACTAAGGTGGAGGAATCCCCGTAGAGAACCGGTCGCAAACCAGCGCCCGGAGCTTCTACACGACAGTCCTGAGGAGGACCCAGTGGCTAAGGCCAAGTTCGAGCGGACCAAGCCGCACGTGAACATCGGAACGATCGGTCACGTCGACCACGGCAAGACCACGCTCACCGCGGCGATCTCGAAGGTGCTCGCCGACAAGTATCCGTCGGCAACCAACGTGCTGCGCGACTTCGCGTCGATCGACTCGGCTCCCGAGGAGCGCCAGCGCGGCATCACGATCAACATCTCGCACGTCGAGTACGAGACCCCGAAGCGTCACTACGCTCACGTCGACGCCCCCGGTCACGCCGACTACATCAAGAACATGATCACCGGTGCCGCCCAGATGGACGGCGCGATCCTCGTGGTCGCCGCCACCGACGGCCCGATGGCCCAGACGCGCGAGCACGTGCTGCTCGCCAAGCAGGTCGGCGTCCCCTACCTGCTCGTCGCGCTGAACAAGGCCGACATGGTCGACGACGAGGAGATCCTGGAGCTCGTCGAGCTCGAGGTCCGCGAGCTGCTCTCGAGCCAGGACTTCGACGGCGACAACGCTCCCGTCGTCCAGGTCTCGGGCCTGAAGGCCCTCGAGGGCGACGAGAAGTGGGTTCAGTCGATCCTCGACCTCATGGAGGCCGTCGACGAGTCGATCCCGGACCCGGTGCGTGACAAGGACAAGCCGTTCCTCATGCCCGTCGAGGACGTCTTCACCATCACCGGTCGTGGCACCGTCGTCACCGGCCGTGCCGAGCGCGGTACCCTCGCGATCAACTCGGAGGTCGAGATCGTGGGCCTCCGTCCGACGCAGAAGACGACCGTCACCGGTATCGAGATGTTCCACAAGCAGCTCGACGAGGCGTGGGCCGGCGAGAACTGCGGTCTGCTGCTCCGCGGCACCAAGCGTGACGAGGTCGAGCGCGGCCAGGTCATCGTGAAGCCCGGCTCGGTCACCCCTCACACCAACTTCGAGGGCACCGCGTACATCCTGTCCAAGGACGAGGGTGGCCGCCACAACCCGTTCTTCACGAACTACCGCCCGCAGTTCTACTTCCGCACCACCGACGTCACCGGCGTCATCACGCTGCCCGAGGGCACCGAGATGGTCATGCCCGGCGACACCACCGACATGTCGGTCGAGCTGATCCAGCCGATCGCCATGGAGGAGGGCCTCGGCTTCGCGATCCGTGAGGGTGGCCGCACCGTCGGTGCCGGCACCGTCACGAAGATCCTGAAGTAAGGACTTCGCACCCCGTGAAGGGGGTCGGACCCTCGGGTCCGGCCCCCTTTCGGCGTCTGTGGGCGGGTTCCCCGGATGCTCACGGCGAATCCGGGCGCTCGCTCGCCTAAGATGCGAGGGTGCCCGACACTTTCGACGATCTCGCCGCGCCCGACGCAGAGCGCCCCGTACGCCGCCGGCGTCGCCGCTGGCCGTGGGTCGTCGGCATCATCGGCGGCTTCGTCGTGGTGCTCGCGGCGCTCGGCATCGGGGGAGTCGCGCTGGCGGGCCAGGCGCTCGAGGTGCGCGACGACCTCGAGGCGGCGCAGTCCGAGCTCAGCAGCGTGCCCGCGCTCGTGCGCGAGGGCGACACCGAGCAGTTCGACGCGGCAGCCGAGAGCATCCTCGCCCACACGTCGAGCGCCGACGACACGGTGAACGGCCCGCTGTGGGAGTTCGCGAGCTGGATCCCCGGAGTCGGGCCGAACGTCGCGGCGGTGCGCGATGCGACCATCGCGGCGCACATCCTGGTCCGTGACGCCCTGCCGGCCAGCTTCGAGATCCTCGGCGCGGTCGACCAGACCAAGATCCGCTTCTCGGACGGCGGGTTCAACCTCGAGCCGTTCAAGGCGGTCGTCGACGTCCTGCCGGGCATCGACGCGGCCTTCGCACAGGCACGCAACCAGGTGGCGGGCATCGACCGCAGCTCGCTGCTGCCGATCGTCGACGACGCGGTCGGCGAGGTCGTCGACGTCATCGACGAGACGGCTCCGCTGGTCCACACGGCGACCGGGGTGCTGCCGACGGCCCTCGACATCCTCGGCGACGACGGCTCGCGCACGTACTTCGTGATGTTCCAGAACAACGCCGAGATCCGGGCGACGGGCGGCAACCCCGCGGCGTCGATGCTCATCAACGTCGACAAGGGCCGCGTGACGATGGGCGAGCAGTCCAGCTCGACGACCTTCAACGAGTGGGCGCTGTACAACCGGCAGTTCGTCGATCTTCCCGCCGAGACGATGGCGCTGTACGACGACGAGTGGGCGCGGTTCGTGCAGAACTACACCAAGACGCCCAACTTCCCGACTTCGGCCAAGATGTTCCAGGGGATCCTCGCCGAGACGGGCGTGCAGGTGGACGGCGTGTTCTCGCTGGACCCGGTCGCCCTGTCGCACATGCTCGAGGTCACCGGGGGCGTCAAGGTCGACGGCATCAAGCTGAACGCCGACAACGTCGTCCAGGAGCTCCTCAGCGAGACGTACCTGCGCTATCCCGGTTCGCAAGAGCCCGCCGACGCGTTCTTCGCGTCCGCGTCGGCCGCGGTGTTCAACAAGCTCGTGGTCGGCAAGTGGGACCCGCTGCGCATGATCGAGGCGCTGCAGAAGTCGGCCGACGAGCAGCGGGTGTACGCGTGGTTCCCGCGCGAGGAGGAGGAGGCGGCGGCCGCACAGCTCGGGATCACCGGCGAGCTCGCGACCGACAACACCGCGGCGACCGAGGTGGGGATCTTCATCAACGACTCCGGCGTCGGCAAGATGGAGTACTACCTCGACGCCTCGGTCTCGGTCACGTGCGACGTCGAGGCGCGCTCGGTCACGACCTCGGTGACGATGACCAACAGCGTCGACCGCGACGATCTGACCTTCCACATCCTCTCGCGCCGCACGCCCACCTACGGCGGAGCCAAGACGAGCATGCTCCTCGACATCGTCTACGTCGCCCCGCCGGGCTCGTCGGTGGATCGGGTGGATCCGGTGGGCGGCGACGCCCCCGCGCTCGCGCGGACGGGAGTCGAAGAAGGCCGCGACGCCGAGAGCGTGTCGATCCTGCTCGACCGCGGCGAGACGCAGACCGTGTCGTACACGAGCGTGCTGCCCGAGGGCGACCTGGGGCCGCTCTCGGTGCGGTGGACGCCCACCGTGACCGACACTCCCGTCGCGATCGACGGCGCGTGCGGCGAACTGACGGGCGAATCCGCTGGCTGACCGGGGCTTGCGTCGCGGCAGGGCGATCCCTCTAGGATGGGGGGACCCGCTCTGGGGGAAGCGATTCGGGATCCCGACCCGAAACGCAGAGCGGGGTGCCCGACCCGCCGACTTAGGGGCAACGATGACCGCAGCACACCGCAGGCCGAGCCCAGGCTCCTCCCCGGGGGAAGCCGCATGGCCGGCCTGATCGTCCACGAGTGGCTCGAGGCGAGCGGCGGATCCGAGAACGTCTTCGAGACGCTCGTCCAGACGTTCCCGGATGCCGGCCGCGTCTGCCTCTGGAACGACAGCGGCGGGCGCTTCGCCGACGTCGAGGAGACGGTGCTGGCGCGAACGCCGTTGCGCCGGAGCAAGGCGCTCGCGCTGCCGTTCATGCCCGCCGTGTGGCGCTCGCTGCCGGAGCGGGACGCGGACTGGATCCTCGCGAGCAGCCATGTGTTCGCACATCACGTCCGATTCGGCGGCCCCGCGCGCGATGTCCCCAAGCTCGTGTACGCGCACACCCCGGCCCGCTACGTGTGGGTTCCCGAACTCGATCAGCGCGGCGACAGCCTCGCGGCGCGTGCGATGTCGGCGGCGCTCAAGCCCATCGACCGCCGTCGCGCCGGCGAGGCCACCGCGATCGCCGCGAACAGCCGCTACATCGCGGCGCGCATCGCCGAGAAGTGGGATCGCGAGGCCGAGGTCATCTACCCGCCGGTCGACGTCGGAGCCTTCGCCGCACCGCTGGATCTCACCGACCAGGAGCAGCGGGCGCTCGATGCCCTCCCGAGCGAATTCCTGCTCGGCGTCAGCCGTTTCGTGCCCTACAAGCGCCTCGACGCCGTGATCGAAGCGGGCCTCGCCTCGGGGATGCCGGTCGTGCTCGCCGGGGCCGGGCCCGAGGAGCGCCACCTCCGCGAGATCGGCGCGCGGGCGGGCATTCCCGTCGTGCTCGTCCACCAGCCGTCCTACGCGCTGCTGCGGGCGATCTACCGGCGCGCGTCCGCCCTCGTGTTCGCGCCCGTCGAGGACTTCGGGATCGTGCCCGTCGAGGCCATGGCCTCGGGGACGCCGGTCATCGCCAACGCCGTCGGCGGGGCGTCCGAGTCGGTCATCGAGGGCGTGACGGGCGCGCACGTGGCGACGTGGAAGCGCGGCGAGCTGCGCGATGCCGTGGCCCGTGCGCTCGAGGCGCGCCCGCAGGACTGCATCGCGCGCGCCGCGGACTTCGACACGAGCGTGTTCACCTCACGCATCCGATCCTTCGTCGGCACGCATGCCGGTCTGGAAGCGCTGGTCTGACCCGGACGCCGCGTCCGGCACGTAGGGGGAGAGCCACGCGAGCAGATCGCTGTCGAAGGCCTCGGCGTCGAACCGCATCGCGTGCGTGCTGACCCGGTCGCGGGGAATGCCCGCGCACACGTCTGCGGCGGCGGTCGTCTCGGCGGCGGAGCGAGGGTCGAACAGAGCCCCGCTGACCCCGTCGACCACGGACTCCTCCGCCCCTCCGCGCCGATTCGCCATGACGGGCGTCCCGGCCGCCATCGCCTCGACGGCGACGATCCCGAAGTCCTCGACGGGCGGGAAGACGAACAGCGACGCCCGCTCCATGAGCGCCCGCACGAGCGCGTCGCTGGGTGCGACGAGCACCTGAACGGGAACGGATGCCGCGTCCGCCGCGGCGCGCAGCTCGGCCTCGAGCGGCCCGGAGCCGGCGATCACGACCGGACGGTCCAGCGCCTCGCCCACGGCGATGACCTCGTCCATCCGCTTGTAGGGGATGAAGCGCGACACCCCGAGCACGAAGTCCGCCGGGAGCGCGTCGAGCACCCGCCGGTCGCTGTCGGTGAGGTCGCCGCGCCAAGCGCCTGACCGGATCGCGGCGACATCCACCGGCGGGTGCACGACGGTCGCCTCGCGGTCCCAGGATCGGGCGATGCGCTCGGCGACGAACCGGCTGTTCGCGGCCAGCGCGGTGGCGCCCGCCGCCGCGCGGCGGTCGATCGCGCGCAGCGGCGGCCCCGCGACGCGAGCGGCCAGGTTGTCGCCGCGGGCGTCGAGCTCGGGAGCCCACAGATACCGGGCCGGCGTGTGCGCGTAGACGAGCTTGGGTGCGCCGGCCTCGGCGCGGACATGGTGGGCGAAGGCATGCGAACTGACCAGGGTCCAGTCGTGGCCGCGCCGGCGGGGGATGCGCCACGTGATCGGCATCACGGGAAGCGCGAGCGCCTTCCGGCGTCGCAGCGGCGTGCGTGCCAGCCACGTCTCGCGCACGATGCGATCGGGGTACCGCCCCGGCGCGTCGTTCCACAGCGCCAGCATGTCCGCGTTCGGGAAGAGCATCGCCAGGCGGTCCAGCACGCGCTCGGCTCCGCCGGCGGGCTCGATCCACTCGGTGACGATGAGGCCGGTCACGCGGCGGTTCCGCCCGGGCGCAACGCTGCGCGCGCGGTCCGGAAGAGGATCACCAGATCGCCGACGAGCGTCCAGTTCTCGACGTACGACAGATCGAGGCGCACCGACTCCTCCCACGACAGGCTCGAGCGCCCGGACACCTGCCACAGGCCCGTGATCCCCGGCTTGACCATGAACCGCCGGTGGACGTGGTCCGCGTACTTGGCCACTTCACGCGGAAGCGGCGGTCGCGGACCCACGAGGGACATCGACCCCGTGACCACGTTGAACAGCTGCGGCAGCTCGTCGAGGCTGTAGCGGCGCAGGAAAGCGCCGATCCTGGTCGCGCGCGGATCGCGCTGCATCTTGAACAGCACCTCGTTGCCGGCGTCCTGCAGAGCGTGCACGTCGGTCAGGAGCTCTTCGGCGTTGTGGACCATGGTGCGGAACTTGACCATCCGGAACTCGCGCCCGTCCAGGCCCACGCGGGTCTGGAGGAACAGGGCGGGTCCTCGGGAGGTCGCGCGGATCGCCGCGGCGATCGCCAGCATGACGGGACTGAGGAGGACCAGCGCCACCGCGGCCAGCACCACGTCGGTGGAGCGCTTGACCACCTTCTGGCCCTTGCTGTAGCGAGGCGTCTCGACGTGGATCAGCGGAAGGCCGGCCACCGGCCGCGTCTGGATGCGCGGGCCGACGACGTCGACGATGCTCGGCGCGAGCACGAGATGCTGCCTGCCGGCCTCGAGATCCCACGAGAGGCGCTTGACGCTCGAGGGCGGGAGATCGTCGGTGCTGGTGATGGCCACGGTGTCGGCGGATGCCGCCCGCAGGACCGCGGCCACGGCCGTCACGTCGCCGAGGACCGGGATCCCCAGGCCGTCGACCTCGTCGCCGCTGCGTTCGCGGCCGCCGGGGACGCACGCCCCGACGACGTGGTAGCCGGCACTCGGCACCCGCGTGAGCGCTTCGCCGATCTGGGCGACCGAGCGCTCCGAGCCGACGAGCAGGACGCGGGCGCTGAACTCGCCGCGCCGCCGCCGGCTGATGAGCCACTGCCGCCAGATCCGCCGCTCCAGCAGCAGCACGGCCACGCCGAGGGGCAGGCTGATGAGCAGGTAGCCGCGCGCGACGTCGACGCGCAGGAGGAACGCGGCGATCGCGATGATGCCGAACAGGCGGGTGCTGACCGAGATGATGCGGATGTACTCGGTCGACCCGGTGCCGAAGACGCGGTCGGTGCGCGAGTCGATGAGGCTCAGCGACCACATCCACAGCAGCACCAGCCCGGTGGAGAACAGCCAGTACGAGAACACGCTGAGACGCGAGTCCTCGCGGATCGACACGCTCGCGCCGCCGATGCCGAACCACAGCAGCTGCGTTCCGTAGACGACGGCGACGAGGACCAGCAGGTCGCTCAGCCACAGCACGCGCGAATACCGCACGCGCCAGTCGGCTCGGTGCGGAGCGGGGGCGGCCGTCGCTACACGACGGATCTCCGAGGTCTTCAGCTCCTCGGGCTCCGGATCGCTCGGCGTCTTCGCCGGTCCGATGACGTTCGACGCCACAGCACCCTTCCCCGCCGCCGGAGCGGCGACACCGTCCGACGAGGGGTTCGGGCGGCGCAACGACGACCATTCTGCCACTGCGCGTCCCGCCCGGATACGGGTTGTGCTCTGATCGTGACGGCCTGCGACACTGGGAAGGTCCTCCATACCCCGGATCGCGACACGCCCGGGTTTGCGACACGCCCGGGAGACCCGTAGACTAGTCAGGTTCCACATTCCGGCGCGCCTGTTGGCGTGCGCAGGATCACTGCCAGGGCAGTGCATAGGCGGCGCGATACGCGCAGGTCCTAGGCCGCGGGCAGCAGAACACGACATCCGAAACCCCCTCCCGGAAACGGGATCCGCACGTGCGCGTGCCGGCCGGGGGAGCAGGAGCCGGAGCGAGCCTCCGGTTTGACATCAGAACAGCGGTGCAGCAGCACCAGCCCAGCTGGTGGAAGTGCCATGGCGCGAAAGCGCCACCGTGCGTCCAATGCCCTCGGGGAGCCCGAGAGGTAAGACGCGAGAAAGAGAGTGAGCAGACAAATGGCGGGACAGAAGATCCGCATTCGCCTGAAGTCGTACGATCACGCCGGCCTGGACTCGTCCGCCCGCAAGATCGTCGAGACCGTGACCCGTGCGGGCGCGAGCGTCGTGGGCCCGGTGCCCCTTCCGACCGAGAAGAACGTCGTGTGCGTCATCCGGTCGCCCCACAAGTACAAGGACAGCCGCGAGCACTTCGAGATGCGCACCCACAAGCGTCTGATCGACATCATCGACCCGACGCCCAAGGCCGTCGACTCGCTGATGCGCCTTGACCTTCCGGCCGACGTCAACATCGAGATCAAGCTCTGAGGTTCGACATGGCTGACATCAACTCCAAGATTTCCAAGGCTCTGCTGGGCACCAAGCTCGGCATGACGCAGGTCTGGGACGAGAACGGCAAGCTCGTTCCCGTCACCGTGATCGAGGTCGCCCCCAACGTGGTGACCCAGGTCCGCACCGTCGAGAAGGACGGCTACAGCGCCGTCCAGATCGCCGCCGGCCAGATCGACCCCCGCAAGGTGAACAAGCCGCAGACCGCTCACTTCGAGGCTGCCGGCGTCACCCCTCGCCGCCACCTCGTCGAGGTCCGCACGGCCGACGCCGCTGACTACTCGCTCGGTCAGGAGCTCACCGTGGACGGCACCTTCGAGGCCGGCCAGCTGGTCGACGTCGTCGGCACCAGCAAGGGCAAGGGCACCGCGGGTGTCATGAAGCGCCACAACTTCAAGGGCGTCTCGGCTTCGCACGGTGCGCACCGCAACCACCGCAAGCCCGGTTCGATCGGCGCCTCGTCGACCCCGAGCCGCGTCTTCAAGGGACAGCGCATGGCCGGCCGCATGGGCAACGACCGTGTGACCGTCCTCAACCTCACGGTCCACGCCGTCGACGCCGAGAAGGGCCTGCTGCTCGTCAAGGGCGCCGTCCCCGGTTCGCGTGGCCGCACCGTCTACGTCCGCAACGCAGTGAAGGGTGCCTGAATCTCATGGCTGACTCGACTCTCGCGCTCGACGTCGTGAAGGCAGACGGCAAGAAGGCCGGCTCCGTGGAGCTGCCCGCCGACCTGTTCGACGTCAAGACGAACATCCCGCTCATCCACCAGGTCGTCGTCGCGCAGCGCGCGGCGGCTCGCCAGGGCACCCACTCGACCAAGCGTCGCGGTGAGGTCTCGGGCGCCGGCCGCAAGCCCTTCAAGCAGAAGGGCACGGGTAACGCCCGTCAGGGCTCGATCCGCGCGCCGCACATGACCGGCGGTGGAATCGTCCACGGCCCGAAGCCGCGCGGCTACGCGCAGCGCACCCCCAAGAAGATGATCGCCGCCGCCCTGCTGGGCGCGCTGAGCGACCGCGCGCGCGGCGAGCGTCTCCACATCGTGGAGTCGTTCGGCATCGAGGGTGCTCCGTCGACCAAGGCCGCCGCGTCGGTCCTGAACGGTTTCGGCGCCACCAAGAACGTCCTGGTCGTCATCGACCGCGACGACGACCTCAGCATCCTGAGCCTGCGCAACCTCGCGTTCGCCCACGTGCTGACGTTCGACCAGCTGAACGCCTACGACGTGCTCGTCTCGGACGACATCGTCTTCACCAAGGACGCCTTCGACGCGTTTGTCGCCTCGAAGTCGGCCACCGAGGAGGTCTCGGCATGAGCGCCGTGAACAAGGACCCGCGCGACATCATCCTGAAGCCGGTCGTCTCGGAGAAGAGCTACGGGCTCATCGACGAGGGCAAGTACACGTTCCTCGTGGACCCCCGCGCCACCAAGACCGAGATCAAGCTCGCGATCGAGAAGATCTTCGGCGTCAAGGTCGCAGCGGTCAACACGATCAACCGCGTCGGCAAGGCCCGCCGCACCCGCTTCGGCACCGGCAAGCGCAAGGACACCAAGCGCGCCATCGTGACCCTGAAGTCGGGCACCATCGACATCTTCACGGCAGTCGGCTGACGGTCGGGATAGAGGACTAGAGATATGGCTATTCGCAAGTACAAGCCCACGACCCCGGGTCGCCGCGGCTCGTCGGTGGCGGACTTCGCCGAGATCACGCGATCGACGCCCGAGAAGTCGCTGCTGCGCCCGCTCGCCAAGACCGGTGGCCGCAACAACCAGGGCCGCATCACCACCCGCCACATCGGCGGTGGGCACAAGCGCCAGTACCGCGTCATCGACTTCCGTCGCAACGACAAGGACGGCATCAACGCCAAGGTCGCTCACATCGAGTACGACCCCAACCGCACCGCGCGCATCGCGCTGCTGCACTACTTCGACGGCGAGAAGCGCTACATCCTCGCGCCCGAGAAGCTGAAGCAGGGCGACGTCGTCGAGTCGGGTGCCGGCGCGGACATCAAGCCCGGCAACAACCTGCCGCTGCGCAACATCCCCACCGGTACCGTCATCCACGCGATCGAGCTCCGCCCCGGCGGCGGCGCGAAGCTGGCGCGCTCGGCGGGTGCCTCGGTTCGCCTCGTGGCGAAGGACGGCCCGTACGCCCAGCTGCGTCTGCCCTCGGGCGAGATCCGCAACGTCGACGCGCGCTGCCGCGCCACCATCGGCGAGGTCGGCAACGCCGAGCAGTCGAACATCAACTGGGGCAAGGCCGGCCGCAACCGCTGGAAGGGCGTCCGCCCGACCGTCCGCGGTGTCGCCATGAACCCGGTGGACCACCCGCACGGTGGTGGTGAGGGCAAGACGTCCGGTGGACGTCACCCCGTCACTCCTTGGGGCCAGGCTGAGGGTCGTACCCGCCACCCCAACAAGGAAAGCGACAAGTACATCGTCCGTCGTCGCACCGCCGGCAAGAAGCGCAAGTAGGAGTAGAGGAAGATGCCTCGCAGCCTTAAGAAGGGCCCCTTCGTCGACGAGCACCTGCTTCGCAAGGTCGTCTCGCAGAACGAAGCCGGCACCAAGAACGTCATCAAGACCTGGTCGCGCCGCTCGATGATCGTCCCGGCAATGCTGGGTCACACCATCGCCGTGCACGACGGACGCAAGCACATCCCCGTGTTCGTGTCCGAGACCATGGTCGGCCACAAGCTGGGCGAGTTCGCGCCCACCCGCACCTTCCGCGGCCACGTGAAGGACGACAAGAAGGGCCGCCGCCGCTGACGCGGGGGCGATAGAGGAGAGAGAAATGGTGGAGTCCATCGCACGCGTGCGACACATCCGCGTGACCCCTCAGAAGGCTCGTCGTGTCGTCGCGCTCATCAAGGGCAAGCAGGCCGAGGAGGCCCTGGCCATCCTCAAGTTCGCGCAGCAGGGCGCGAGCGAGCCGATCTACAAGCTCGTCGCCTCGGCGATCGCGAATGCTCGCGTGAAGGCCGACAAGGACGGCGAGTACCTGGACGAGCAGGACCTGTACGTGAAGAACGCGTACGTGGACGAGGGGACGACGCTCAAGCGTTTCCAGCCCCGCGCCCAGGGCCGCGCGTTCCAGATCAAGAAGCGCACCAGCCACATCACCGTCGTGCTGTCGACCCCCGAGGTCGCCGAGACGGCGCCGGCTGCCAAGACGAAGAAGGCGAGCAAGTAATGGGACAGAAGGTCAACCCGTACGGCTTCCGCCTCGGCATCACCACCGACCACGTGTCGCGGTGGTTCTCCGACTCGACGAAGCCGGGCCAGCGCTACGCGGACTACGTGGCCGAGGACATCAAGATCCGCAAGCTCCTCACCACGCAGCTCGACCGCGCCGGTGTGAGCAACATCGAGATCGAGCGCACGCGTGACCGCGTCCGCGTCGACATCCACACCGCCCGCCCGGGCATCGTGATCGGTCGCCGCGGCGCCGAGGCCGAGCGCATCCGCGCCGACCTCGAGAAGCTCACCGGCAAGCAGATCCAGCTGAACATCCTCGAGGTCAAGAACCCCGAGGCCGACGCTCAGCTGGTCGCCCAGGGCATCGCCGAGCAGCTCTCGGCTCGCGTGGCCTTCCGCCGCGCGATGCGCAAGGGTCTGCAGGGCGCGCAGCGCGCCGGCGCCAAGGGCGTCCGCATCCAGGTCTCCGGCCGCCTCGGCGGCGCCGAGATGAGCCGCTCGGAGTTCTACCGCGAGGGTCGTGTGCCGCTGCACACGCTGCGCGCGAACATCGACTACGGCTTCTACGAGGCCAAGACCACCTTCGGCCGCATCGGCGTGAAGGTCTGGATCTACAAGGGCGACCTCACCAACAAGGAACTGGCCCGCGAGCAGGCGAACCAGAAGCCGGCCCGCGAGCGCGGCGACCGCCGTGGCCCCCGCCGCGACAACCGCTCCGCTGAGGCCCCCGTCGCAGAAGGAGCGTCTGCCTGATGCTTATCCCCCGCAAGGTCAAGTACCGCAAGCAGCACCACCCCAAGCGCGACGGCCAGGCCACCGGCGGCACGAAGGTCTCCTTCGGCGAGTACGGCATCCAGGCCCTCACCCCCGCTTACGTGACCAACCGTCAGATCGAGTCCGCTCGTATCGCGATGACCCGTCACATCAAGCGCGGCGGCAAGGTGTGGATCAACATCTACCCCGACCGACCGCTCACCAAGAAGCCGGCCGAGACCCGCATGGGTTCCGGTAAGGGTTCGCCGGAGTGGTGGGTCGCAAACGTCAAGCCGGGTCGCGTCCTCTTCGAGGTCGCCGGTGTCAACGAGGAACTCGCTCGCGAGGCCCTGACCCGTGCCATCCACAAGCTGCCGCTGAAGGCACGCATCATCAAGCGCGAGGAAGGCGACGCATAATGGCGATCGGCACCAAGACGCTCGCCCCGAGCGAGCTCGACACGTTCGAAGACCAGCGCCTCGTCGAGGAGCTGCGCAAGGCCAAGGAAGAGCTGTTCAACCTGCGCTTCCAGTCGGCCACCGGCCAGCTCGAGAGCCACGGCCGCATCCGTGCGGTCAAGCGCGACATCGCGCGGCTCTACACCGTGATCCGCGAGCGCGAGCTCGGCATCCGTGCCACGCCCGCTCCGGTCGAGGTGACGAAGGCGAAGAAGACGAAGGCCAAGAAGGCGGACGCCGCCGAGGCCGTGAAGGAAGAGGCTGAGTGATGGCCACCACGAAGAAGGCTGCCGCTGAGGCGACCGAGGTCGTCGCGGGCCACGAGAGCGCCGAGCACGACGTGCGCGACGCCGACGCCCGCGGTTACCGCAAGGCCCGTCGCGGCTACGTCGTCAGCGACAAGATGGACAAGACCATCGTCGTCGAGGTCGAGGACCGCGTTAAGCACCCGCTCTACGGCAAGGTCATCCGCCGCACCTCCAAGGTGAAGGCGCACGACGAGAACAACACCGCCGGCATCGGCGACCTCGTCCTCATCAACGAGACCCGTCCGCTCAGCGCCACCAAGCGCTGGCGCCTGGTCGAGATCCTCGAGAAGGCCAAGTAAGCCCTCGGGCCTACTTGGAACCCAAGGAGTAAGAAGTGATTCAGAACGAATCCCGCCTCAAGGTCGCCGACAACACCGGCGCCAAGGAGCTGCTCACCATTCGTGTGCTCGGCGGCTCCAACCGGCGCTACGCGGGCCTGGGCGACGTCATCGTCGCCACGGTCAAGGACGCGATCCCGGGCGGCAACGTCAAGAAGGGCGATGTGGTCAAGGCCGTCGTCGTCCGCACCGTCAAGCAGACCCGTCGTCCCGACGGCTCGTACATCAAGTTCGACGAGAACGCCGCCGTCATCCTGAAGAGCGACGGGGAGCCCCGCGGCACCCGCATCTTCGGCCCGGTCGGCCGCGAGCTTCGTGACAAGAAGTTCATGAAGATCGTCTCGCTCGCACCGGAGGTGATCTGACCCATGGCCAGCATCAAGAAGGGTGACCTGGTCCAGGTCATCACCGGCAAGAAGCAGGACAACGGCGGCGACCGCGGCAAGCAGGGCAAGGTCCTCGAGGTCCTCGCCGAGCAGAACCGCGTCATCGTCGAGGGCGTGAACTACGTCACCCGTCACAACCGCGTGGGCCAGACCCAGCGCGGCACCAAGACCGGCGGCATCGAGACCTTCGAGGCGCCGATCCACATCTCCAACGTCGCCCTGGTCGACCCCGAGACGAAGCAGCCGACCCGCGTCGGGCACCGCGTCGAGGAGCAGGTCAAGGACGGCGTGAAGCGCACGGTCCGCGTGCGCTACGCGAAGAAGTCAGGCAAGGACCTCTGAATATGAGCACCGCCACTGCCGTGGAGGCTGGCAAGATCCAGCCCCGCCTGAAGCAGAAGTACAACACCGAGATCAAGAAGGCTCTGCAGGACGAGTTCGGCTACGCCAACGTCATGCAGATCCCGGGCCTGGTCAAGGTCGTCGTGAACACCGGTGTCGGCGAGGCCGCTCGCGACTCCAAGGTGATCGAGGGTGCGGTCGACGACCTCACCAAGATCACCGGTCAGAAGCCGGTCGTCACCAAGGCACGCAAGTCGATCGCGCAGTTCAAGCTGCGTGAGGGCCAGGCCATCGGCGCGCACGTCACCCTCCGCGGTGACCGCGCGTGGGAGTTCATCGACCGCCTGGTCAACCTCTCGCTGCCCCGCATCCGCGACTTCCGCGGTCTGTCGGCCAAGCAGTTCGACGGTCACGGCAACTACACGTTCGGTCTCCAGGAGCAGTCGGTGTTCCACGAGATCGACCAGGACAAGATCGACCGCGTGCGCGGCTTCGACATCACGATCGTGACGTCGGCCGACACGGACGACGAGGGCCGCGCGCTCCTGCGCCACCTCGGCTTCCCGTTCCGCGCCGAGAACGCTCAGGCCTGACACACCCTGTGGGCCCGGGACATCCGGGCCCACACCACCACAGGTCGGCCGTCGTGTAACGGCGTACGAAACCTGGTGAACGAAGGAAACACGAAATGACAATGACAGACCCGGTCGCAGACATGCTGACCCGTCTGCGCAACGCGAACTCGGCTCACCACGACTCCGTGTCGCTGCCGAGCTCGAAGCTCAAGTCGCACATCGCCGAGATCCTCAAGCAGGAGGGCTACATCTCGAGCTGGGAGGTCGCGGAAGCCCGCGTCGGCCAGACTCTCACGATGACCCTCAAGTACGGCCCGAACCGCGAGCGGTCGATCGCCGGCATCAAGCGCGTGTCGAAGCCCGGCCTGCGCGTCTACGCGAAGTCGAACGAGATCCCCAAGGTCCTCGGTGGCCTCGGCGTCGCGATCCTGTCCACCTCCTCCGGTCTTCTCACCGACCGCCAGGCCGAGCAGAAGGGCGTGGGTGGGGAAGTCCTCGCCTACGTGTGGTGATCTGACATGTCGCGTATTGGACGTCTTCCCATCGACATCCCCGCCGGCGTGACCGTTTCGGTCGACGGCCAGCAGGTCGCTGTCAAGGGCCCGAAGGGTGAGCTGACGCTCACCGTCGCCAAGCCCCTCGAGGTCAAGGTCGAGGAGGGCCAGGTTCTGGTCTCCCGTCCCGACGACGAGCGCGAGTCGCGGTCGCTTCACGGCCTGACCCGCACGCTCATCAACAACAACATCATCGGTGTCACCCAGGGCTACACCAAGGGCCTCGAGGTCGTCGGCACGGGCTACCGCGTGCAGCAGAAGGGCTCGAACATCGAGTTCGCGCTCGGCTTCTCGCACCCCGTCCTGGTCGAGCCTCCCGCTGGCATCACGTTCACGGTCGAGGGCAACAACAAGGTCACCGTGAGCGGCATCGACAAGCAGGCCGTCGGCGAGACGGCTGCGAACATCCGCAAGATCCGCAAGCCCGAGCCGTACAAGGGCAAGGGTGTGCGTTACGCGGGCGAGGTCGTCCGCCGCAAGGCCGGAAAGGCTGGTAAGTAACCATGGCTGTGAAGTCGAAGACCGACGCGCGCGCGCGTCGTCACGCCCGCCTTCGCAAGAAGGTCGTCGGCACCACCGAGCGTCCCCGCCTGGTCGTCACCCGTTCGTCGCGTCACGTGTTCGTCCAGATCGTGGACGACTCGAAGGGCCACACCGTGGCCTCGGCCTCGACGCTCGAGACCGACCTGCGTGCCTTCGACGGTGACAAGACCGCCAAGGCGCACAAGGTCGGCGAGCTCCTCGCCGAGCGCGCCAAGGCGGCCGGTGTCGCCGACGTCGTGTTCGACCGTGGTGGCAACCGCTACGCCGGCCGCGTCGCCGCGATCGCGGACGGCGCCCGCGAGGGAGGTCTGAACCTGTGAGCGAGAACAAGGAGAACACCGTGACCGAGCAGGCAGCTGCCGAGGCTCCGGCCGAGGCGCCCGCCACCGAGCGCGAGCCGCGCGAGCAGCGCCGCGGCGGTCGCGACCGCAACCAGCGCAACGACCGCGGTGGCCGCGACCGCGGTGACAGCCAGTTCCTCGAGAAGGTCGTCACCATCAACCGCGTGTCGAAGGTCGTCAAGGGCGGTCGTCGCTTCAGCTTCACGGCGCTGGTCGTCGTGGGCGATGGCAACGGCGTCGTCGGCGTCGGCTACGGCAAGGCCCGCGAGGTGCCGCTGGCGATCTCGAAGGGTGTCGAGGAGGCCAAGCGCAACTTCTTCCGCGTGCCCCGCGCCGCCTCGACCATCCCTCACCCCGTCCAGGGTGAGGCGGCTGCCGGTGTGGTGCTCCTGCGCCCCGCCGCCGCCGGTACCGGTGTCATCGCCGGTGGCCCGGTGCGTGCCGTGCTCGAGTGCGCCGGCATCCACGATGTGCTGTCGAAGTCGCTCGGCTCGTCGAACACGATCAACATCGTGCACGCGACGGTCGAGGCCCTCAAGCAGCTCGAGGAGCCCCGTGCGGTCGCCGCTCGGCGTGGCCTCGAGTTCGACCAGGTGGCCCCGGCGCGCCTCGTGCGCGCGGAGGCCGAGGCCGCCGCTGCCCCGAAGGTTGGTGCATGATGGCCGCGCGCCTGAAGGTTACCCAGGTCAAGTCCAAGGTGAGCGAGAAGCAGAACCAGCGCGACACGCTGCGTTCGCTGGGTCTCAAGCGGATCGGCGACTCGGTCGTCCGTCCCGACGACGCGCAGACGCGCGGCTACGTCAAGACCGTCTCTCACCTCGTGAAGGTTGAGGAGATCGACTGATGGCTGAGAACGCCAAGAAGGCTTCTTCCAAGAAGCCGGCGGCCGCCAAGGCCGACGAGAAGAAGGACGCCGCGGCCGCGCGCCCCGGCGTGCTGAAGGTCCACCACCTGCGTCCGGTCCCCGGCGCCCACACCGCCAAGACCCGCGTGGGTCGCGGTGAGGGCTCGAAGGGCAAGACCGCAGGCCGCGGCACCAAGGGCACCAAGGCCCGCTACCAGGTCAAGGTCGGCTTCGAGGGTGGCCAGATGCCGCTGCACATGCGCACCCCGAAGCTGCGCGGATTCAAGAACCCGTTCCGGGTCGAGTACCAGGTCGTGAACCTGGACAAGCTCGCCGAGCTGTACCCGAACGGCGGAGACGTGACCGTGAGCGACCTGGTCGCCAAGGGTGCGGTCCGCAAGAACGAGAAGGTCAAGGTGCTCGGCACCGGAGACATCTCGGTGAAGCTCAACGTGGCGGTCGACAAGGTCTCGGGTTCCGCCGAGCAGAAGATCGTCGCCGCAGGCGGCACCGTCAAGTAGTCCACGCCAGGGGGCCGGAGAATTTCGCTCCGGCCCCCTTGCGTTACCCTGGAAGCCGGTGCGCCCGTGCGCGCTTGCATCCCCCTCTCCTGGAGGCATCCTCTTGTTCAGCGCCCTCGCGCGGGTCTTCCGTACCCCCGACCTTCGTCGGAAGATCGCATTCACCCTGGCCATCATCACGATCTACCGGCTCGGCGCCCACGTGCCCGCGCCGTTCGTCGACTTCCCGAACGTGCAGTCCTGCCTCGCGCAGTCGGCGAGCACCGACGGACTGCTGTCGCTGGTCAACCTGTTCTCCGGCGGTGCGCTGCTGCAGCTGTCGATCTTCGCCCTCGGCGTCATGCCGTACATCACCGCGACGATCATCACTCAGCTCCTGCGCGTCGTCATCCCGCACTTCGAGTCCCTCTACAAGGAGGGCCAGGCGGGCCAGGCCAAGCTGACGCAGTACACCCGCTACCTCACCATCGCCCTCGCGCTGCTGCAGTCGACGACGCTTGTCACTGTGGCCCGCAGCGGCCAGCTGTTCGGCATCACCGGCATCCCCGAGTGCGAGCAGCTCCTCACCAACGATGTGTGGTGGGCGCAGCTCCTGATGATCATCACGCTCACCGCGGGCACGGGCCTCATCATGTGGTTCGCCGAGCTCGTCACCGAGCGCGGCATCGGAAACGGCATGTCGCTGCTGATCTTCGTCTCTATCGCCGCGGCCTTCCCCGCGTCGCTGTGGGCGATCTGGCAGTCGAACGGCTTCGAGGTCTTCCTCCTCGTGCTGGCGGTCGGCATCGTCATCATCGGCCTGGTCGTCTTCGTCGAGCAGTCGCAGCGCCGCATCCCGGTGCAGTACGCCAAGCGCATGGTCGGGCGCCGCACCTACGGCGGGACGAACACCTACATCCCGATCAAGGTGAACATGGCCGGCGTCGTGCCCGTCATCTTCGCGTCCTCGCTGCTGTACATCCCGGCGCTGATCGCCCAGTTCAACCAGACGCCCGACGCCGACGGCAACATCGCTCCGTGGGTCGCGTGGATCCAGCAGTACATGACGCAGGGGGACCACCCGCTGTACATGCTGCTGTACTTCCTGCTCATCGTCGGCTTCACGTACTTCTACGTCGCGATCACGTTCAACCCGGTCGAGGTCGCCGACAACATGAAGAAGTACGGCGGCTTCATCCCGGGCATCCGCGCGGGTCGTCCGACGGCCGAGTACCTGGACTACGTCCTCACGCGCATCACCGCACCCGGATCCATCTACCTCGGTCTGATCGCCCTGGTGCCGCTCATCGCCCTGGCCACGGTCGGCGCGAACCAGAACTTCCCGTTCGGCGGCGCGTCGATCCTGATCATGGTGGGTGTCGGACTCGAGACCGTCAAGCAGATCGACGCACAGCTTCAGCAGCGACACTACGAGGGGCTTCTCCGATGACCAACGCACCGCAGGCACGTCTTCTGATCGTGGGGCCGCAGGGCTCCGGCAAGGGCACGCAGGGCGTGCGCATCGCCGAGGCGCTGGGGATCCCGGCGATCTCGACGGGGGACGTGTTCCGCGGTGCGGTCGCGGCCGGCACCGATCTCGGTGTGCAGGTCAAGGCCATCATCGAAGCCGGCGACCTCGTGCCGGACGAGCTGACCAGCGCGGTCGTGCGCGAGCGCCTGTCCCAGGACGACGCCACCGGCGGCTTCCTGCTAGACGGCTACCCGCGCAACCTCGGCCAGGTCGGCGACCTCGACGCGTTCCTCGGCGGTCGCGGTGAGGCGCTCGACGCGGTCATCGAGCTCACCGTGCCGCGCGACGAGAGCATCTCGCGTCTCGCGCTGCGCGCGAAGGATCAGGGTCGCACGGACGACACCGAAGAGGTCATCGCCAACCGTCTCGCGATCTACGAGCGCGAGACGGCGCCGATCCTCGACGTGTACCGCGAGCGCGGCATCGTCGACCCGATCGACGGCGTCGGCTCGCTCGACGAGATCACGGCGCGCATCGTCGAGGCGCTCGAGGCCCGCGGGCTCGAGCGCTCGGCGGCCGCCTGACGGGAGCCGTGGCTTGCGCCGCTCCATCTACAAGACCCCCGCGCAGCTGCGCGCGATGGTCGAGCCCGGACTGATCACGGCCGCGGCCCTCGACGCGGTGCGGTCGCTCATTGCCCCCGGCGTCACCACGGCGCAGCTGGATGCCGCCGCGCACCGGGCCATCACCGGGCGCGGAGCGCGATCGAACTTCCAGATGGTGCGCGGCTACCGCCACACGATCTGCGCGTCGGTGAACGAGCAGGTCGTCCACGGCATCCCCGGCAAGCGTGTGCTCGAGCCCGGCGACATCGTCTCGATCGACGCCGGAGCCGAGTACAAGGGCTGGAACGGCGACTCGGCCTTCACCGTCGTCGTCCCCGACGCAGCCCGTCCCGACGTGGTCGCCGAGCGCGAGCGGCTGAGCGACGTCACGCGCGGCTCGCTGTGGGCCGGCATCGCGGCGCTGGCCACGGCGTCGCACCTGGGCGAGGTGGGCGCCGCCATCGAGGAGCACATCGAGCAGAACGCCCCCGAGGGCGGATACGGCATCCTGCGCGACTACGTGGGCCACGGCATCGGGCGCAAGATGCACGAGTCGCCGCCGATCTTCAACTACCGCACGCCCGACCGCGGGGCCGACGTGCGCCCGGGCCTGGCGGTCGCCATCGAGCCGATGGTCGTCATCGGCGATCAGGCGACGTTCGTCGAGGATGACGACTGGACCGTTTCGACCCTCGACGGCACGGCCGGCTCCCACTGGGAGCACAGCGTGGCGGTGCACGATGGGGGCATCTGGGTGCTCACGGCACCCGACGGCGGCGCGGCCGGGCTGGCACCGTTCGGTGTCACGCCCCAGCCGATCGCCTGAGCCTTCCCGAACCCGGACGTCCCGCGTCCGCCCTCCCCACAGCAAGGAAAGAGTGATGGCAGCACAGGCACGGAAGACCAACTGGTTCGCGATCTGGGTGAGCGTCGGCGTCGTCGTCGCGCTGGCACTGGTGGCGGTGCTCGTGGTCACCCTCAACAGCGCCGAGCAGGGACCCACCACCGCGCCGCAGGCCGCGGTCGTCGAGGAGGAGACCGGCGCCATCGTCATCGGCGACGGCGAGAACCGACTCGACACGTACATCGACTTCATGTGCCCGATCTGCAACCAGTTCGAGCAGCTGTACGGCGAGTCGATCCTCACGCTGGCCGACGAGGGCACCGCGACCGTCGGCATCCACCCCATCGCGATCCTCGACCGCTTCTCGCAGGGCACCGAGTACTCGACGCGCTCGGCGAACGCCATGTACTGCGTGGCGGTGGCCGACGGCGAGGCGGCCGTGCCGTTCATGCAGGCCATGTTCGAGAACCAGCCCGCCGAGAACAGCACGGGCCTCACCGACGAGCAGATCCTCGACATCGCCGCGGGCGTCGGCGTCACCGGCATCGACACGTGCGTCACCGAGGGCGAGTACGTCAGCTACGTCACGCGGCTGACCGAGGAGACCCCGATCCAGCCGGGCCTGTCGGGCATCGCGACGCCGACCGTCGCGGTCAACGGCGAAGCCATCGCCAACTCCGACCTGCCCGAGCCGGAGAACCTCGCGTCGCTCTTCGATTGAGCCGCCGCCGGACGGACAGCCGGCACGCACGACGGCCCGGACCCCCGTGGGTCCGGGCCGTTCCGCATGTGCGGGGATCGGTGTTCGGGGCGGGGGTCGCCGGGGCGGGGCCCCCGGGCGCGCGTCAGGTCTTCAGCGGAGCGTAGGGCAGGCGCAGCGCCGCGCCCGTGGCGACCGCGGTGCCCGCCATGAGGAGGATGCCGGCGATCCCGAGGATGATGCGGCCGGCCGGCCATGCATCGGCCGGATCGAACAGCGCCTCGCTCACCCAGAAATGGCGGGTGCCCCACCACAGCCCGCCGACGACGGCGGCGGCCGCGACGCCGGGTGCGGCGAGGGAGATCCATCGCGGCCGCGCGAGCGCCACCGCGATGAGGATCGCCAGCGCGAGCACGGCCTGCTGCAGGTAGCGGCCCTGTGCTGCGCGGATCGTCTCGTTCCACAGCCACGTGCGCAGGCTCGGGATGGCGAACATGATGAGCGTGAGCACCCACGCGCCGTTGAGGATGACGACGAGGCCGGGGGAGCGGCGCAGCAGCCAGGAGCCGTAGACGATGAGGGCGAGCGCGCCGATGCTGACGGCGTAGTGCAGGATCGACGGGCGCAGCGGGGTCTCGAGCCAGCCGAGGTTCATCCACATCGACTTGGAGACCTCTTCGACGAACGCGACGGTCCAGCCGGCGAACCGGTCCCACGTGTAGGTGAACTCGGTCGCTCGCGAGACGGTCGCGAGCGTGCCGTATTGCATGAGCGTGTAGACGTAGAAGCTGAAACCGGTCAGGGCGATCGCGGCCGCCACGATGAACGGCCGCCAGATGCGCGCGCGATCCGCCCGCCACCGCCAGAGGTATGCGACCGGACCGAGCGGAGCGAGCGCGAGCGCGAAGCCCTTGGTCAGCAGCGCGACCGCCAGCGCGGCCCCGGCGATGACCGCGATGCGCATCCGCAGATCGCCGGTGACCACCCGCACCAGCATGGCCAGGAACACCGTCGAGGCCAGGACCAGCAGAGCGCCGTTGTTCACCGTCGCGCCGATGTGAGTGAACTGCACCCAGGCCGCGGGGACGACCGCGGCGATCAGCGCGGCGGTCGGCGGCAGGCCGATGCGCGTGGCCGTCCACGCCAGCAGCGCAGGGATCGGCAGAAGAAGCAGGGCCGAGGCGAGCCGGAGCACGAGGAGCATCGTCGTGACCGGCGCCTCGTCGAGCGAGAACGCGTGCAGCCACAGCGCCAGGTAGGCGTAGTACAGGGGCGGATGCTGGGTGATCTGGTTGGTCTGCTCGGCGTCGATCTCGGGGGCGGGCCCGCCGCGCAGCTCGGCGAGCGAGGGGGCGTCCGGCGGCAGCATCGCGGCGGAGACCGGTCCGCCGTCGCTGAACATCTTCGACACCCCGGGGAAGCCGAACCACTCGTACGACGCGCGCATGCCGGAATCCAGTGGCGCGGTGTTGGGCTCGGCCCACTCGCCCTCCAGCGCGAGATCGATGACCGCGGAGACGTGGTTGGGCTCGTCCGGCGCCCGGAACCCGGGCGTCACCACGGCCCATGCCAGCAGCGCCGCCGCCAGCAGCGCCGTCGCGGCGGCCGTTCCCCAGAGCCGGGCGCTTCGCATGAGCGAAGGCGCGGCCACTTCGCTTTCGCCCATCATCTTGCGGCGAAGCTACCATGTCGGCACGCGGCGCGACATCATCCGTCGGCGCTGCCGTCAAGTTGCCGTGCGCGCGACTATCACGTACCATTGATCTTTGGTGTCTTGCGCCCGTTGTGGCGTGTCGCGACACCACGCACCCATCCACCGCAGACCGACCGGTCTGCACAAGCGTAAGCGAGGCTATGGCCAAGAAAGACGGTGTCATCGAGATCGAGGGCACGGTGTCCGAGGCGCTGCCCAACGCGATGTTCCGCGTTGAGCTGACCAACGGACACAAGGTGCTCGCCACGATCTCGGGCAAGATGCGGCAGAACTACATCCGTATCATCCCCGAGGACCGTGTCGTCGTGGAGCTCAGCCCCTACGACCTCACCCGCGGGCGCATCGTCTACCGCTACCGCTAGACCGGTCGAGAAGTAACGCCCCGGTTCCGGCCCGCTTCGGCGCGGTCGGGAGTGCCCGGCGAAGACAGCGAACAGGAAACATCATGAAGGTCAACCCCTCCGTCAAGCCCATCTGCGACCACTGCAAGGTCATCCGCCGCCACGGCCGCGTGATGGTCATCTGCAAGTCGAACCCGCGTCACAAGCAGCGCCAGGGCTGATCCCGACGGATCACGGCTTGCCGGATGCCGGTTCCGCCGGCATCCGGAACACATAACTCAACACGAATACACGGCAGGATCAGAACCCGCGCGAGCGGGGGACACCTCGGGCTGGAGGCCCGGGCACCGATCTTGCTCCACACCTCCACGACACTCCTAGGAGAGCCGCATGGCACGTCTCGCCGGCGTCGACATCCCGCGCGACAAGCGCGTGGTCATCGCCCTGACCTACATCTACGGCATCGGCCGTACCCGCTCGAACGAGATCCTCACCGCGACGGAGATCGACGAGAACATCCGCGTCAAGGACCTCAGCGACGACCAGCTCGTCGCGCTCCGCGACTACATCGAGGGCACCTACAAGGTGGAGGGTGACCTTCGCCGCGAGGTCGCCGCTGACATCCGCCGCAAGGTCGAGATCGGCTCCTACGAGGGCCTTCGCCACCGCCGCGGCCTTCCCGTGCGCGGTCAGCGCACGAAGACCAACGCGCGTACCCGCAAGGGCCCGAAGCGCACCGTCGCCGGCAAGAAGAAGGCGCGCTAAGCGCGGCCGCCGCAGGGTTTAGGAGAACAAGAACATGGCACAGGCCAAGTCCGCTGCGCGCAAGCCGCGCCGCAAGGAGAAGAAGAACATCGCGCTGGGCCAGGCCCACATCAAGTCGACGTTCAACAACACGATCGTCTCGATCACCGACCCCTCGGGCGCCGTCATCAGCTGGGCGTCCTCGGGCGGCGTGGGCTTCAAGGGCTCGCGCAAGTCGACCCCCTACGCCGCTGGTATGGCCGCCGAGTCGGCCGCCCGCCAGGCGCAGGAGCACGGCGTCAAGAAGGTCGACGTCTTCGTGAAGGGCCCGGGCTCGGGTCGCGAGACCGCGATCCGCTCGCTGCAGGCCGCGGGCCTCGAGGTGGGTTCCATCCAGGACGTCACCCCCCAGGCCCACAACGGCTGCCGTCCCCCCAAGCGCCGCCGCGTCTGATCTGCCGCCGGGCGTCGTGCCCGCCTCGTGACCCCTCTGGGAGACGACGGCGGGCCGGCTCCCGGCTAGAGCACGTTTCGAACGGATGCCGGCCACGAGGCATCCCGGATCAAAACTCAACACCTCTCATCCACCACGTGTCATATGGCGGGCACGTGATCGAAAGGAACACACAGTGCTCATTGCACAGCGTCCCACTCTGACCGAGGAGAAGATCGGGGAGTTCCGCAGCCGCTTCGTCATCGAGCCGCTGGAGCCCGGCTTCGGCTACACGATCGGCAACGCGCTGCGTCGCAGCCTCCTGTCGTCGATCCCCGGTGCGGCCGTCACCAGCATCCGCATCGACGGCGTCCTGCACGAGTTCAGCACCATCCCCGGTGTGAAGGAGGATGTCACCGAGATCATCCTCAACATCAAGCAGCTGGTCGTCTCGTCCGAGCGCGACGAGCCCATCACGGCTTACCTGCGCAAGACCGGCGCCGGCGAGGTCACCGCGGCCGACATCTCCGCCCCCGCGGGCGTCGAGGTGCACAACCCCGACCTGGTCATCGCGACCCTCAACGACACCGCGAAGTTCGAGCTCGAGCTCACGATCGAGCGCGGCCGCGGCTACGTGTCGGCGACCCAGAACCGCAACGAGTACGCCGAGGCCGGCCAGGTCCCGGTCGACTCGATCTACTCGCCGGTCCTGAAGGTGTCGTACCGCGTCGACGCGACGCGTGCCGGTGAGCGCACCGACTTCGACAAGCTCATCCTGGACGTCGAGACCAAGCCCTCGATCGCCCCGCGCGACGCCGTCGCCTCGGCCGGCCGCACCCTCACCGAGCTGTTCGGCCTCGCCCGCGAGCTGAACGTCGAGGCCGAGGGCATCGAGATCGGCCCCGCACCGGTCGAGGCCGTCGTCTCGAGCGAGCTGTCGATGCCGATCGAGGACCTCGACCTCTCGGTCCGCTCGTACAACTGCCTCAAGCGCGAGGGCATCAACACCGTTTCGGAGCTCGTCGCCCTGTCGGAGACGCAGCTGATGAACATCCGCAACTTCGGCCAGAAGTCGGTCGACGAGGTGCGCGACAAGCTCGTCTCGCTCGGTCTGTCGCTGAAGGACTCGGTTCCCGGGTTCGACGGCGCGCACTTCTACGGCGGCTACGACGACGAGAACGCCTGAGCGGCGTCCTGACGTCGTCCGGATCAACTTCCCACCCCTGGAGTAACTGAGAATGCCCAAGCCCACGAAGGGTCCCCGCCTCGGAGGCGGCCCCGCCCACGAGCGTCTGCTGCTGGCGAACCTGGCCGCTGCGCTGTTCACCCACAAGTCGATCACCACGACCGAGACCAAGGCGAAGCGCCTGCGTCCGCTGGCCGAGCGCCTGATCACGTTCGCCAAGCGCGGCGACCTGCACGCGCGCCGTCGCGTGCTGTCGGTCATCGGGGACAAGGAAGTCGTCCACGTCCTGTTCTCCGAGATCGCTCCGCTGGTCGCGGACCGTGAGGGCGGCTACACCCGCATCACCAAGGTCGGCAACCGCAAGGGTGACAACGCCCCCATGGCCGTCATCGAGCTCGTCCTCGAGCCCGTGACCAAGAAGGCCAAGGCCGCCCCGAAGGCGGCTCCGGCCGCCGAGGAGGCTACCGTCGAGGAGGCTCCCGTCGAGGAGGCTCCGGTCGAGGAGGCCGCCGCCGAGGAGACCACCGAGGCTCCGGCCGAGGAGGCTCCCGCCGAGGAGAAGTCCGAGTGATCGGATGGCCGGGCACTCGAGCCCGGCCGGGTCGGCTCTGACTGACCGACTGTGCATCGCGAGACCCGCGGACCCGTCTGGGCCCGCGGGTCTCGCTGCGTTCCGGGCCTGACCGCGGCTGCCGATCGCGCACGAGGGGCGGAAGGTCCTGGACGGCGTGTGCGGTCGGTGATGTCGCGGATCGCACAGGGCGACGTATCGTGGAGCGGATGAGCACCTCGGACAACGCACCTACGTTGGCGGAGCGGATCGCCGCGGCCGGGATCGACATCTCGGGTCCCGCCGCTCCGCAGCACCCCGACATCGCGCACTGGCGCGGTGCGACGCGCGACGACATCGACCCGATGCACGCCGTGATCGCGGCGGCCGACCGCGTCGACCACCCCACGTGGGTGACGCCCCGCGAGGACGTCGCGGACGGGTTCGATCTGCCCGAGCTCGACCACGCCCGCGACACGATCCTCGCCGTCGCGCACGACGGCACCGTCGTCGCCGTCGGCACGGCGCTGCGGCACCCCGACGAGACCGTCCGCATCAAGGCGTATCTGCAGGGCGCCGTCCACCCCGACTGGCGTCGTCGCGGCATCGGCACGCAGGTCGCGCGCTGGCAGTACGCGCGGGCGATGCAGCAGCTCGCGGCGTCGGCGTCGTCGCTGCCCGGCGAGGTCGACTTCTACGCCCACGACGGCAACGACGGCGCGATCGTGATCGCCGAGGCCTTGGGGCTGCGCACGGCGCGATGGTTCGCCTCGATGGTGCGCGACAACGACGGGCCGGTGCCCGACCTGCCCGCGCGCGACGGCGTCCGGATCGTCGGCTACAGCGCCGACCGTGCCGACGACGCCCGGCTCGCGCGCAACGACGCTTTCCGCGACCACTGGGGGAGCCTGCCCTCGGCGCCGGAGCGCTGGCAGCAGTTCGTCGGCGGTCCGTTCTTCCGGCCCGACCTGTCGACCCTCGCGGTCGACGCCGACGGCCGGATCGTGGCGTTCTGTCTCGCCTCGGTCAACGAGGACGACTGGGCGACGCTGGGGGCGTCGAACTCGTACATCGACCTGATCGGCGTGGTGCGCGACCATCGCGGGCAGGGGCTCGCGCCGCGTGTGATCGCCCGCACCCTGCAGGCGATCACCGACGCGGGCCTGTCCAAGACCGTGCTCGACGTGGACACCGACAGCCCCACCGGCGCGAACACGCTGTACGAGGGGCTGGGCTTCGTCGCGACCGAGCGTGAGCGGGTGCTGGTCGCCGAGTTCTGAGCGGCTACTGCGGGACCGGCTACTGCGGGACCGGAAGGCCGTCCTCGCGGGCGGCGTCCCGGCGCTCGGCGAGCCGTTCGCGGCCGAGGTCGAGCCGGCGCTGCTCGCCGCGCTCGACGGCGTCGAGGACGGCGGCGGCATAGCGGCGTCCTGCGGCGGCGCCCGGGTGGATGCGGTCGCTCGCGAGCTCGCCGGCGTGCGGGCCGATCGCCGAGGCCCAGTCGGCGACGATGACGTTGTCGTGGGCGTCGGCGAACGCCCGCAGCGTCTCGTTGACCCCCGGGATCCAACTGCGCGGCGCCGACGCGTTCACGAGCACGATCGTGCGGCGTGGGCCGGCGACGTCCGCGACGGTGTCGAGCGTCGACGGGTCGATCGGTCCGTTCGTCCCCAGGGCGATCACCAGCACGTCGCGCAGGCTGCCCGCATCCGTCAGCGCACTCACGAGCCGCGGCGCCGCCCACATCGACCGCGAGACCTCGGCGTCGATGCGGATGCCGGGGAGCGCCTCGAGCAGAGCGGGCGAGGCGGCGAGCATGACCGAGTCGCCGATCGCGTCGACGGCGGTGCCGGCGATCCCGCGCGTGGTGTCGACCGCACCGGCCGAGGCTGTCCCGGCCTCGCTGCCGGAGCGTGCAGCCTCCGCCGTGCCGCCTGACTCCGCCGCGGCGTCCGCCTCTGCGAGCGCCTCGAGCGCAGCCTGGCGTGCCTCCTCTGCGAGCGCGGCCTCTCCGGCGGCGACGGCCGCCTGAGCCGACGTCTGCTCGGGCGCGGCGGCGATGGCGCCGGTCGTCCCGGCGATGACGACGACTGTGGCGAGGGCGATCACGGCCGGGCGCAGGCGGCGGGCGCCCCCGGCGCGCAGCGACGCGCCGAAGCGTCGCGCGGCGCCGCGGAACCCGTGGCGCCGGACCGGCTCCTCGACGAAGCGGTACGACGCCCACGCCACGGCGACGGTCGCCACGAGCACTCCGGCGCCGATCCACGCGGGCACGCCGGTCTCGGGCCCGGCGCCGGTCGCCGCGAACACCGCGAGCACGAGCAGCGGCCAGTGCCATAGGTACAGGCCGTACGAGCGCTGTCCGACCCAGCGCAGCGGCGCGGCATCCAGGGCGCGCCCGATCGGCGACCCCGGCCACACCGCGGCCACCACGACCGCGGTCGCAAGCGCGCTCGCCGCGAGCAGCGACGGCGCGTACGCCGTCTCGGCCGTGCCGGCGGGGGCGACGGCGACCCATACGAGACCGGCCAGGGCGGCGGCGCCCACCAGGATCGTCCACACGCGCGTGAGCGTGCTCGCCCGCGGAGCCTCGGGCGCCGCCGGGCGCGCCGACGGCGGGAGCACGATCGTCCAGCCCGCGGGCAGCACAGCGTACGCGGCGTCGAGGGGATCACCGGGCTCCGGGGGCTTGGGCGGCACATCCACGAAGCGCAGACCCTCGCCCGGCGCGATGGTGCCGCGCGCGCCGGCGGCGACCCTCGTCTGCTGGGGTGTGGTGCCTCGCGCGTCGGCGGTGACCTTCGTCTGCTGGGGTGTGGTGCCTCGCGCGCCGGCGGTGACCTTCGTCTGCTGGGGTGTGGTGCCTCGCGCGCCGGCGAAGACCCTCGCCCGCTGGGGTGTGGTGCCTCGCGCGCCGGCGGCGACCCTCGCCTGCTGGGTTCTCGTGCCGCCCGAGACGGCGGGCGCCGCGCCGCGGCTGAGCACGGGAGCGAGCGCGAACGCCGTCGCCACACCCAGCAGCAGGCCGAAGGCGTGGGTGTCGGTGCCGTAGTACACGCGCGCCGGGTCGGCTCCACCCGCGAGCAACAGCCCCATCTGGGATGCCGACGCCGCCGCGAGCACCAGGGCCGCGGCCACCAGCATCCACGTGCGCTTGAGCAGGAAGAACAGCGGCAGCACGAGCGGCAGCAGCAGGTAGAACTGCTCCTCGACGGCCAGCGACCACACGTTCCGGAAGATCTCGGGCGACGACGCGGCGAAGTATCCGCTGTCGGCGGCGATCGTCCACCAGTTGTACGTGAAGGTCGCAGCCCCCGCGACCTGGGCCCCGACCCGGTACAGCACGTCGCCGCCGACGACGAGCCCGAGCGACGCGCACACCGCGATCATGACTCCCAGGGCCGGCAGCAGCCGTCGCGCGCGACGGCGCCAGAACGCCGTGATGCTCGCGCGGCGCTGCACGTGCTCGCGCAGCAGCAGGCTCGTGATGAGGAACCCGCTGATGACGAAGAAGACGTCCACGCCGATGAACCCGCCGGGAAGGATCCCCGGCGGGAACAGGTGGTACACCAGGACGAGGGCCACCGCGATCGCGCGGAGGCCGTCGAGGCCCGCGTAGCGGGCGGCAGAGGGCGAAGACATGATCCGAGACTCCGACGTGGCCGGCACCTCAGGGTAGATCCGTCGCCGTCCACGGCCTCGCATCCCGCGCCCACCGCCCGCGTATCCGGCGGTTCCGCGCCCCGGCCGGCGCGGGGCCCCGGCGGGGAACCCCGTACACTGCGAGTGTGCCCGAGCAGCTGTGCGTCCACGCCGTCGGCGCACGCATCGGCATCGACCTCGAGGGCGTCGACGATGACGTCGCGCAGGCGGTCCGGCGGGCATGGGCGGATGCCGTATGCGGCGGCACCGAACCGGTCGACGCGACCGTGAAGCCCATGCCGGGCGAGCTGAGCCGCGTCCTGGAGTCCCTCTCTCAGCAGGTGACGCTGGCGGCGATCGAGGCGCGGCGCGGGCAGGTGTGGATGCTGCACGCCGCCGGGGTCGCCGGTGAGACAGGCGAGGTCGTCGTGCTGGTCGGGCCCTCGGGCCGCGGCAAGACGACGGCATCGCGGGCGCTCGGCCGGGTGTTCGGCTACGTGTCGGACGAGACGATCGCGATCGAGCAGTCCGGCGCGGTGCACGCGTACCGCAAGCCGCTGTCGGTCATCGAGGAGCCGACGCGCCCCAAGGTCCAGATCCCGCCCTCCGAGGCGGGCCTGAAGCCGCTGCCCGACGCCCCCTTGCGGGTGCGCGCGATCGTGCTGCTCGACCGGGATCCCGCGCACGAGGGCGTTCCGACGCTCGAGCCCGTCGACCTCGGCGAGGCGCTCGAAGAGCTCGTCGCGCAGTCGAGCTTCCTCGTGCACGCCGACGCTCCGCTGCGGTTCATGGCCGCGGTCGCCGAGGCCACGGGCGGTGTGCGGCGTCTCGCGTATGCCGAGGCCGCCGACCTCCCGCCGATCGTGGAGCGGATGCTCGCGGCCGGCCAGGAGCCGGTCCGCATCGCAACGACGACCCCGTCACCGCGTGGAGCCACGGTCGTCCAGGCTGCCGAGGCGCCGCCGGTCGCTGGGTCTGCTGATGCGGCGACGGCCGCCGGGTCTCCTGATGCGGCCAGGGTCGGTTCTGCTGATGCGGCGCTGGCCGCTGGGTCTGGCGATGCGGCGCCGGTCGCTGAGGGTACCGGTGCGGCCCAGGCCGCTGGGTCTGCTGATGCGGCACCTGTCGCTTCTGCGGATGCGGCGCTGGCTGCTGGGTCTGCTGATGCGGCCCAGGTCGGTGCTGCTGCCGATGCCGCCCCGGTCGCCGGATCTGCCGGTGCGGCGCCGACCCCGCCGCGCTTCTCGCGCGCTCCGTGGGCCGACGACATCGATCTGGACGATCCCGACCGCGTCTCGATCCTGACCGTCGACGAGCGCGGGCGCGGGGTCGTGCACGTCATCGCCGGCGTCGCCCCCGCGCTGTGGCGCGCGGCCGAGGCGGCGACCATCGACGAGCTGGTGGACGTCGCCGTGGCGGTGTACGGCGCGCCCGAGGCGCAGCATCCGCGCCCCTCGGTCCTGATGGTGGTGGCGGCGCTCATGGACGCGGGCCTGCTCGTGTCCGACGAGCCGCGCGTGCGGCGCCGCGAGGACGTCGCATGGGTCGACCGGGAGGACCGCGTGTACGCGCTGGCGCTGGGCGACCTCGCCTCGCAGCCGCGTCTGCTCGCCGACACCGCCGCCGTGATCTGGGACTGGCTCGAGGAGCCGACCACGCTGACGCAGCTCGCCGCGCGCGCCACCGCCGAGTCCGGCGTGATCGACCCGCAGGTCGCGGTCGACGTCGAGGCGTATGTGGCCGAGCTCATCGCGACGCAGCTCGTCGAGCGGCTCGCCTGAGGGCCCTTCGCCCCTGGCGCGGTGCGCCGCGCGCTTCTACGTTCGAAGTACAACCGAGAGAAAGGTCGACATGAGCGACAAGGTCCTGGTCGGAGTCCTCCCGGGCGCCCCGCGTCCGCACGTGCTCGCGTGGGCGGCATCGCACGCGCAGGGACGGCAGCGCACGATCGAGCTGATCTCGATCGTCGGCGGCGCCGTGGGCGCGGTCGGGGAGAAGTCGCTCGTCGAGGCCGCCGAGGCCCATGCCCGTGAGGCGCTCGAGGCGCAGCGCGACGCTCTCGTCGCCGAGGGGCACAGCGTGACGATCCACGTGGGCCACGGCAACCCGGTCGCCGGACTCGTCGAGGCGTCGAAGGATGCCGCGATGCTCGTGATCGGCAGCGACTTCCGCGGCGAGGGCCACGGGCCGGTGCGCGGGCCGCACGGCATCCGCATCGTCGGCGCCGCCCACTGCCCGGTGGTCGTCGTGCGCGAACCCGACGACCGCGAGCGCTCCGGCGTCGTCGTGGGCGTCGACGGGTCGGAGCTCAGCGAGAAGGCGATCGCCTTCGCCGCGGCCGAAGCCGACCGTCTCGGCGAGCCGCTGATCGCGGTGACGACGTGGGCGCCGATGGAGGTGCCGCGCAGCCCCGGCCTGTACCCGGCCGAGTACATGCGCTCGCTCGCGGCGCTGGCCGACGAGGCATCCGGCATCTCGCTCGCGGGCCTCGCGCAGACCTACCCCGACCTCGTCGTCGAGCGTCGTGTCGTGCAGGGCTACCCGGGCGAGGCTGTCGTGGATCAGGCCTGGCACGCCCACCTGACCGTCGTCGGCTCGCACGGTCGCGGCACGATCGCGCGGTTCCTGCTGGGGTCGGTGAGCGAGGAGCTGCTGATGCGGCTGCCGAGCTCGGCCGCCGTGGTGCGCTGAGGCGCCGCGAGCCGGCGCCGATAGGCTGACGGCGTGCGCATCCGGCTCGACATCGCCTACGACGGCACGCACTTCCGCGGCTGGGCGCGCCAGCCCGGCCTGCGCACGGTGCAGGGCACGATCGAGGATGCCGTCGCGCGCGTTCTGGGCGGCGACCCGCGCCTCGTGGTCGCCGGTCGCACGGATGCCGGCGTCCACGCATCCGACCAGGTCGCCCATCTCGACCTCGACGAGGACCAGCAGGCGCGGCTCCTGTCCGCGCGCGGCCGACGCGGATCGGGCGAGCCGGTCGATCAGGCCGCCGCGCTCGCGAACCGCATCACGGGGGTGTTCGGCCAGTACTCCGACGTCGCCGTCGTGCGCACGGGGCTCGCGCCCGCCGGCTTCGACGCGCGGTTCTCGGCGGTGTGGCGCCGCTACGCGTACCGCATCGCCGACCGTGAGGCCGGCTACGACCCGCTCGAGCGCAACCGCACCACGACCGTGAAGGCGACGCTCGACGTGTCGAGGATGGATGCCGCGGCGCGCAGCCTCATCGGGCTCCACGATTTCGCCGCCTACTGCAAGCCGCGGCCCGAGGCGACGACGATCCGCACGCTGCTCGAGTTCGACTGGCACCGCGATCGCGACGGCGTGCTCGTGGCGAACGTCAAGGCCGACGCGTTCTGCCACAGCATGGTGCGCGCGCTCGTCGGCGGCTGCGTCGCCGTGGGCGAGGGGCGCCTCGAGGTCGGTGATCTCGCGCGGATCCGAGACGGCCTCGAGCGCATCCCCGAGGTGAAGGTGCTCGCCGCGCGCGGCCTGACGCTCACCGAGGTGGGCTACCCGGCTGATGAGCTGCTGGCGTCGCGGGCCGAGCAGACGCGTGCGCGGCGGGATCGCGAGTAGGGGCTACAGTCCGCTCCACCGGCCGATCGGCCACAGGATGACGACGGCCTTGCCGACGACGCCGTCGCCGGGCGCGAACCGCCAGCAGTCGTCGCCTGCGCCGGGCGCGCGGCACAGGCGGGCCGAGTCGGCGGAGTTGGTGCGGTTGTCGCCCAGGACGACGTACGAGCCGTCGGCGACCGTGACCTCGGGGAGACACCGCTGCGACGCGGGGTCGGACTCGCAGTCGAGTTCGCCGGGCACGAACGGGAAGTCGCTGCCGAGGTAGGTCTCGTCGAGGGGTTCGCCGTCGACGACGACGCTGCCGTCGGCGTCGCAGCATTCCACGGTCTGCCCGGGCCCGGCGATGACCCGCTTGATGAGCGTGTGCGGGCCGGTCGGCCCGAACCCGCTGATCTCGCCGATCCAGCGCAGCACGGCGCGGACCGGGTCGGCGGGCGTGCCTCCCGTGATGCCCCACGTTTCGTCGGCGTCGAAGACGATGACATCACCGGTCGCCGGCTGCGCGCCGACGTAGGCGAGCCGGTTCACCAGTACGCGGTCGCCGGGCTCGAGGGTGTCGGCCATCGACGACGACGGCACCCAGAAGGGCTTGGCGACGAAGCTCAGCACGAGGCCCGTGAGGACGATGGCCGCGGCGAAGTGGAACCACGTGCTCGAGACGATCCGGCGCCACAGCGGCGGGCGCTCCGACGCCTCGGTGGTAGTCACCTCGACACCGTATCGCGCCCTGCGCCTGGTGTCGTGACGGTGTGTCGGGGCCGGCCGGGCGAGGGTTCCTGGTGGTTCATGTGAGCCGCCTCGACGCTCGCCCAGCACCGGCCGAAAGTCATACCGCCGAAACACCGGCGGGCATAGGCTGGCATCGAAATGAAGGTCATCTCGTACAACCTGCGCAAGCATCGGGCCGCGACGGAGCTGGACATGCTCGTCGAACGACATAACGTCGACGTGCTGTGTCTGCAGGAGTGCGATTCGACCGACATCCCGTCGAACATCCACGGGCTGCGCCTGGCTGAGGCGACGCAGCGCAACCGCCTGGGCCTGGCCGTCTACTACCGCGAGAACACCTATCGCGCCGTGGACGTGCGGGCGATCGCGTTGAAGAAGTCGTTGCACGACTACGTCCTCAAGCCGGCTGAGGAGCGGATGCTGGGCGTGCGCCTGCACGACATCGACGCCGCCCGCGACATCATCGTCGCGTCGTTCCACGCCGCGCCGCTGACGGCCCTCAACTCGCTGCGACGTCATCAGATCCGCACGGCGCTCGAGGAGGTCGAGCACCTCGGCGACGGCCTTCCGGCGCTGATGGTCGGCGACTACAACTATCCGGTCTTCAAGGAGAGGCTGGGCCAGCACGTGCGCCGTCACGGGTACGAGCTGTCGCTGAGCGATTCGCACACGTACACCCGGTATCGCTTCTTCAAGGGGCACTACGACTTCGCGACGTCGTCGGGTTTCACGATCGACAAGGTCAAGACGCTCCCGCAGGGTCTGAGCGATCACCTGCCGATCCTGGTCACGGCTCGCGTGACCGAGGAGGCTGCGCTGGGCGTGGCCTGAGGCTCGGCGCTACCGCTCGAACGTCCGGTCGCGCTTGAGCGTGCGGGTGGGCCGCAATGCGCGCGTGCGTCGCAGCCGGACGCGGGCGATGCGGATGGCGGTGCCGCGGCGTCCCGCACGCAGCGCCTCGCGTTCCGACCACAGCCACGACTTCCCCGGGTCGTCGTCGGCTGTCGGAACGATCGCGACGCCCGCCAGCGCGGCGCGGACGAGGGTGTCCTCGAGCAGGGCGGCGTCGAGGAACGTGAACGATGCGAGTGGCATTCGTCGCCTCGGGTGGTCCCCGGTGTCGTAGCCGCGGGGGCGCAGCTCGTCGAAGCACATGGTCGCGATGACCTCGTCGAGGTCGTCCGCGTCGCGCCGCCACGCGAAGGCACGCTCCGGGTCGATCGCGGTGGCGTTCTTCGCCTTCCACCATTCGCCCGACGACACCATGGCCGCCGCCGTGCGTTCGGGGGAGAGCATGCCGGGGTCGAAGCGGATGCCGATCGCCGCGCACAGGGCGGTGAGGGTCGCTTCAGGGTCGGCGAGGAAGTCCTCGAATCGGACTTCGGTGATGCGGGCCGCGATGCGGGGGTCCTGGCGTGCGCGTGCGAGTTCGCGCACCCACGAGGACCACATCCAGGCGTTGGCGACGCGCGAGGTCGTCGCCCATGGCAGCCCCACGAGGGAGCGGGCGACGTCGCGGGGGTCGCGTACGACGTGGATGATCGGCGCGTCCGGGAACTGCTCGACGATCTCGGCGAGTCGCCAGATGTGGTTCGGAGTCTTCTCCACCCAGCGGCCCGCCGTCCCCGGCCCGGCGGCGCCCGGTTCGGTGGCGCCCGGTCGGGTCGTGCCGGGTTGGGTTGCGCCGGGTCCGGTCGTGCCGGGTTGGGTTGCGCCGGGTTGGGTCGTGCCGGGTTGGGTTGCGCCGGGTCCGGTCGTGCCGGGTTGGGTTGCGCCGGGTTGGGTTGCGCTCGGTTCGGCGGCCGCCTCGAAGAGTGCAGCCAGCATTGCGGCTTGCGATGGCCGCCGTGTGCGCAGGTACGCCGCCACTTGGTCGGGCGTCACCCCGAACATGTCGATGACGCGCTCATCGTCGCGCGTCAGCGACTCGAGCAGCCGGGCCGCCTCGGTCGGCCACTCCGGGTCTGCGACCGCCGCTTCGCGGTCGGCCGCGGCGAGGTTGTTGAAGAAGTGGGATTCCGGTCCGCTGCGCATGTCCGGGTGCGCGGCGATGGCCGCGGCGACCAGGGTCGTTCCCGAGCGCGGCGCTCCGACGACGAACACCGGCGGGGTGTCGGTCACCGCCGGCCCGTCCTCATCCTGCGGCCGTGAGTCATCGCGCGGTCATCGGTCATCGCGCGGTTATCGGTCGTCGGGCGGTCATCGGTCATCGGGCGGCCGTCGGTCATCGGGCGGTCATCGGTCATCCCGCGGTGGTCGGTCGTCGCGGGGTGGTCCGTCATCGTGCCGTGATCCGTCATCGCGCGGTCATCCGTCGCAGCTTGTCGCGCACGCGCTGCGTGACGGTGCGGCTGTTGCCGAGCTCGACGCGCTGCTGCGCGCTGTTGGCGTGGGGAAACGGCACGTCGGGCACGGGGACGCCGAGGAACGCGGCGAGCTTCTCCCAGCCGTCGCCGTCCTCGAGTCGCATGACGAGCAGGTCCTGCGGGCGGTCGGCGAAGTGGGCGAGCACGTCGGCGTTGTGCCGCTCGTATCGTTCGCGGTAGATCTCCTCGTTGCCGACCGGCGAGCCGGCGCCGTCGTAGATCCACTCACGCATCGGGGTCGTCCGCGTGCCGAAGTGCCGCTGCTGGCTGGTGAGCCACTTGTCGGTGTCGCGCACCGTGAGGATGAACCGACTGCCCGGGTAGAGCTCATCGAGTTCGCGGAACAGGATCGGCCACGGGTTGTCCTGGAACATGTCGTACTGCTCGACGAGCTGCTTCGCCATCGGCAGCGCGTTGCGGGCGATGTCGGGGTCGTCGACGCCGTTGGGCCCCGTGACCCGGTACCCGAGCGCCTCGAACGCCTCGGCGAGGCTCGACGTGCCGGTCTTGTGGAAGCCGATGCAGAAGACCTTCGCCGGCGCGGCGTCGTCTTCGGGCGTCATGTCGGCTCGCTCCGCTCGTCTCGTCCGGCGCCGCTCGTCGACAGGGTCGACCGGTCGCGGGCACCGAAACTCAGCAGCACGCCCCGGCGGCGCGCTCGGACTCAGCGTACTGTGTGCCTCCCGCCACGAACCCGTGCCTCCCGCCACGAACCCGTGCGTCCGGTCACGAACCCGTGCGTCCCGTGACGAACCCGTGCGTCCCGTGACGAACCCGTGCGTCCGGTCACGAACCCGTGCGTCCCGTGACGAACCGGTGCGTCCCGTCACGAACCCGTGCGTCCCGCTGCGGGCCTGTGCGTCCCGCTGCGGGCCTGTGCGAAGCGCCTCGCCGTTGGGACGGGAGCCGTCAGGCCACGAGCACGGGATGCTTGGCGCAGTTCGCGGGGGTGCCGGCATCCGTGCATGCGTCGCACTGCACGACCCGCACCTTGCAGTCGGCGCTCGCGCAGTTGACCATGAGCGAGGACGGCGCGTCGCACGTGAGGCATCGCCCGATGACAGCGGGGGCGGATCCGAACGACATCGCCTCGCGCCCGTCGAAGACGTAGAGCGAGCCCTCCCACAGGCCGGTGTTTCCGAAGCTCTCGGCGTAGCGGACGATGCCGCCGTCCATCTGGTAGACCTCGTTGAAGCCGCGCGAGACCATGAGGCTCGACAGCACCTCGCAGCGGATGCCGCCGGTGCAGTACGTGACCACCGGGCGGTCCTTGAGGTGGTCGTACTTGCCGGAGTCGAGCTCGGCGACGAAGTCCCTGGTCGTGGCGACGTCGGGGACGACGGCACCCTTGAAGCGCCCGATCTCGGCCTCGAAGGCATTGCGGCCGTCGAAGAACGCGACGTCGTCGCCGCGCTGCTCGACGAGTTTGTGGAGCGCGCCCGGCGAGAGGTGGGTCCCGCCGCCGATGACGCCGTGCTCGTCGACCTGCAGTTCGCCCGGGGCGCCGAAGCTGACGATCTCATCGCGGACTTTGACCGACAGCCGCGGGAAGTCGAGGCTGCGTCCGTCCTCGTCGAGCCCCGTGCCCTCGGACCACTTGAAGTCGATGTCGGCGAAGCCGGGGTACTCGCGGGTCTTGCGCCAGTACGTCTTGACGGCGTTGAGCTCGCCGCCGACGGTGCCGTTGATGCCGTCCTTCGAGATGAGGATGCGACCGCGAAGCCCCAGGAGCTCGCACAGGTCGCGCTGCCACAGCCGCACCGCGTCGGGGTCGGCGATGGGGGTGAAGCGGTAGTAGAGCAGGATCTTCGAGACGGGCACCGGCCAAGATTACCCGCCGGGCCTGGGAGAAGGTCGTCCGGCATCGGCCCGAACCCGCCTGCATCCGCCACCGTTCCCGGCACCCAGTCGCGCCCATCATGCCGCGAAGTCATACAGCGCCCTCCCTCCCAGCCGTGGTGTTCGCGCGGCATCGACGTCGGCGGGCGGAATGAGCCACACCGCGGAGTCCCTCCGTGCCCCGTCGATGCGGATCTCCCAGCCGTTGTCGTGCACGCGGTGATGGCAGCTCTCGCACAGCAGCACGCCGTTCGAGAGGTCGGTCGGGCCGGCATCCCGTTGCCACCAGCGGATGTGGTGGGTCTTCGTCCAGCCGGGCGGCGCACCGCACATGGCGCATCCGCCGTCTCGTTCGACGAGCGCCATCTTCTGCGCCGGCGTGAAGAGGCGTCTCTTGCGTCCCCAGTCGAGGATCTCGCTGTCGCCGCCGAGCACGCACGGTATCACCGCCCCGCCCGCCGCCATCCGCCGCGCGGTCTGAACCGAGACGGGAGTGGTGAGTCCGTCGATCGTGGCGTATCCGTCACCGGATTCGAGATCTTCGAGGGTCATCCGCACCACGACGGTCGCTCCCTCGAGGGGCAGGTCGGCGTCGCAGCTCATCCCGTGCTCGATGAGGTGGATCAGAGCCTCCGCCTGCATCTGCGGAATGCTTCGGCGCGCGTCGCTCACACCCGCATCCACACCAGCGTGCGCGCTCGCATTCGCCTGCGCGCCCGCATCCGCTTGCGCGCTCGCCGCGCTCGTCGCCCCATTCGCTGCCGCGCTCGCACTCGGCGCCCGGTCGTCGCCGTCGACTCCGGAATCATGGCTCGCGCGACCATCCGCCCCAGCGCCCGTGCTGCCGCCGGTACCGTCGACTCCGCCCGCCGCCCGGCGGCCGTGCGATGTCATCGCTTCGCCATCGACACCCGCCGATCCCTCTCGCGGTGCACGCGCTGTGGCGCGTTCGCGCTGCGCCCGCAGACGCGAGGTGACGATCTGCTCGATCGCCGTCTTGAACACCGCGCCGTGCTCGGGGTCGAGGACCGCCGAGATGTGAACCAGACCGTCTCGACCCTCGCGGATGTGCAGCGAGCGCTTGCGGCGCATCTCGCTCTCGCGGTCGGCGACCCCGCGCGGGTCGAGCCAGGCTTCTGCGCGGGCGAGCACACGATGGAGGTCGTTCATCGAGAGCTGCCGCGCCTTCTCGACCAGATCAGCCTCGGCGCGGGCCAGTGTCTCGGGATCGGTGCGCAGCGCGACCTTGTCGAGGAGCCCCACGATCGCTCCCGCGGCGGCGACGCCGATGCGCCCCTGCTCGAGCGCACGGGCGACAGCCGGGTACTTCGGCGGCTTGACCTCGTCGCCGAAGCCCTCGCGCGGCGAGGTCGCTTCGCCGACCTCGATCAGGCGCGCAGCCTCGGCCGTCGTCACGCCGGTCGTCGTCGCGATGTATGTGGTGGGGGAGCGGAAGCCGCGGACCTTGGCGAACCCCTCAGGGCCCAGGTCCGGATGCGACTTGCGGGCGACCTCGCGAGCGACGCGGGCTTTGGCCGCATCCATGTGGCGCTGCGCGACCGTCAGCTCGTCGGTCAGCAGGGCGAGCTCTTCACTCGACAGCTCGGCCGGATCGCGCCCGTCGCGCCACACCCGGCGCGCGGCATCGACCGCCTCGCCGAGAGGGAGCAACGGGTTCGTCATGTCACACACGCTACGCCGGGGCTCGGACATTTGTTCGATGGTTGGCGTTGCTGTGGGCAAGGTGCGTCACCGTCGCGGTTGGGGAGGAGGATGCCGTCGAACTCTGGCCTCCGGCACTGCGCAGCCCCGAACCGCTGCGCCGGCCCCCGAACCGCAGCATCGGCCCCCGGCCCCCGGCCCCCGGACGCAACCGCTCCCGACCCCGGCACCTCCGCCCCCGGCGCCCCCGACCCCGGGAACCCGCCCTCGAGCAGCGCCCCAGGAGCGACAGTAGTGACGGGCCCCGTGGCGGGAACGGGGAGGGGCCGCCGAGCCCCTCCCCGACAGTTCGGGATGCGTCGCTTGCGAACCTCCCCCAAGGTTCCGACTGCGATGCCCGCCCCGGCGCGCGATCCGATCCCCCGATCGGAGCGCGGCGCATGGCAATTCAACCGCGCCCGACGAACCCGTGCCTTCCCGCTGACCGCGATTCGGACGGATCCGGAAGAACCGGACACCCCGTCTCGTCGTGCTTATATAAGTGGTGGGCGGTGGGGACCGCCCTTTCACAGCACAGCAAACTGGGGAATGCGAATGACAGAGGCGCCGTCGACGAGCGACGACAGGAACATGTCCGCGACCGACACGAAGGAGCGGTTCGCGGCCGATCTGCGAAAGCTCCGGCTCGACGGGGGCAACCCCACGCTGAAGCGGCTGCAGGACGAGACAGGCATTTCGCGGTCGGTGCTGTCGGAGGCGTTCGCGGGCCGGGCGCTGCCGACCGCTCGCACGGTCGACGGCGTGGTGCGGGTGTGCGGAGGCGACACCACGGCCTGGCTCGATCGCCGCGACGTGCTCGCCGGGCTCGCCACTGCGCCGCCGATCCCCTCGGAGGCGACGGATGCCGCACCCGCAGCACCCGCCGCCCCGACAGCCCCCGAGCCCGCCGTTCCGGCGCCCATCGTGGGCATGCGCAAGCGCACCGCGATCTGGATCGCGGCGGCGGCGTTCCTGCTGGGCGCGACGACCAGCGGCACGGCGGCATCCGTGCTGACCGCGCAGGTCTATCAGTCGGAGCTCTCGGCGGCGCAGCAGACCGCCGCCCAGGACGACGCAGCAGCGACCGAGGGTACGCCCGCATCCGCCGACGACGCCCCGGCCCCTCAGATCGACGTCCCCACAGGCGAAGACCCCGCCTACACGCCATGCATAGACGACGCGAAGGTGGCGAAGGCCGCTCGCCGCATCGACAACGCGCTCATCGAGATCATCTGGTCGGACCAGTGCTACGCGGGCTGGGCGCGCCTCACGCGCTACGACGCGAAGTACGAGGGCAACACGGTCACGATCGCGATCTACCCCGAGACGGCGCCGAACGGCCTGGAGCGGCAGGAGGCCACAGAGCCCGATGTTCGGGGCGCCTACACGGGGCTCATCGTGCGCCCGACTCCCGACACGCTGCTGTGCGCCGAGGGAAGCTTCACGGTCGACGGCGAGTCCTTCGACCTGGGCGATCCGATTTGCATCTGACCGGTCCGCGCCGCGTGTGAGGGCGGATGCCGGACCGCGGGTCACTCGGGCGGCAGCGGCTCCCACGCCGTGCCGTCGGCGTTGAGGCGGTGGCCGTTGACGATGTCGCCCGGCAGCGCCTGCGTCGCCGGCTCCCACGCGCCCGCGGCTGTGAAGCGCCACCCGTTGGCGATGAGCCCGACCGGCGGAACGACGGATGCCGATGCCGCCAGAACCTCCGCCTCGGGCGCCCCCGCGCCAGCCGCCCCCGCGCCAGTCGCCGCCCCGGGCACCGCCGCCCCGGGCGCCGGCCCCGCGGCCCCAGGCGCTCGCGTCCCCGGTACGGCCGCCCCCGGCACTCCCGCCCCCGGCCCCCCGGCCTCCGGAGCCGCCTGCACCCCTGCCACACCCGCCGCCGCACTCACCGCACCCACGGCCGTTCCCGCTCCACCGGCCACCGCCTCGGGCAGCCGCAGCACCGCCGGCAGGTTCAGCTCCACCTCGCGGGCGGCGATCGGAGTTCCCTGGCATGACAGCGACGCCGTCAGGTGCGCGCGTCCGGCCTGCACGGCCGTCATCCGTCCGTCGCGCACGACGACCAGCGCGCCCTCGATCAGCGTGGCGAGGGATACGTCGAAGGCAACGCTCACGAGCGGCACCTCGTTGACCACGATGTCGACGGCGGGGGAGTAGCCGGACTGCAGGGTCTGGTCGGCGAGGGTCACGATCGCTTCGGAGCCGGGTGTCTCGGCGGTCGCGCGCAGGGCGTCCGCGAGTTCCTCGTTCTTCATGAGCGCTCCGCCGAGCATCCCGCCGAGGTCGACGTTCAGCATGTCGCCGAGCAGAGCGCCGATGCGCTTGCCGAGGATGTCGAGCCCGAGCGGTGTGAGCTTCGACAGCGCGTCGCCGAGTCCGCTGCTCTGGGCCACCGTTCCGACGGCCTGCGACAGCTCGGGCGGGATGTCTCGGCCCGGCATCAGCAGGTCTTTGACCGAGTTCGGGACGGCCGCCGGGCTCATCACCGGTGTGCTCATGATCGGTCCTCCAGGTGGATGCTGTGGTCGACGGTTCCCTGTCTCGCGACGAGGCGGAATGTCGGGGCCTTGGGCGTCGCCGGCGTCTTCGAGGCGGGCGTCGCCGCGGAGCTCCCGACGGTGTCCTGCCGCGGCGTGAGGCGCACGTGCTTGCGCAGCAGCCGTGTCTGCCGGGCGCGGGGCGTGTTCGCGGCGACCGTCGTGGCAACGGCGGCGGCGAGGACGACGGCGGCTCCGCCGGCGAGCACCGGCACCCACGGGAACGACGGCGCAGGCGGAGGCGGCGGCGGGATCACGATGACGGCGCGCGCGTTGACGTCCGCCGCTCCGGCGACGATGACGGTCCCGGACGCGGTCTCTCCGCTGATTCCGATGGTCGCCGACCCGGGCGCCGACGGGATCACGGCGAAGCTGAAGGTGAGCGTGTCGCCGGCGGCGATGGCTTCGGCATCCGCGAATTCCAGGCTCTGTCCCGACACCTGCGGCTCCCCGACGCCGGATGCCGACCCGGGCACGTACGCCATGCCCGCGGGCAGGTCGACGCGCAGCTGCGACACCTGCTCCTCGGCCTCGTTGGGGTTGTCGACGGTGGCGGTGACGGTCACCGGGTCGCCGACGCTGACATCCGGCTCGCCGATGGTGAGGGTGGCGGGCAGCGGGACGGTCGGCGCGACGGTCGTGATGCCGCGCGCGGCCAGCAGCACCCACGAGTCCCACTGGTCGTCGCTCCCGTCGGCGATGGCGAGCCGCATGGTGTTGGGCTCATTCGGCTGCACACCGACCTCGCATACGAGCACCACGGTGAGGCCGTCGGGCTGGATCTCGAGGGTGGCGTCGGTGTTGTCGCGGAACAGGTCGGGTCGCACCGGCGCACTGCCGTCGTCGGGGTTGCCGCCGTTGATCGTGTTGATCGACACGGGGTCGCCGGTGTCGGTGACGGCGCAGTTCTCGCCGTTGACGAAGAACGCGAACACGTCGTTGAAGGTGCCGTTCGCGTACTCGCTGTACTCCTCCGACGCGAAGACGTAGCTGATGTAGACCGTGTCGGCGACCGGGACGAAGTCGAACGCGAGCACCGTCGCGTCGAACGTGTCGTACCCGGCGAGGGCGCTGAGCTGCTCGTCGCCGGGTGTGTTCAGCTGCGTCGTCGTGTTCGTCCGGTCGTTGGCGCCCCCGAGGTCGCGCACGGCTCCGGTCGAGAGCACGACGCCGTCATCGAACCCGAAGACGGCCGGGTCGGTCTCGATGAACGTCCCCGCAGAGACGTCGCTGCCGGTGTACTCGACGTTCGACACGGTGACGCCGGGGCCGGCCAGCTTCTGGGCGAGCTCGATGGGTGTCACCGCACCGCTCAGGTCTTCGGTGCCGGTCACTGCCTGCGCCACCGGGGTCAGCAGTGCGGCCCCGGCGAACGCGGCCGCGGCGCCGACCGCGAAGGCGCGCGAGAAGCGGATGCCGGTGGAGCGCCTCGTTCGCTTCGTCATCGAGCCCCCAGACACGATCAGCACGCTGCTCGAGCACCGTCGCCGGGCGGCGGATCGGGTGAGCCGCGGTGCTCTCACGGCCATGATGCTCCTGCCCGCGCCGCGGCACCAGGTCCGTCGACGCAGCGAGCTCGGCAACGCCGGGCGACGCAACGAGCTCCGCAACGGGCGGCGACGGATGCCGGCCCGGCAACGCCCGGCGACGGATGCCGGCCCGGCAACGCACGGCGACGGAAGCCGCGGCGGACTCACCCCGGCGGCAGCGGCTCCCACGCGTTGCCCGCGGCGTTGAGCCGGTGCCCGTTGACGATGTCGCCCGGAAGGTAGTGCGTGACGCGCTCCCACTGACCGGATGCCGTGAACCGCCAGCCGTCCTGGATGAAGCCGACGGGCGGCGGGGTCGGTGGCGGCGGGATCGAGGGTGAGGGTGCGGGGGCGGCGCCGGCAGGCTGCGCGGGGGCGGCGCCGGCAGGCTGCGCCGGCGCGTGCGGCTGGGATGCCTGCGGGCGCGGGGCTTGCGCGGGCGCCGGTGCGCTCGGCTGCCCGGACGGCAGCGGTGCGGCCGCGCCGGCTGCTCGCGCGGCGCTCGCCGCAGCTCCGGTCACCACCGGTCCTGCGGCACCCCGCGTCGCGGAGGTGTCCGCCGACGGCATCCGCAGGATTCCCGCGAGGTCGTAGTCGACCTTCTTCTTGGCGACCTCGACCCCCTCGCACTTCAGCGTCCCGGTGATGGTTCCGCGGCCGGTGCGCACGGCGACGATCTCACCGCCCTTCACGACGATGAGTCCGCCCTCGATCTTCGTCTCGAGGCTCACCTCGAACGGGATGCTGGTGACCTTCTTCTCGTCGACGATCACGTCGACCGAGGGCTTGTAGCTCGACTCGAGCTTCTGATCCGCGAGCGTCACGACCTCTTCGGCCTTCGGGTCGTTCTGGGTCTTGGTGATCGCGGCGACGATCTTCTGGTTCTTCGTCAGCGCCGAGCCGATGATTCCGCCCAGGTCGGCGCCCAGCAGGTCGCCCACGACGTGCCCGATGCGGGCGCCGACGATGTCGAGCCCGATGGCGGTGAGGCGCGCGATCTGGTCGGCGACGCCGCCGTGCTCGGCGGCCTTCGCGGCCTGCTCCCGCAGCTTCGGGGGCGGTTCGTCCTCGGGCAGCAGGACGTCCTTCACCGTCGTGGACGCGGTGGCGGTGGTCATGGCTCCTCCTCGATCACGCGATGCTCCCATTCGCCGGGCTTGCCGGCGAGATGGAACGACGGCGGTGTCGGCGCGGGCACGTCGGGCGTCGATCTGTTGTGGATGGTGGTGGCCTGTCGCGGCATGAGCCGGACGTGCTCGCGCACGAGCTTCTTCTGCAGCCGGCGCGGGGCCCGGATCGCGGCGATCGTCGCGACGGCCACGATGATCAGCAGCACCGCCCCGCCCGCGCCCCAGGCGACCAGGCGCGGGTCGATCTCGCCTCCTCCGCCTCGGTCTGTGGGCTCGATCGGCGGTCGCGGCGCGTCCCGCACCGTGATCCCCCCGACGGCGGGGCGCACGGGCGCACCGCTGCTGGTGACGCCCGACAGCTCGATCGCGCCGCGCCCGGCGCTCGTGGCGTTCACGGCGAACACGAACTCGAAGGGAGTGTCGGGCGCCAGCGTCACGGTGCCGAAGTCCAGCCTCGATCCGGTGATCGTGGGCTCCCCGATCGGCGAGGCCGTTCCCTCGACGTAGGACACGCCGGGCGGCAGGGTGACGATGAGGGGGTCGATCTCCTGCCGGAACCCGTTGGGGTTCTCGATCACCGCGGTGACCTGCACGTCGTCGCCGACGGTGGCTGCATCGGTGCTCAGGAAGATCTGGGTGGGCAGCTCCTGCGCCTCGGTTCGGGCGAGGGCCGTCCGCAGCGACAGCACCGTCGGGTCGGGACTGGCGAGGAACGTCCAGCTCAGGGCGATGGCGTTGGTGGTCACGGCGTCGGCGCTGAGGACGGAGTCGGGCAGCGGGCGCCGCGTCGAGATGGCGCCCCAGACGCGGTCCGCCGAGCCGTACAGGTAATTGCTGCCGGGCGTGAGGGGGACGAACTGAAGCACGCGGCCGCCCGCTTCGATCGTTCCCGCGTCATTCGCGGCGAGGCAGCTGACGGCGCCCGTGTCCGGACTGTACGAGCCCAGGCCTTCGAGCGAGCCCCCTACCTGGCAGTTCCCGGCGTGGTAGATGGTGGTCTCGACTCCGAACTCCTCGTCTTCGAGGCCGGTGACGATGATGTCGGTGGTGTACGACTCCTCACCCACGACGTAGCTGTCGATCTGCGTGACGCGGATGAAGCCGACGTCCGTCTGACTCGTGATGGCGTAGGGGTCGTCGGGGGTGCCGCTGCCGCTGAAGCCCTGATCGCCCTGCGGATCCCACGGGGTGTAGTTCTGCCCGAGAGAACCTTCGAGGATGCCCCTCGGCCCGTAGACGCGCTCGCCCCGGGCCGCGAGGGTGCCGCATCCGGCCCTCTCGGAGAGCACGGGCAGGGCGTCATCGATGTGCTGCACCGTGCAGGCGAGGTCGGGCGTGATGTCGATCAGCGTGAGCGGCCCGCTCGACTCGATCACCCGCGCCGGAAGCGCCCCGCCGGCACTCGTCGCCGGCTGCGCGCCGATCGCCCGGCTCGGTGCGGCATCCGCAGTGCCTCCGCCCGGTTCGGCGCCGATCGCGGGCGCGGACGCCGCGCACAGGCCGAGCGCGACCAGGGCCGCGGCCGTCGCGGCGATCCCTCTCGTCCTGCCTCGCATCGAATCACCTGGAATTCACATGCGCAGTCCCCGTGGCCCACGCTACTCACGAGGACGAGGTCGCGTAAGGCCCCCTCGGATACCGTGCGTTCAGGGTTCGTCGAGCGCGCCGCTGCGCTCGTGCCGGTCTGCCTGCTCGGGTATGGCCGTGCTGCTGGGCGATCACGTGCCTGTAGCGGGGCGCCCCCGCCGCCCTCTTGTCGGTCCCCGAGGACGGGTCTAGCCTGTGGCCAGGACGATCGGCCGGCGGGGACGCGATGGGGATCGGACGGTCCGACGAGGTATGACGCACGCATCGACGCGGGCCGCCCGCGCGGGTGCGCGAACCGCGTGACGGGCAGTGCGGTGGCGCGGTTCCCTGAACCAATGAAGGGCCGATCCACTCTTGGGAGCGCCTCGGCCGCGCAATACCGAGGAGGGGCCATGCCCCCGGACGATGCGCAGACGCCGATCATCCTCGACGTCGTGCGCCCGGCAGACCTGTTGCAGTTCCGTGTCGAGTTCCGCGGGTGCGAACGGCGGCGCGGCGTGCCGACCGAGCCCGTGTGGGCGATGGCGGTCACCGACCATTCGCGCATGATCGTGCACTTCTCGTTCCAGCACGCGCACGAGGAAGCCGTCTACGACGGACCGCCGAAAACGGTCATCCCCGACCCGGACGACCCGACGAAGACGCTCAAGCCGTCCGCGACGACCGCGTCCCACGACCTTCCTGTCGGCTTCGCACCGGCGCGCGCGAGCCGTCTCGTGTTCGAGATCCCCGAGAACGACGGCGCCCAGCTGAGCACCGAGGGCATCCTCGCGGCGATCCAGAAGTTCCCGCTCGCGCTCGCCGATCGTGCACGACCCGACGCCCCCGAGCCCGAGGACGATCCGGCCGACCTCGGCATCGCGTTCCTGCTGAGCGTCGACCTCAAGGTGCTGATCCACGCGAACCGCATCGTCCTGGCCGAGCCCGACGCGGCCGAGAAGCGGATCGTCATCGCGCGGGACGCCGCGTCCCCCGCGATCCGCAATCAGATCCTCGCCGCGGTCCGGCGCGAGGCCGCACGCAAGCCCATCGTGGCGCGGGAGCGCGACGAGCGCCTGCTCGAGCACCTGAGAGGCTTCGGCCTGTCTGGCAGCCGCATCCGCCCGCCGGACCTGCGCCGGCTGAACGACTTCAGTGCTCCGCCCGCCGACGACGAGACAGCGATCGAGGCGCCGTACCGGCTGATCATCTCGCCGAACGCCCACGCCGGCTGGGCGCATGCGGCCGGCCCTGTCCGCAGCGCCGCCGACTCCGAGCACGTCGAGCTGTGGCACACGCGGCTGTCGTACCGGCGCCGGGACGGGTCGCTCGACGAGCATCCGGGCTATATGCGCGTGGTGCGGGCGCTGTGGGCGCGCGATCGCGACGGGCTCGGCAATGCGTGGAAGGCATCGGACGCCGACCGGCCGCCGGGACCGCTGAGCACGCCGTCGTCGACGAACGAGCGGCCGTTCAAGGGGTCGCTCACCCGTGCCGACCGCCACCAGATCGTGCGGCAGACCGCCGAGACGTGGTCGGTCGGCGGCGACAGGATCGAACCGCGGCCGGTGCGCGCGGACCGGCTCCACCTCTCGGCGCTCGGCGCGTGGCTGGACTTCCACGGCACGTGGGAGACCTTGGGATACTCGGGCCTGTCGCACCCGCATCTGCCCGCGAATCAGCGCCTGCAGTCGATCCTGAAGTGGGACCACATCGCGCCGCAGGGGCGCGACCAGTTCGTCCGCGTGATGTACCCGGGGTATCTGTATCCACTCGGGCACCGCGCCACGCTCGTGAAGATCACCGAGCGCAAGATCCGCGGCACCGGCACCAACGCGTTCACGAAGCCGGCGGCGGCGCTGTACCAGCGCATGTTCATCGTCCTCGGCGACGTGCGCCGAGACTACGGCCTGTCGGATCTGCCGTTCACGTCGGTCGCCCTCGCGCCGATCGTGACACCGACCCTCGACGACCCGCAGAACGGGCCCGCGGACGAATCGATCGACACGTGGTTCTGGCCGCGGCTGGGCGGTGTGCCGTTCGTGTTCTCGTGGGACACCACGGACCGCATCCACGCGCACGGCAAGACGCGCGCCCCGCTGATGTGGGTGCGTGAGTCGTTCGGGCAGTTCACGTCTCTCGACGGCATCTACGACAAGGCCAGCGAGCGGATCCTGCCCTTCGACGGGCAGGACGTCGACTTCGCCCCGCCCACCGCCGGCGGCGACGCGAAGCTGCAGACCCAAGCCATCCTGCTGCGCGGCGAGGCGACGGCGGGAACCTCGACCCCACGCATGAGCTCGGCGCGCGTCGTGCTGCCGGCCGCGCAGCGCCTCACCGGGCTCGGCGCCGTGCCGATCACGTACGAGGCCCACTTCCGCGACGGCACGCAGGATCCGGCCGTCGGGGTGTGGGGCGCGATCGTGACCAACGACATCGTGAACGACGGCGCCTCCTATGGCAAGCATGTGCTGCATGCCTTCGGCCAGCCCGGTCCCGCAGACGACGACGCCCTGGCCGACACGCCGGTCCTGGCCTTCGGCAAGACGCCGCCGGTCCCGGGCCTCCCGGCCCAGCCCGAACTGAACGGCGAGGTCGGCAGCGATCGGGGCGGCGGATTCTTGCAGCCGAACCTCCCGCTGCGGGCGCTCAGCACCGAGCAGGGTCCGGTCGGCGACCTCGCGCAGGCGACGGCGGCCGTGTTCGATCCCGCCAAGGCCCTCAAGGGCGCGCTCCCGCGTCTGTTCGGTCTCGTGAGCATCGCCGACCTCATCCCCGACTCGGCGTTCGAGAACGCCCCGAGCGTCATCACGAAATCCCTCGACGCACTCCAGCAGCTCGTCACCGACATCGCCGAGATGCGCGACCGCGTGCAGAAGCTGGCGGATGCTGCGAACGGGGCGGGACCGGCGCAGGACGCCAAGGTGCTGCTCGACCAGCTCGACGCCGAGCTCACGCAGCTGACGAGCGACTTCGACCCGGTGCACCTCGTGACGATGCTCGGACAGCTGCGCGCCGCGGCCGACAAGCTCCGCCAGGCTCTGCCGGCGGCGACCCCGTTCGTGCGCAGCAGGCTCGAGACCCTCATCGCGGCGATCGACACCGCGCTCGCCGCGGAGCCCATGCTCGACGTGCTGAAGGCGCTGCGCGACGCGATCCCGGTCGCAGGCAAGGACATGACGTTCCGGTACGACTGGGAGCCGGAGCTCGCGGCGTGGCCGCAGGGCGGTCCGATCATCACGTTCGCCGATGACCATCCGCATTTCACCATCGCCATCGAGGGCAGGATCCCGGCCGGGGGCGGCACGCCGCGGTTCGAGGTCCTCGCCGAGCTCCTCGGCTTCACGCTCGACCTGCTGCCGGGCGCGCGCCTGCTGAAGGTGCCGTTCGAGCACATGTCGTTCCGGGCGAGCGCGACCGGCAAGACCGAGGTCGACGTCGTGCTGGGCGACCTGGAGTTCCAGGGTGCCCTGTCGTTCATCAACGACATCAAGGACCTCATCCCGCTGGACGGCTTCAGCGATCCGCCGTTCATGGAGGTGTCTACCGAGGGGGTCAAGGCCGGGTTCTCGCTGGCGCTGCCGAACCTCGCGATCGGCGTGTTCTCGCTGTCGAACATCTCGCTCGGTGCCGACGTGCACGTGCCGTTCCTCGGCGAGATCGTCACCGTCGGGTTCAACTTCTGCACGCGTGAGAAGCCGTTCGTGCTGTCGGTGTGCTTCCTGGGTGGCGGCGGGTTCTTCGCGCTGCGCCTGTCGCCCGAGCGCGTCGAGATCCTCGAGCTCTCGCTCGAGGCGGGGGCCTACTTGTCCGTCGACTTCGGCGTCGCGTCGGGCTCGATCTCGGCGGCCATCGGCGTGTACATGCGGATGCAGGACGACAACGGCCTCATCTCGGGCTTCGTGCGCCTGCGCGGCGAGGTCGACGTGCTGGGGCTCATCTCGGCGTCGATCGAGATGCTGATGGCGCTGGACTACTACCCGCAGACCGGCAAGGTCATCGGCCGCGCGAGCATCACGGTCAAGGTCGAGGTGCTGTTCTTCTCGGCCACGGTCCGCATCGAGGCCGAGCGGCAGTTCGCGGGCTCCAACGGCGACCCGACGTTCCGGGATGTCTATCTCGAACCCGGCGGCACGCATCTCGCCTGGGATCGATATCTGGACGCATTCGCACCAGAGGAGGTGCCGGCATGAGCACCGAACGGTTCGTCGTCGTCGCGCTGCCGCATTCGTCGGCGGCGGGGGCGGAGTGGCACGTCACCGCGTTCATCACGCCCAAGATCGACACCGCAGACCCGCAGGCGGTGCTGTCGCAGTTCCCGCTGTTCCTGGACTGGGCGCACCGCATCGACGAGCAGGGCGAGTTCACCATCTGGGACCAGGACGGACCGATGGACACCGTGCGCATCGACTCGGGCGTCGACGCCGGGGTGTGGAGCGCCGCGTTCCCGCCCCACACCCCGGTGCGGGCGAACACCGTGCCGGACTGGAGCAACCGCAACAAGGTCACCTACAACGCCGGCATGACGGCGATGGTCGCGAAGGCCCTGCACCTGCAGACCGCGTTCCTGTCACCCGACAGCCCGCCCGCGCCCAGCGAGCACCTGCTCGGACCGGCGTTCCGCCGGCTGGGCGAGAGCGGCGCGCTCGCCGTCCCGGGACGCGTGCGCGAGAGCACCGGCGGGGTGGACGCCCCGATGTCGATCCGGGAGTTCTCCGAGGGGCGGCTGCGCGAGCTGCTCGACGACCCGGGCGCCGGCGTCGAGCGGCTGCGCGGGTTCATGACCACGCCCGGCACCACGCCGGATGCCGGGGCGGCGGTGCCGTGGGCGGTCGCGGCGCTGACGACGATGCACACCGCCGCGCGGTTCTTCGAGCCCGCGTCGCCCCCCGACACCCGCGGCGAGCCGCCGGACAAGCGCACCACGCCGCCGCCGCGGCTCGCCGAGGTCGCGGGCGAGTTCCACAAGCGCGTCGCGGCCGCCGGCGACCACCCCGGCCTGCTGCGCGCGCTGCGTCTGTCGGTGCGGCTGAAGGGCGACCCCGCCCGGTTGGCGCGGGCGCGGACGCTCGCCGTCGAGCTGTCGATCGGCGGCGACCTGACGCTCGGCAGCTTCCCGCGCTCGATGGTCGCCCACCCGGGCCGCGGCACGATGGTCGTCGCGACGCGGCAGGGCGACGACACGAGCGTCGACGGGGCCGTCACCCTCGGCGAGTCGCCGTACCTGGTGATGGACGTCGACCCCGACGGCTCGGCACTGAAGGACTACAACTACCTGCTCGGCTTCGTGCGTACGATCGCGTCCGAGCAGAACGGCGACGACGTCACCGCGGCGACGCCGGCAATGCGCGCGCCGGGGCTCATCGTGACACGGGCGGGGCGATCGGATGCCGCCCACGCGGCCCTCACCGGGCAGAAGGCGCTCGAGGGGCAGCTGACCTCGCCGGTGCGGGCGAACGATTCCGCCGTGGCGCCGCTGTTCGCCGACCAGGTGACCAAGGGCCTGCGGATCGAGGTGTGGGACGACGCGGTCAAGAAGTGGGCGAGTCTGCACTCCCGCATCAGCACCGTCAAGGTCGACGGCTTCCCCACTGCCGTCGCTGACGAGGTCCCGAACGAGGGCTACCTGCAGGGGACGGCGGCGTCGGAGCGGCCGCCGCGCGGCCCGGACGGCGAGCCCGAGGCGCAGCCGGCGCCCGATGCCGACATCCACATCCACGAGACGGTGTTCGGGTGGGAGGGATGGTCGCTGTCGGCCCCGCGCCCAGGCAAGACGATCGTCGACGCGTCCGTGCCCGACCCGAACACACCCACCGGGTTCCGGCAGACCGAGACCGCGGTCGACGACCCGGCCGCGCTCGACCCCCGCACACCCCCGCATCCCTTCCGGGTCACCCACCGTGCGGCCGCCGGCACGCTCCCGCGGCTCCGCTACGGCCGCGCCTACAGCTTCCGCGCGTGGGCGGTCGACCTCGCCGGCGAGGTGCGCACCCACACGCTCAATCCGCAGCCGCTGCCGCCCGTCGCGATCGAAGCGGCGGTGAACCGGCCGGCGGTCACGCGTCCGCTGGCGCGGCGGCGCGCAGTGAACTCGCTGCTCGCGGCCGAGGGCGTCGCCGATCTGCAGCGGGCCGTGCGCCTGGCTGCGCGCTCACGGCTGCGCGTCTCGCGACGCGCGGGCAGCGGTGCCGTGCCGGTCGAGGATCTGCCCGACGACATCCGGGAGGCGGTCGTCGCCGCGATCGGAGCGGGGGCGCTGACGGTCCGCTCGGGCGTCGGAGTGCTGCGCCGGCCGCGGCTGTCCGAGGCGGCGTGGGAGGCGCTGTCCCAATCGACGGCGCCGATGGACCTCACCGGGGTCCGGGTCGACGTCCGCGACCAGATCGATCTGCTCGCCTCGCACGCCGTGGCGGTGGGGGCGGCATCCGTCGGCGCCGCAGTCCGGCCGGGCGCGCTCGCGCAGGCCCTGCGCACGGTCACGTCGCCGTTCCCGTTCCTGCGCTGGCATCCGGTGCCGCCGCCCGCGATCGTGGCCTACGCCCGCTTCACCGAGGGCGAGTCGCTGCGCACGATCGTGGTGCGCTCGGGGGTCGGCGTCGATCAGGTCACGGGCGAGCCGGTCGTGCTCGAGGGCGAGGCCTTCTTCGTCGACGTCGAGTCGCGGCATCCGGGGTTCGTCGCCGCCCACGGCCTGCGCGACGCGGGTCGGCGTCACGTCGCGCCGCCGCGCATCGCGCAGGGCGACGTCGAGTTGCACGGACTGTTCGACAAGGCCCTCACCGCGCCCGGGGTCGACCGCGACACCGCGCGTGAGCAGGTGCTCGCGTGGTCGCTGCGCGAGGACGGCAGCTTCTTCAGCAAGACCGTCGTCGACCTGAGCGCTCCGCTGTCGGCGGGACTCGACCAGCTCGACATCGCGCTCGTCGCCGATCCCGGTGCGGATCCCGCGACGCTGCGCACACTCGACGAGGTGCAGCCCGGGCCCCCTCCCGCGCAGGGCAACGCCCCCGGCCCCGGGCAGTACGTCGTCCACACGAACGAGAAGCTGCGGCTGCCCTACCTGCCCGACCCTGTCGCGGCGGGGCTGTCACTGACCTTCGTCGACGCGGGCTTCACCATTCCGATCCCGTTCCCGCACCGCAGCGAGGGGCTGACGGTGCAGTACCCGGGGGACTGGCCCGAGAAGCAGCCGCTGTTCGTCCGGCTGGAGTCGGGACCGGCGTCGGCCGACCTGGTGGATCACACCCTGACGATCACGCTCCCGCCGGGGGAGCGGGTCAAGGTCGTCTTCTCGAGTTCGCTCGATCCCGCGTACCTCGATCACCTCGCCATGTGGTCGATGGTGTCGACCTCGGCGCTGGCGACCCTCGACTTGAAGGACGAGGTCGTCGACGGCCGGCTCTGGTCGCTGACCCCGGGGGAGGGGGTGGTGTTCGTCAACGCGACGCCGCGCCCGGTCGAGCGCCCGGTGCTCATCGACGACCCGTTCGTCGATCGATTCCTCGGCAGCAGCCTGGCGACGCTGCACGCGACGTTCACTGCGCACGGAGCGTCGACCGAGCACCTCACGATCGAGGCTGCGTGGGTCGACGATGTCGACGACCTCGCCGACCCCACGGGCCCGGGTCTCGCGCCGGGGCGGGCCGTCGTCCTCACCGAGCCGCTGGTGTCGTGGGAGAAGATCGTACCGTTCGGGATCGAGCCGCACGACTTCGAGGTCGCCGAGCTCGGCCGCATCCGCTCCCACAGCGGCGAGCACGCGATGCCCGACACCAAGCACCGGCTCGTGACATACAGGTTGCGGGCGCAGACGCGCTACGCGGAGTACTTCGCGCCCGAGCTATTCCAGGTGCCGATGATCCCGTCGGCCGTGCCGGGCGATCCGGCGACGCCGGCGACGCTGCCCGACACCGGCATCGCGCCCGACGGCTCGGATGCCGCGATCGACGACGGCCAGAGCCTCGTCGGGCGGCCGTTCACGGTGCACGTTCCCAACACGAGCGTCCCGGCGCTGCCGCTGGTGGTCTCGACGCTGCCGCTGCTGCGCTGGTTCCGCGAGGGCGAGCCCGATCAGCCGGCCGCTCGCCGCCACATCCGCCGCGGCGGCATCCGCATCTATCTCGAGCGGCCGTGGTTCGACACGGGGTCGGGCGAGCTGCTGGCGGTGCTCCTCAACCCCGCCGGCGAGACCGCCGCGCAGGATGCGCCCGAGTGGCACTCGCAGTGGGGCGCCGATCCGATCTGGGACGGCACACCGGTCGCCCGGCGCTCGATCTCGGTGGCGCAGCTCGACCATTCGCTGCGGTGGCAGGGCGACGACGACCGTCCCGCACGTCCGGGCCGGCCGATCGGTGATCCGATGCCGCTGAACCTTCCGGCGCCGCCGAAGCCGTCGGCGACGCTCGGCCCCAACCCCGCGTCCCCGGTGCGGCGGGTGCTCGCGGCCGGCTATCGGCCGCAGTTCAACGCCGACCGCGGCCTCTGGTACGTCGACGTCGCGTTCGACGCGGATGCGATCTTCTGGCCGTTCGTCAGGCTCGCCGTCGCCCGCTTCCAGCCGCACTCGGTGACCGGAGCCCACCTCTCTCAGCCGGTGCAGCTGGACTTCGCCCAGCTGGTGCCGAACCGCACGTGCTCGGTGTCGCGGACCGACGAGCGCACGATTCGGGTGGCCGTGGGCGGCGATGTGCTGCTGCGCGGGCTCGCGGGCCGCCGCGCGGAGGACGGTGGCCCCGACCGCACCGACGCGGAGAGGTTCGCCGCCGATCGCCGGCTGATCGTGAAGCTGCAGTTCCGCGCCGACCCCGACGACGGCGACCTCGCGTGGGAGACGAAGGTCGAGCGCGAGCTGCCGCTGCGCGACCTCGACCTCACCCACGGGCGGTTCGTGTGCGAAGGCGAGCTGTCGGCCGACGGCGACATCGCCCTGCGCACCCCCCAGGACGAGGACGACAAGGCGTCGTGGCGGGTGCTCGTGGAGGAGTGGGAGAGCTTCCCCGCCGACCCGGCCTCCGGCCGCCCCGATTCTCCCCGCCGCCTCACGATCGAGCAGAGGATCGTCTTCGCCGACGAGTTCTTCCTGTGAGCATTGGGGAACTCGGCTGGGCGGGTGACGCTGAGCCCCTTACCTGTGCACGTGGCTGTGATGGGGGTGTGGCCTGCAATCATCTCTGCTGGCGCCTGAGGACTGGCGTCTCAGTGACGCGAGTGCCACTAGCGCTGTGTTCGCGGTGGGTCTATATCTAGTTCTCGGGGGACGATGTCGGGCACGGGGGTGCCCGACATCGATGTTGATGTGCATGACAGGGGGTCAATGCCATGAGCACGTTGGATGAACTGGCAATGCAGAAGGCGCGCGCCGATGCCGAGGCCGCCGAGGCAGCGAAGGAAGCCGCGATTGCGCAGAGGCTCGAAGCGCAGGTGACGCTCCAGCAGGCTCGGAGCACCTACGCAGAGTGGCGGGAAAGTGCGGCTGCGAGGAAACGCACGGCCGATCTCACGGCGCAGGGAACGCAGCTGGACAATGTGTCCAAGTTGCAGACCGCGGTCAAGGCGGCGACGCCCGACCTAAGCAACGTCGCGAGAGGAGAACTCGCGACGCCGGACGATCGCGTGGTGTTCGCGGAGGCCTTGAAGACCGCCGCACTCGAGAACGCTGCCGACAAGGTTCGAGTGGCCGTCGGGCGCGTACAGAAGCACCGACTGGTGATCACCGCCGACTCGTCGCTGCTCCAACGTGACGCTCTGCGTGTCGGAGTTCAGACTCAACTGGAGAGCTTGACGTCCATCTTGGCGGCATTCCCCAGCCCCGCGCCGCGCGCTCCCATGGAGCCGAGCGCGTTGGGCGTGGCCGGCGGTGTGGTGACCGCGGCGCTTACCGCGACCGCACAGGTCGTGCCCGGATTGCTGAGTCTATTCGCCGCACATCGCAAGCTGACGTCTCAGGACCTGACGGTCGAGAACGAAGAGGCGCTGTTCGCGGTTGCCGGGTCCCTTGTCGCTGCTGAACCTGAGGCCCGAATCGTGGTCGACTCATTCCGCTTCCTCGGTGATGCCGCCGGGGGGCTTGAGTCTCCGGTTCTCAAGGCACGAAACACCATGCAGTCGGCGTTGATCGACCTGCAGACGAAGGTCGCGGCCGAGATGGCCAAGTCGGAGGGGGACCAGGACAAGGGCTGGATAGCTGCGGCGAATTCCCTCGCAGACAGCGCTCGCGACGTGCTGGCTGCGTTGGATTCGATCCCGGCAGGGTCGTCAATGAGCCCGCTGGCTGCTGCCATGGCGGTGGAGCGCCTGAAACTCAGCGACGACAACGGAATCGTCTTCGTCCAGGTCGCCGGTGCGTCCGCGTCAGTGCTCACGAGTGACCGCGCGTCATTCCTCAAGGACCGGGTCCATGGGGTTGCGACGGTCTCTCTGACGTATGCGCTCATTGACCGAGAGGACTCTCACGTGAAGGCCGCGGGCGTGGCGGCGGGGCACAGTCAGATTGTTGGACGACTCGGCTCCACCATCGACATCACGCGGGCGGTCCAATCTCCGCTGCCGCTGCCTCGTTCCTAGGCCTCACAGCGACAGAAATCCCCCGGCAGCTTCGACCGCCGGGGGATTCCTCTATGTCGTGATGTCGCCTTACGCGTCGACCTTCGCGCGATTGCGGCGGATGGAGGCCGCGACGGCGATCGCGCCGCCGGCGAGGATCAGGGCGCCGCCGCCGACCCACAGGCCGAGCAGCTCGCCGCTCTCCATACCGGTGACGGGAAGCGTGCCGCCGTCCGAGCCCGAGCCCGAGCCGGTGGCGCTGACGGTGACCGAGGCGCTGCCGCCGGCCGACGTCGACGAGGACGCGGTGATGTTGTAGACGCCGGATGCGTCGGACGGGAAGGTGAGGCCCGTCGACAGCGAGCCGGTCGACGACGAGGTCGAGGTGCCGCTCGAGGTCGTGGCGAACTTCATGAAGCCGACGCTGACCGAGGTGGCGCCCTCGACGGTGATGGTGACCTGCTCGCTGGGCGAGAAGGTGCCGTCCGAGCACTCGAAGACGACGCGCGAGTTCGGCGACGCGACGGTCGGGGCGACCGTGCAGGCGTTCGACGGCGGGTAGATGGTCGAGGCCTGGGCAGCCGAGCCGAGTCCCAGAGTCGAGGCTGCGACGAGTGCTCCGATGGCGACGGCGTTGCGAATCTTGTTCTTCATGGTCCCCAATGTGTCTTCTCGTGCTGGCTCGAAGGCTCCCGTGGAACGGGGTGGACAGCAGTAACGCCGCATCCGGTAGTACCCGGGCTACGGCGACCCCTGCGTTGAGTCTAGGGGTCTCATCAGACACGGTCCAACTTCTGGCGTTACTTCTGCGTTAACAGTGGGGGTCTGCCGAACCGCCAATTGAGCCCCCGAGGGCTGCGTCGTCCGCACCGCGATGTGGGCCGTCGCGGACTCGCCGGGAGCGAGCAGAATCTCGAAACTGAGCACCTGCCGGCCGTCGATGAAGGCGCCGCCGAAGCCGTCTCCGGTCGACAGCGCCGCGTCGACGAGCTCGAATCCTGCGGGCAGGTAGACGTAGCCGACCGTCGATGCCGACCCGGGTTCGACGCCGTACGCGCCGCCGCCTGTGATGTACTCGGCGAGCCCCGAGTCCGGCGCTTCGTTGGCGATCGTCACGTCGACGACGGCGGTTCCGGATGCCGCGCCTGCGGCATCGAGCGTGCACGCATCCCACATCGCCGTCGTCTCGACGGTCTGGTGGTAGTCCATCTTCGAGCCGGTGCCGTCGTTGAGGTACACCCCGAACGGAGAGATCCGCCGAGTCGTCTCGAGCGGAGCTCCCGCGAGCGTGGTGTCGGCGAGCACGGCCTGATCGTCGTCGTGCGCGCTCCACAGCATCACGCGATACTCGTCGCCGGCGCGGGCGAGTCCGGCCAGCATCCCGCTCGCGTCGAAGCCGTTCTGCGTGAGCGTGGTGAAGATCGCCGAGGTGGTGTCCGAGAAGAACTGGTTCTGCTCGGCCGGATCGGGGTAGCGCACGTAGACCTCGTTGAGCAGCAGCTCGACGGCGTTGTCGGCGCTGATCGTGTCGCCCAACGGCAGCTCCACCGGCCCCGTCGCTTCGAGGATGTACGACAGCGTGACCGGATCGAGAGCGATGACGCCGTCGACCTCGATGCCGTGCCGCTCGGCCCACATGGCACGCGCAAGCTCACCACTCACGGCGAAGTCGGGCACCTGCGTGACGTTGTGCATCCACGTCGCCGGCCGCACGCCATAGACCGAGGTGAGTTCGGGGCCCAGGTCCATGACGGGCGGGATGAACACCCCCATCGACGCCGCGTAGTCCTGCTCAGTCAGGGTCAGGTCACCGTCATCGGTGTGGACAACGGCGAGGGCGCCGGCGATCCCGCCGAGCGATCGCCACTCGGCGTTGTTCTGGAAGATGACGAGGTAGTCGCGTGGTCCGTCCTGCCCGAGCATCGCCGGGACGAGTACGGATGCCCGTGCGAGCGCATCGGTGGCGTGGGCGGTCTCGGTGAACAGGTCCGAGACCTCGTCGACGACCTCGGCGAGCGGCGGGACCAGTCCCGGCGAGTTGGCGAGTTCGACCGCATCCGCGGCTCCGCCCATCGATCGCGCCGCTTGCGCCGCCGCGTCCTGCACCGCGACGAATCCATCAAGGCTGATCCGCCCGTCGACGGGACGGAACGCGTCGGTCGACAGCGTCGAGGCGACCTCGGCGAGGGGGGTCAGCGCATCGCGGGTAACGTTGTCGGCGGATGCTGCGATGGTCGAGATCGCTCGCAGCTGGGGCCCGATCCAGGGGAGCTGCTCGACGATCCGCCACGCGGGGTCGCTCGTGAGTCCGCGTGCCGTGCCCGTGTCCTCGGCGATGGCGGTGATGGATGCCGCGACGGATGTCGGATCGTCGATGTTAGCGACGACCTCGACTGCGCCTTCGCGGGCGCTCCGCAGATGGTCGGCCGCGATCCCGCCCCGCGCAGCGACCCAGCCCAGGGCGATCAGGGCCAGGATGAGCAACGAGGCCACCACCCACAAGACGACTACACCCGCGACCCGAACGGGACGGGGGAGTGTCGGCGAAGTCACCTGAGCAACCATAGGCGGTCGCGAACAGCGCTCAGCGCGTGGTCGCCTTGGCGTCGCTGCGCGCGCCGTACTCGCCCTGGTATTGGTAGCCGTAGTAGGTCGCGCCGGCGCCGCGGCGCGGCACCTTGTTCATCACGACGCCGAGCGGGCGCGCACGGGCCTTGTCGAGGTTCTCGAGCGCCTTGTGCAGCATGTCGAAGGTCGTCTTGCCGGTGGACAGCACGACGACGGCGCCGTCCGTCGCGGTGGCGAGGACGGCTGCATCGGTGACGGGCAGCAACGGGGGCGTGTCGATGATGACGATCGCGTGCGCCGAGAGGTTCGCGATGAGGTCCTTCATGCGCTGCGAGCCGAGCACCTCGCTCGGGTTGGGCGGGATGCGCCCGGCGCCGATGACGACGAGGTTGCCGGTTCCGCCGACCACGTGGGCCACGTCGGCGAGCTGAGCGCGGTCGGTGAGCACGTCGGTGAGGCCGGCCCCCTCGGGCAGGTTGAACATCGTCGCGACCATGGGCCGCCGCAGGTCGGCGTCGATGAGCACGACGTGCTCACCGGCGGCCGCCAGGCTGGTGGCGAGGTTCGCCGAGACAGTCGATTTTCCGTCGCCGGGAGTCGGGCTCGTGACGACGATCGTCCGCGGCGGGTTGTCGATGTCGACGAAGCGCAGGTTGGTGCGCAGCTCGCGTGTCGCCTCGGCGACCGGAGACGCGGAGTCCCCGCGGCCGGTGAAGGTGAGCACGCGCCGCTCGTTCGACAGATCCTTCGAATCCGGCAAGGCTCCGATGACGGAGACGCCCGTCTGCCGCTCGACTTCGCGCGAGTCGCGCACACGCAGATCGAGCACATGGCGCAGTACCGCGTACCCGATGCCTAGGGCCAGGCCGATCAAGCCGCCGAGCATGACGTTGAGGCGTGTGTTCGGGGACGAGGGTGAGGTGGGGAGGCGAGCCGAGTCGCCCGGAACGACTGTCACGGCTGCGTCATCGCCGGTTCCCTCGATCTGTTCGATCTCCGCGATCATCCCGCGCACCCACGATTCGGCGAGATCGCGGGCTTGCTCCGGTGACGAAGCATCCGCGGATACGCGGATCACCACTGTGTCGAGCGGGTTGGAGACACTGACGTGCCCGACCAGGGACTCGGGCGTCGTACTGAGCCCCAGATCATCGATCACGTACTCGGCGACCGAGCGCCAGGAGCCGATGTCGATGTAGGACTTGACGACGCTCTGGGCGAGCTGATTGCCCACCAGCCGTGCACCGGCTCCTCCATCACCACCAGAGGCGTTCACGATGGCACTCGTCGACGCGGTGTAAACGCGAGGTTGAAGCGCGCTCCACCCCCAGGCCGCCGACACCCCGAGCAGGCAGAGCAAGAACACCGCGAGCCAATGTGCTCGCAAGATTCGCAGGTAGTCGCGCAGTTCCACGGCGGTGCTTGCTGTGTCTTGGGTGCTTGCTGAAGGCGCGGCGTGCTCGGAGGCCCTGTTCGGCTAGACCGTGAAGGTCGAGCTCGTGAGTACCTTCACGCCGTCGAGGAAGAAGTCGACGTATGCGCTTGCGGTGCCCGCGTTGTGCAGCGAGAAGTCCGAGAAGGTGAACGTGATTGTGTACGTGTTGTTGGTCCCTCCCGTAACACCGACGATCGCATCGAACGACCCGGTCTTCGTGCCGCCCTGTGACCAGTGCAGCCTTGCGCTGACATCGTTTGCGCTGATGGGGGTCCCACCCGTCGTGCCGGTCGCAGTGAAGATGACCGTGAGGCCCTTCCAATCGCCGGTGACCGTATCGGGCGTCGTTTCGGGGACGAGGGTTCGGACGGTGTCTGTGGCGGCTACGGTCGGCGCGACGGCGATCGTCGCGATGGCCGGCGCCGCCCACACCCCGGACTTCACGAGTTGACGGCGGCTGACGCCTCCGGTCTTTCTGCCGTCATTCGCTGACTCGCGAATCGATGCGCCATCGGTCATCGGCCCATTCCCCCAGTAGATACTCGGCATGACGTCCGCAACGGGCGATGCGGACCGTGGTGCATGGAGCAAGAAGCGACAGCGCCATGACGCCGTCGCTGTGCCAACGCTAGCAGATGAGACGTCGGGTCCATTTGTCGGACGTCGACCGTTAACGAGCCAGAAACCTCTGCCTCATCGTCCTGCCGACGATGCGCGCATCGTGGCGTTTCGGCGTCGCCATACACGCGGAATCGCGAGCGATCCGCGAACGAGCCTCGAGAGTCGCGCGCGAAGAATCGTCCACGTCGAGTGGTCGTCGCGGGGGCTGTTGGTCAGGACGTCCGAGCGGGTCGGCCACAACGCTCGGAGAGCGACCCTGGGCTTGTCGCGCCACGGGGTTCGCGCGAGCATTCCCATCCATGCGGCGGCCGTCGCGTCCGGGACGGTGCCGAGCGCAGCCCCGCTGCGCTTCCATAGCCAGGATCGGTACTCGGCCGAGGCAAGTTCGTCCGGGCTTGGCTGAACGGGAACGCCCATCAGCGCGAGTTCGCCGGCGAGTGTTGAGGCGCAACCCGTAGCTTGCGCCAACGCGGCCAACTCGGAGAGTTCATCCTCAGCCAAAGCGAGATCACCGAGCGTGCTCTGACCGGTTCGGTCTAGAACAGCACGTCGAAGGCTGCGAGCGTCGTGTAGCAGCAGGAGCAATAGACTGCCCAGTCGGTCAGGTGCGTCGCAGGGTTGATGCGCCATGGTGATCGGCGTGCGACGCTCCCATAGCGCCTCGAAGACCACCTTCGGGTCCTGCAAGAACCCCGGAAAGTGGCGATGGATGTCGATCGAGTGTGGCCATCCATCGCGAGTCATGGTGACTGAGTGCGAGCTGAAGTGCTCGGTCTGGAAGGTAGCCGGCAGGCGCTTCCATCCGGCGTGTTCGAGGTCGTGCACGTAGTCGTCGAAGGCGGGCGGATCCACCAGGACGTCCACGTCCTGGGGGACGTGAGGCGGCCGCAGCCCATGATGTGCGGGGGCATCGCCCTTGATCACCAGCAGGCGAAACCCGTGGTCGACACCGTGACGGTAAAGCAGCGCGGCACATAGGCGAACAGCATCCAGCTGTGCGATCTCGATCCTCGGCACCCCGACCGCCTCCGAGCATGCAGCAGTCACCGGCATGTGGTCGTTTCCTGCGGCAGCTACTGGCGTACGAGACCGACGTGGTCGCGATACCAGCGAATCGTCCGTTCAAGCCCCTCGGTAAGCGAGATCTTCGCCGTCCAACCCGCCTCGGCGAGCTTCGACACATCGAGCAGCTTCTGCGGCGTCCCGTCGGGCTTCGAGGTGTCCCACTCGGTCTCACCCTCGAACCCGACGACGTCCGCAATGGTGTCTGCGATCTCGCGGATCGTCACATCGCTGCCCGTTCCGACGTTGACCTGCTCGGGCCCGTCGTAATGCTCCATCAGGTGCAGCACGGCGTCGGCCATGTCGTCCGAGTGCAGGAACTCGCGACGAGGGGTTCCGGTGCCCCAGTTCGTCACCGATGGTGCGCGGGAGGCAGCTGCCTCGTCGTACCGGCGGATGAGCGCCGGCAGCACGTGCGACCCCTTCGGCGAGAAGTTGTCGTTGGGGCCGTACAGGTTCGTCGGCATCGCCGAGATCCACGGCAGACCGTACTGACGCCGCACGGCCTGGGTGTGCAGGATGCCCGCGATCTTCGCGATCGCGTACGCGTCGTTGGTCGGCTCGAGGTGACCGGTGAGCAGCGAGTCCTCGCGGATCGGCTGCTCAGCGAACTTCGGGTAAATGCACGACGACCCCAGGAACGCGACGCGCTCGACGTCGTTCGCGAGCGCCGCGTCCAGCACATTGGTCTGGATCCGCATGTTGTCGCTGAGGAAGTCGACCGGGTACGTGCTGTTGGCGAGGATGCCGCCGACCTTCGCCGCCGCGAGCACGATGTACTTCGGCTTGATCTCGGCCATGTACGCGAAGACGGCGTCGCGGTCCTTGAGGTCGAGCTCAGCCGAGGTCTTACCCACGACGTTCTCGAAGCCCGAAGCCTCGAGCTTGCGCACGATCGCCGACCCGACGAGTCCGCGGTGCCCGGCGACGTAGAAGGTCGCGTCGCGGTCGAGCTCGCGCGGCGCGTAGTCGAGGCCGTCCGAAGCGGTCACGCCGCCTTCCCCCAGCTCGCGAGCTTGACCGTGTCGATCCACGGGCTGCCCTCGTGGCGCAGCGCCTCGATGTCGGCGTCGACCATGAGCTTCGCCAGCGCCCGGCCGTCGACCGTGGGCGTCCAGCCGAGCTTGGTCTTCGCCTTGGTCGGGTCGCCGATGAGCGCGTCGACCTCGGTGGGCCTCAGGTAGCGCTCGTCGAAGCGCACGTGGTCCTCCCAGTTCAGGCCCGCGTGCGAGAACGAGATCTCGAGGAACTCGCGGACGGTGATCCCCGTGCCGGTGGCGAGCACGAAGTCGTCCGGCTCGTCGACCTGCAACATGCGCCACATGCCTTCGACGTACTCGGCGGCATAGCCCCAATCGCGCACGGCGTCGAGGTTGCCCATGTAGACGTAGTCCTGCTTGCCGGCCTGGATCGCGGCGACCGCACGGGTGATCTTGCGGGTCACGAACGTCTCGCCGCGGCGCGGCGATTCGTGGTTGAACAGGATGCCGTTCACCGCGAACATATCGTAGGCCTCGCGGTAGTTCTTGGTGATCCAGTAGCTGTAGAGCTTCGCTGCGGCGTAGGGAGAGCGCGGATAGAACGGCGTCTCCTCGTTCTGCGGCGGGGGAGTGGCGCCATAGAGCTCCGAAGACGACGCCTGATAGAACCTGGTATCGATACCCGAAAGTCGGACGGCCTCGAGCATGCGGATCGTGCCGGTGCCCGTCGTGTCGGCGGTGTGCTCAGGCTCGTCGAACGAGACGCGCACGTGTGACTGCGCGGCGAGGTTGTAGACCTCGTCGGGGTTGATCTGCGCGAGCAGAGTCACGAGGCGCGCGCCATCCGAGAGGTCGCCGTAGTGGAGGAAGAGCCTCGCGTTTGGGTCGTGCGGGTCGACGTAGAGGTGGTCGATGCGGGACGTGTTGAACGTCGATGCGCGGCGGATCAGCCCGTGCACCTCGTACCCCTTCGACAGAAGGAGTTCAGCGAGATATGAGCCGTCCTGTCCGGTGATACCGGTGATGAGTGCGCGCTTGGTCACGTGTTCTTGCCCCCAGGGAGTGATTGTTCTTCCAACTTACGACGCGTCGACAGTCAGCGATTCTGACATGTCGTGCACGCTGGTGTCGTCTCGCCCCATGAGACGCATCAACATCGTGCTGAATCGATCGAGCGCCGTCTCTTCATCGAGCACGGTGTGACGATACGTGCGGCCGTTGGACCCGAGGATCTGGCAGCGCTCCGGATCCGCCGCGAGCGCCTCGACCGCTTCGAGGAGATGCGCGGGGTCACCTGCGGGGACAACCACGCCTGCGTCAGCCGCGCGAATCTCTTCTGCCGTGATCCCGGTGATGTCGGTCGCTGCGACGACCGGCCGGCCGGCCGCGAAGTACGACGTGAGCTTGCTCGGCACCGCCATCTCCGACACGCCCGGTAGCTCGTTGACGAGCAGACAGTCGGCGCTCGCGAGCGCCGCGGTGAAGTCGCCGTCGCCCAGCGGAGCCATGAACTGAAGGGTCGGTATGCCTGCGCCGGCGCGTTTCAGACCCTCGAGCTCGGACCCGGCGCCGAGCAGGACGAAGCGTGTCCTAGACCCCGAAGCATGCGCCAAGCGGGCAGCGTCGACGACGTTCCCGAGACCCTGTTTGACTCCCATGTTTCCGGCGTGAAGCACCACGGTCTCGTCGGTCCGCCACCCGAACTTCGCACGCGCCGCGTCGACATCGACGTCGGGTGCTTGAGGCAGGTGCGTCCAATTTCGGACAACCTCGATGCGCTCGCGCGGTACTCCGAAGTCCGTGGCCACGCGCTCAGCAAATCGATCATGGATCACGACGACCCGATCGGCTCGGCGCAGCAGCCAGCCTTCGATGATGGACATGCCGCGCACGACGAAGCCAGTGGCCTGGCCAGTCTCGGCTAGTCCCAACGTGTACAGGTCCTGCACCCAGACCACGAACGGCGTGTTCCGATGGCTGAGACTGGCGCGCAGCGCCGCGAGCGTAGACGAGATCAGGGCCGGTGAGACGGCCACAATAGCGTCGGCCTCGCGCCACCGACTAGCTCGCACACGGGCGCCGAAGCTGACCTCAGAAGCGAGGCGTCGAACGCCGTGAGGCTTCCTCGGCACGTAATGGAGCAGACGCGTGACGTGCACACCGTCGACATGTTCGCTCCGCGACCACTGTCCGTAACCTCGCTGTACTCTCCAGTCTGGATAATGCGGGTGGGTGGTCAGCACGCGAGTGTTGAAGCCTCGGCGAGCAAGTCCTCGGGCCATCGCCCCGGTGTACGGCGAGATGCCGGTGGGTTCTGGGGGGTAGTTCAGCCCGAGCACGAGTACGCGCGGCGAGGTCATACCCTTGAGACTAGAGACTTGTCGTTTCAAATGAGTAACGGGATGGGAAGCACCGTATGTCAGAGGTTCCGGTGATCGACCTGTCGAAGGCCCCGGGGGAGCGGGCCGCGTGGGACCGGCCTGTCTGGCTCGTCTATCTGTGGGGGGTGTGCGAACTGCTGTTCGTGACCAACCCGTGGCAGGTCAGTTCTGCGCTCCGTGTTCGTATGCTCCGGCTGTTCGGCGCGGAGGTTGGAGATGGGGTCATATTTCGCCCGCGGACACGAGTGAGATTCCCTTGGAAGCTGCAGATTGGTGACCGGTGCTGGATCGGAGAGGGCGTGTGGTTCCATAATCAGGATCACATTCGGGTTGCGAACGACGTTGTGATCTCGCAGGAGACCTTCCTGACGACTGGATCACACGCGCATCGCCGAGACATGGCGCTCGTTACTAGGCCCATTCACATTCAAGCCGGCGCCTGGATCACCGCACGATGCGTAGTTCTCGGGGGTACGCGCATCGGCACCTGCGCGCTGATTCGCCCGCTCAGTCTCGTCGATGGCCAGAGTGTTCCCCCCGGTGAGGTCTGGGGCGGCAACCCTGCTGGCTTCCTTGCACACCGGTACTCGGCGGCCTGAGATGACGTTGCATACTTACATGACTGAGGCGCCAGCATCGCTGGTATGCAGCAATCGCCCAGAGCGCATGCATGGCAGGTCAATATGCCAAGTGGGTGGATACGCGTCTTGAGAATTGCACATATCGTGACGTACATCTCGCCCGACGGTGCATTTGGAGGGCCTGTGCGCGTCGCGCTCAACCAAGCCGCGGCGCTTGCGCGCAGGGGCCACGAAGTGACGGTTTATGCCGGCGCACCGGACAAAGCCGCGTCGGTGTCACTTCAGGAGGGGTTCGAGCTGCGGACATATCCAGCACGGAAGGTCCTTCGAGCTGGAGGATTCGCGTCTCTCGTCGCCCCACAACTCGTGCGGGCGCTCAGGAAGGACGTGAAAGAGTTCGATGTCGCGCACGTTCATCTCGCGCGTGATCTTGTGACTATTCCTGCTGCGAGAACCCTTCTACGGGCTCGGTCAAAGTATGTGGTTCAACCGCACGGGATGATAGATGCGAGCAGCAACCCCCTTGCGGAGCCGCTCGACCGCTTCGCCACGAGGCCGATCCTCCGGGGCGCGCTCTCCGTTCTCGCTCTCACCGATAGAGAGATGGCGGATATCGCGGAAGTGGATCGATCCGTTCGCCCGCGCAAGATAGCGAACGGGGTGCGAGTTGGAGATCTCCCGGCGTATGCCGGACGCGATGACATTGTTCTCTTCCTCGCCAGACTGCACGTGCGCAAGCGTCCCATGGCGTTCGTCGAGATGGCGAGGATGCTGAAAGATAGGTTGCCAACCACGAAGTTCGTGCTGGTCGGTCCCGACGAGGGTGAAGGTCCGGCTGTGAGCAATGCGATTCAGGCGTCGGGGATGGGCAATCGTCTCGAGTGGATAGGGGCGGTTTCGCCTCAGAAGACCAGTGCGCTCATGGCGAGCGCCCGTGCCTACGTGCTGCCATCCTTCAACGAGGTCTTCCCAATGACGATTCTCGAAGCACTGCAGAGCGGTACTCCGGTAGTGACAACTGAATCTCTTGGAATCGCGGCAGAGTGTCGGGCGTTTGGTGCGGCGCGAGTTACGGACGGAAGCCCAAAGCAGCTCGCCGAGTCGACGTTTGAACTTCTGACGACGGATGGTCAGGTCGACTCGTTGCGCGACGGGGGGTTGAACTACGTGCGCGCGTTGCTCGACATCGACCTCATCGCGAAAGAGCTTGAGGGCATCTATGCGATGATCGAGCCAGGCCAGCCGTGAGCAGTGTCTGGGTTGTCCAGCCCTACGTTCCGGGTTACCGAGTACCTTTCTTCGAGTCTCTGGCGGCCGATCTGGCAACCAGCGATGTTGAGCTGAACGTCGTGGCTGGCCGCGCGCGCGATGATCAGCTGTTGCGGGGCGACGCTGCCCATCCGGACTGGTTGCACGTCGCGCGGGATCGTCAACTCCGCGCTTTCGGGCGCACCGTGACACTCACATCAACACGTCGCTATTGGAGGAGCGCGGCTGCGGTAGTCGTTCCTCACATGGGTAGCTCGCTCGATGCATTGTCGGCTCTTGTGGTGCCTGCCTCGGCCAAGGTGGGTGTCTGGGGTCACATCGCCCCCTATGTGTCTCCGCCCCATCCGCTTGACGCGGCGATCGAGCAATGGCAACTGCGGCGGGCCGACCGCGTCTTTGCGTATACGCCTGGAGGAGCCGACTTCGCAGTCCGCGCCGGCGTCGACCCGATTCGCGTGACTACGGTTATGAACGCCACTAACAGCGAGGATCTCGGTGCGCGGCTTGAAGCCATCGGCGGCTCAGACACTCGCGCGTTCCGCTCCAAGTGGCGCCTTCCCGCCGGGCCCATAGTCTGCTATGTCGGTGGGCTGGATGCGACGAAGCGCATCGCGCTACTGGCTCGTGCTCTGGATGTGCTGTTCGCGAAGGGCAGTAACTTGCACCTCGTAGTCGCTGGGAACGGAGCGCAGGTGGACCTCCTGGCTGACGCTGTTTCGCGCGGTCAGGCGACACTTGTCGGCCATGTGGTGGATGACGAGAAGGCTAGGTTGCTTGCTATGTCGCACGCAATTGCTTGTCCGGGGCGAGTGGGATTGGTGGCCGTCGACGGACTCGTCGCAGGCATTCCCGTTGTCACAACTGCATCTAGCTACCACGCACCGGAGATTGAGTATCTACGCGAAGGAGAGTCGTTGGTGACGACCAGGGACAGGCCAAGCGACTACGCGGCTGCGCTCGAACGAATCGCTGAGATGCCGCGGCGGGACGGACAATGGAACTACCCCACTCTGGCGGGGATGGTAGCGAATTTCAGCGCTGGTATCCGGGAGATGCTTTCGGAGCGATCGCGTGGCCGCTGACGTCACAGGCGTACTGATCGCCGAGCAGTCAAACACTGGCCACCGTCTTGAGTACGTACGTGTTCTCCTCGAGATGGCGAGAGCGGCAGGCATTACCGCGACCATTCTCACCTCGGAAGAGGCGCACGCGAGCGAGGAGTATCAGCGCGAGCTTGCAGACGTTAGGCCAATTTGCGCGAGAGGCGCCTCGCTAATTCGGCACTCCACGATCTGGTCGAACTTTGTCAATACTTGGCGCATTCTAGCGACAGCAAAGCGCGAAAGCTCGTGCATAGTGATTCCCAACGTCGACGAGAAACTGGCCGCCTTGGCCATCTGCGGGCTATTCTTTCCGACGCTCATCGTGCGGGGGGTTGTCATGCGGCCCGCTGGGCCAGTGCGGTGGCGCTCGTGGATCAAGAACGGGTTGGTGAGAGTGCTCCGCGCTCGCGGATACGACCTGCGAGATCTCGTTTCGCCAACCGCTGCTGAGCGCGGTGCGTTCAGCCTTATCGACCCCAGTGGTCTGCTCGATCGGAGAAGCGGCGGTCCCGTCGGGATGTCGGACCTCGCGAGAGACCTGCAGGCGTGGCGCGCGTCGTCCCCCAAGCCCGTCGTGGGCATCGTCGGCGTGCTCAACGAGCGAAAGTCGGTGGAGCAACTATTGCTGGGTGCGAGTGCGGCACAATCCTTCCGAGTCCTTCTCGCGGGCAAGCCGAGTTCCGACGCACTGGCGGGACGTTACGCGGCTCAGCTATCTGCGCTTGGCGCTGACGCGAAAGGACTCCTGCGGTCCTTGACCGTGGAGGAATTCGGTGTCGTTCTTGACTCACTCGACGCGCTCGCACTGCTCTATACCAACGAAGCTGGGAGTAGTGGTCTTCTGACTCATGCCCTTGTGAGGGGGATCCCAGCAATTGGGTACCGAAACGAATCGGTCAATGCTGCCTTGGAGCGCCTGGGCATCGGTTCCGCCGTTGCCTCTCTCAGCCCGAACGAGATCGCTGATACGGTCCTGTCGCTTTCCGCTGTGCGTGTAGATCGAGATGCGCTGGATCAGATCCGCAACGAGTGCCTGAGCCAGTGGGCAGCGCTAGCGACTTGCGGGCGCGGTGCCATCGCTGACAAAGGGAGGAGGCTTGCTTAGGCGCTTCTCAGTCTCTTTTGTGGGGCGAATCGTCGCAGCATTGCTGCAGGTTGGCGTTTTTGCGCTATTCGCACGACTCCTTGGTGTCAGCGGCTTTGGGTACTTCGCGACAGTCATCTCCGTCACGCTGGTTGCGATGTCGGTACTCGAACTGGGCATGGGGGCCCGAGTCCTTCGAGCTGGATCGGACTCGACGGGTCGGTCATCTCTGACGACCTTTGCGCTGGTGCGAGCCGGGTTGATCATAGTGCTCCCGTTCGCAGCGCTAGGGTACGCGCAGCTACTCGATATTCCAACAGTGCTCGCGGTGACCGCGGCCGTATATGCTGCGGGCGAGGCGACGGGTGATCTTGCGGTTGGCATTCTTCAGGGCGAGCGCCGAAGTTGGGCCGCGATGGCGGTACTGGTTTCGAGGCGAGCAGCGGCATTGGTGCCCATCCTGATTGTGAGTAGTGAGCAGGGTGCGCTCGTGGGGGCGCTCTCAGCCGCAGCCGCAGGGATTGTGCTGTTCGGCTCGCTCGTCTTGCATCGGCTGGCAAGACCGCGGAGTCTCGTATCGCTGATTCGAGAGAACCTCGGTGTCATGTTCAGCGGCGGTGCGGCCAATACGTCGCAACTCGACGTTGCAGTCGTGAACGGACGGCTGGGGTCGGTCGATGCTGGCCTGTTTGCCTCCGCGACACGTCTCTTCAACCCCATCAGCATGTTGATTGCCACGCTCCTGCAGGTACTCATTCCGGAGCTCGCCTCGGCTGGGAGCGGTGCTCGCAAGATGGCAGTCTTCCGGCGCGCTCGGTTGCTTGTGTACGGATTCTCCGTCGCGCTCATCGCGGCGTCATTCGTCGCCCCGCAGATTGTGGTCTTGTTGTACGGCGAGTCCTTCGCTGGGGCTGCACCCGTCGCTGTCGCGGTATTCGTGGGTGCAGGCTTATCGGCGGTATCGCAGATCCATCTGGCATGGTTCTACTCGGAGCGAGTCCCTGTGATAGTCCCAGCGTTGATGTGGGTCGCAGTGCTCGGCGGTCTGGCTTCGATCTGGACTCTGTCGGTGGCTATGGGGCTTGTCGGAGCGGCCGTCGGCCTAGTCGCAATGCAGTTTCTCTTTGCGGCTTCAATAGTGGGTCCTTGGTTCGTGGCAACCGCCCATCTACGCAGACAGAGCTCGAACTGACGGTCTCGAAAATGGTCAAGGAGGTGTGCTGTGCCTAGAACCGCTGTCTACAACCCAGGTTCTCATCCTGCGCTCGCATGGATCGCCGCCGCGCTCGCCGGACGGGGCGAACTTGCTGGCTACGCAACGGCGCTTCAGTTCACTAGTCAAGAGCGGGCCCGTCTTGCCGCGCTCGGATTGGATCGCGGTCTAGGGGCGCGAACATTGCCTCATAGTTTGAGCCGACCCGATCTGAACAGGACCGGCCTCCTGGCCGACCTCGCTGCGACCTATGCTAAGCGGCGAGGCAATGTCCTGGGCGAGCGTCGGTGGCTGACACGGCGGAATCGCATTGTGGCTGATACTTTCACGTCGATGCTGTGGGGCGAGCGTGAACCGGATGTCGCGCTAGTACCCACCAATACCCAATCGGGCGTCCACCGTCACCTAGATCGTGCGTGCCGGCTGGCGATCTACACGCCCTTGCCATACCTGCCCGTCCTTCACCGCCTCATGGATGGGGAAGCGGTCAGCAACCCGCGCTGGAGCACCTACTTGCAGTTTCGATCTACCGGGCGTCTCGAATCGGATCCGCATGCCAAGGACGAAGCGGCGAGCGCAGCGGTCGTGGTCGCGAACAGTAGGTTCACGGCCTCAACATATTCGCAGGAGTTGGACAAGCCGCTCATCGTGGCTCCCCTAGCGATCCCGCCAAAGCTGCTGGCCCGAACTGAAGTACAGCGCGAAGCCGATGCCAGAGGCCCCATCAAGCTCCTGTTTGCTGGGCAGATGAGCCAACGGAAGGGTCTTAGCTATCTCTTCGAAGCCATCGAGAGCCTTCGAACCAAGGCGGTGGCACTCACCCTCGTCGGGCCCGACCCGCTCAAGATGGTCCCGGAGTTGGCCCGCGCATACCCATCTGTCGAGATGTCATATGTGGGATCGCTTGATCAGGAATCACTCTGGGCACTTATGGGCGCTCATCACGCGCTGGTGTTTCCCTCCTTGGCAGAGGGATACGGGAACGTCATCAATGAGGCGCTAGCGCACGGCCTGCCGGTGATTGCCTCGGATCGAACCGGCGCCGTAGACGCTGGGCTTCATGGGCGAGCGGGCCTTGTCTTCTCAGCCGGTTCAGCTGACCCGATAGCTGGGGCGATCGACTTCATTGCGGGCGATTCGCAGACTAGGCGCGACTACTCGGGGGAGGCGCGCACGCTGGCCACTTCGTTGGGTGGGTGGGACAGTTACGGTGATGCCGTCGCCGTCGCTCTCGCCGCGATCCTGAGACCACTTGGGGATACTTCAGAGGCGGTGATCTAGCGATGGCCACTGTAGTCATTCCTTTCGCGAGCGCGCCCCGCGCGCAGAACCCCAACCTTCGGAAAGGCGGTGGATCATCCGCCGACGTATACCTGGACGCAGCTTTGGTGGCATTCTCGTCTCTTAGGCGGTGGAATCCAGACCTTGAGCTCGTGCTTGCCACAGATCATGAGGTCGGGCAGTCTCGCCTGAGCCAACTGGCGGGCATTGGGGTTCAGCATCGCTTGATTGCGTTCGACCACGCGCCGCCTGCGGGTTTTGCCCCAACTTTCCTGGGCTCTCTGTTTCTGCTCGATGTAGTGAGCGTCATGGAAGCTTCGACGCTCATCATCATCGACCCCGACGTCGTCTGTGTGGGGCCGCTCGCCCCGCTCCTGGAAGCTGTTCCAGACGACTCGGTCGGCGTCTTGCCGATAGAGTACGCACCTGACAAGCCGGTGAATGGGCTTAGCGCCCTTGATGCCGCTGTCATCCACGCCCAGCTTGGCGAGGAGAGGTCCACACCATGTCACTTCGGCGGAGAGGCCTATGTCATTCCGCAACGAGTAGTGGCTGAGGTGCGCCACGGTGTATCGGTGGCCTGGGCGGATTCTCTCAGTCGTCACGAGCGGAGGGAGCTGCACTTTCGGACGGAGGAGCACGTGATGAACTTCGCGTTGCGACGTGTGAAGGTAACAGACGTCTCGCCCTACGTGCGTCGAATATGGACGGCGCACGGCCATCGAAGTGTTCGGGGCGATGAACGTGGATTGTCGTTGTGGCACTTGCCCGCCGAGAAGGAACGTGGCTTCCGTTCTCTCCGCACTGCGTTGACCATGGAGGACAGCTGGTTCTGGGAGGCAGAGCGCGACAGATTCGTCGATGTCGTTGGTAGGAAGTGCGGGCTGTGGGGGCGTTCGCTTCCCCGGCTCTGCATTGACCTCGTTGCGCACACGGTCCGCCACTTTGCGAAACTGCTCGAGAGACCGGCTCAGATTCCGCCCGCGATTCAACGCCGACACACTTCGTGAGTCCAAGCTCAGACGAGTCTCGCGGTGAGAGCGACCTTGACTCGAGTGATCGCTTTCAGGAGCGACATCGCCCCTCGTAGAGCCGAACGGCTTCCGGGAGCGGCCCCGCGAGTCGCTTCGCGGCGTGGGCTCGGTCTAGCCGCGTACGCGATTCTGGGCGCCGGAGTATGGTGCGGTGCCGGCGGCGGGTTCTCGGCCGCGCTGTTTCTGTCTGCGACCCGTCCGTAGTTCGGTTACGAACTGTGCGGTGGAAGGACGCTGGGAGACTTCAGCGCTGATCGCCATGGTGATGAGCATGATCGCGAATCCGAAGCCGCGATCCTCGAGCGGCGTGCCGAACGGCAGGCTCAACACGGTGAGCCCGATCAGCCCCCAGAACGCCGTAATCGCAGGAGACGGCCCATACAGCTTGCGGCTGCGCCAAACCGCCGACCCCAGCGAGACTAGATACAGCGTCATAGTCAGGACTCCTAGCCACCCGAGCCTAACTACGGAGAGAAGCGGGGAGTCGATTGTGTAGCTGAGCGTCCAGCCGAGCCCAAGACCCACCAGGGGGTGATCCTGAATGAGTTCCCAAGCGGACGCATACTGCAGGCTGCGCCACGAGTAGGACTGGTCTTGCGCGGCGTTCCCGTCAACGACGGTAAGCAGTGCAGCGAGTCTTCTATCGATGAAATGGGGGTCGTTGATCAGGAATGACTCAACTAGGGGGAACGCGGCGAGTCCGACTAGCGCGGCGGCCGACAGGATGACAATCATCCGCGGAAGTGGAACTCGGGAATTGCGAAGACGTCCCATGACGAGCGGGACAGTCCCAAAGATAATGAGGTTGGTCCGCGTTCCAGTAATGAGCATGGCGACGGGAATGACAACGACGGCCAAGAGCCAGATCGCCCGGGAGAGAATTCTGCGGCGGTGGGCGACAAGCACGAGGGCCAGCGCGAACACCATTCCTGGCAGGATCAGGCTCGAAAGCACAAAGCGACCGAATGGCAGGCTCGTAACCCCCCTTCGGTCCAGCCAGTCCACCGCGAATCCGACAGCGGCGACTATCCCAACCAGCCAAAGTACGGCATACACGACGCGAGGGGATAGTTCGCGGCCAGCATCAATTCCTACGATCGGCCCAAGCACAATGAGCGCGTAGAAGATAATCTGCCGCCCGAACGTCGCAACGCTGAAGCCCTCGGGTGAGATCAGTGCACCGACGATAACCGTAAAGAGGAACAGGCTCCCCGTCCAGATGAGGGGGCGAAACACGCGGGCAATAGGCGGCGGATCTGAAGCGATTCGGGCAGTCGAAATGACTGCGCAGAACACAATGACGCCGGCGTAGATGAACTTGGTGATGCTGAGCTCGGACGACGATCCTAGAACGGCAAGCCCGCCACCAACGACTGCAATAAGCCGAGCCCACGAGAAGCGCAGCAGCGTCCAGACCGCCAAAGGCGCCAACCCGAACGCGACACCAAGCCATGGGTCTCGGACGAGGATCCATCCCGACAGGCCTACCCACGCTCCGGTGAATAGCAGAACCCCTGCTAGTGCACGATGTCTCATTCTTCGGACAGCGTCCTCACTTGCCGCGCGGGGACGCCAGCGACTAGAAGATTAGCGTCGACGTCGCGAGTAACGACCGCGCCAGAAGCCACGACGGCTCCCTGTCCGATTCTAACGCCAGGTAGGATCATCGCCCCCGCGCCGATCCAAGCCCCATCCCCAATGATGACGGGTTGCGGGTCCCAGGATCCAGGCTGCACCCTGTCGTGAGACGGCCCGATTATGTGATTGCTCGTGATGATGGTCACCCTCATCCCGATATCGACCTTCCGGCCGACCGTGATCGGTGCTCCGTCATCGAAGTAGACCTGGCTATTGACGAACGTCCCGGGCCCGATCGAGACGTTGGTGCCACCAAAGTAGCATCGGTCATGGATCATGGCACGCATTGGAATAGCTACGCCGGCAAGACGCAGGAGTCGCCAACGGTGCCAGTGAGGCACGAGCCCGGACGCGAGCGGCCCGTTGATGATCCATTGACGCAGTTGCCCCATACGTCTGGAAGCTACACCAGGGCCAGTTACGTCCGAATAACAAAGCTGAACTCCAGGCGCTCCGCGCGGTGGGCGCTTGACCCCTGATCTTGGACACGCTGATTCCAGCACGTTGCTGGGGGAGCGAGAATCCAAGGGATGGCAAGGAAGAACTACACGGACGAGTTCCGGCAGCGGGCGGTGGACTTGTACGAGTCGACGCCTGGAGCGACGTTGAAGGGCATCGCGGCGGATTTGGGGATCTCCCGCGGTGCGCTGCGGGAGTGGGTCGAGAAGCACGGCTCCGGCACCACGACCGCCGGGACAGGGCCGGCGCCGGCGGCGGGTCGGCAGGAGTCGCAGGCGGCGCGGATCGCAAGGCTCGAGGCCGAGCTGGCCGAGTCGAAGGCGGAGAAGCTGAAGCTCGAGACGGAGCGGGACATCCTCCGTCAGGCGGCGAAGTATTTCGCCGGGGAGACGAACTGGTGAACCGCTTCCAGTTCGTCGATGACCACAAGGACGCCTACGGCGTGAAGCGCACAAGGACGCCTACGGCGTGAAGCGGTTGTGCGAGGTCGTCGAGATCGGCAGGTCGTCGTTCTACGCCTGGCTGGACGCCGCCCCCAGGCGAGCCGCGAAGGCCGCCGACGATGCTGCCCTCGCTGAGCGGATCCGGGTGCTGCAGGACCCCGCCCGCCTACCGGGCCGTGTTCCGGTGGGCGAACCGCTACAACACGCGCCGACGCCACTCCGCGATCGGCCAGATCACCCCGAACAGCTACGAGAACGCCTACGCGTCGACCACCTCCGCTACCAACGCGGAAGCGGCATAACCCAACCGACACCGTGTCCACGATCGAGGGTCAAGGCCCGTGGCAGGCACATCTTCACGCGCCGTTAACAACGCGCGGCTATGTTGACGTCATGCCGGTCACTTCCAGCACGGCGCGACGGATCGAGGGTCTTGACCTCCTCCGGGGCATAGCCATCTTGCTCGTCATCGTTCGTCATTCTTGGCCAGATGTGTTCGGTGGTGCTGGCATCGTCGGCGTCGTCACGTTCTTTGCGTTGAGTGGGTATCTCATCACGGGACTGCTTGTCGACGACCTAAGGCGGTATGGCCGCGTCCGTTATGGACGGTTCTACTTCCATCGAGCAGTGCGCCTGCTCCCAGCGCTCGCGATGATGCTCGTCGTCTTCGCGATGGTGGACGGTGTGTTCGACTGGACGGGCCGTCAGGATCTTGTCCCCCGAAGCCTTCTGCTTGGGATTACGTACACGATGAATATCCCGGGTACAGGGGAGACAAATGGCGCGGTGAACCATTTGTGGACACTCGCCACAGAAGAGCAGTTCTACCTGGTTTGGCCGCTTGTCCTTGTGCTCGGCATCCGTCTGCGGAAGTTGCGTCTGGCCGTGATCGCGTCAGGCACGGTCCTCCTGGTGGCACTAGGGACGTCACTTCTCGTCGTCGCGCCGGGCTACGACCGGGTCTACGCGTGGCCGACTACGTGGGCAGTGTCAATGGTGATCGGTGCCGCGGCGCAACTAGGGAAGCGCAAAGTGATGGATATTCTCGATCGGAGTAGCCGTCGGGCGCGCATGTCCGCAGGCATGGCTCTCGGTTGTATCGTCCTCTTGTCGTTTGCCCCGGATGCAAAGTCACAATGGTGGTTGTACTTCGTGTTGGGCTTGTTGACGAGCGCCGCTACTGTCGTACTAATCTTCTTCCTCACGCGGTGGGAAATCATCCCAGTCCCGTGGCTGCGGCCGCTCCTATGGCTCGGAATCATTTCATATGCGGCCTATTTGTGGAACAAGCCAATCGTTGTCTGGCTGGCCGAAGCTGATCTGGGCGACGCTGGGCCGCTGCTCTCGGCAGCCGCGACGCTCGTCGCGGCCACAATCAGTTGGTACGCGGTTGAGCGCCCCGCCAATCGACTGCGAAAGAAGCTAGATTCCCGGTCGCAGGCCGATAGCGTCGGCGTCGCAACTCACGTGGGCACGCATTCGAAGGCGGGGTCGAGTGAGCATGGTGTTTCGTCGTAACCCGTCAAGCGGTCAGAGCGTCTCGCGACCGCATGACGGGCGCCCACCAATCCCTGTGGCCTGACAAGCCTCCGCGCGATTGCCCTTTGTGCCGCCCGCTGCCCTAGTGCGCGGTCTCTCCCGGAGCCAGTGCGGCCCTTGCAGTCTTCGCAAGGATTGCCACGTCGCCGACGAGCGACCAGTTTTCGACGTAGGAGAGGTCCAACCGAACTGACTCATCCCACGACAATGTTGAACGACCACTGACCTGCCAGAGGCCTGTGATGCCTGGCTTTGCGAGAAATCGACGGTGCACGTGATCGGCGTACTGTTCCACTTCCGAAGGGAGCGGAGGCCGCGGTCCTACGAGCGACATAGAGCCGCCAATCACGTTCAGCAACTGTGGCAGCTCGTCGAGGCTGTACTTGCGCATGACTCGTCCGATAGGCGTTACGCGAGGATCGTTCTTTAGCTTGAAGAGGACCTCGTTCCCGGCATCGCGATCCTGCGTCTGAAGTTGCGCGAGCAGAGTCTCGGCGTTGGGCACCATCGAGCGAAACTTGAGCATCGTGAACTCCTCCCCACGGAGCCCAACTCGCGTCTGCCGGAAGAGAATGGACCCAGGCCCGGACACACGAACACCAATCGCCAGCAGCGCCAAGAGCGGGCTGATTGCCACGATGCCTGCAACCGAGGTGACCAGATCCATGGTGCGCTTTGCAAACCGCTGGCCCATGCTGAATCGAGGGGTTTCGACATGAATCAGAGGTAGTCCGGAGACCGGGCGAGTGTGGATGCGTGGCCCCGCGATGTCGACGATGCTTGGGGCCAGGACCAGGTGTTGCTTTCCGGCCTCGAGACCCCAAGAGATCTGCTTCACTTTGTGCGGTGGGAGGTCATCCGTGCTTGTCACCGCAACGGTGTCGGCCGCGGTCGTAGCCATCGCGCGCTCAACTGAGCTGACATTCCCCATGATCGGGATGTCGGTGCCCTCGATCATGTCGGCGACGCGCCCGGATGGAACGCAAGCGCCAACCACTCGATAGCCCGCGCTTGGCGCACGGCCTAGCTCTCTGGCGATCTCTCGGACCGAGTTCTCGGAACCGACGAGCAGTACACGTGCCGAGTACTTCCCAACGTGACGTTGGGAGATCAGCCACTGTCTCCAGAGCCACCGCTCGAACAGCAGTACAGTGACGCCGAGAGGAAGGCTGATCAGGAGGAAGCCGCGCGCGACGTCGACGCGGAACAGGAACGCGGCGATCGCGATCAAACCGAACAGACGAACGCTCGAGTCGACGATCCGGATGTACTCCGTACTGCCAGCGCCCATGATCCGTGCGCTGCGCGAGTCAGACAGACTGAGCACCCACATCCACGTGATGATCAGGCCGGCAGAGAACAGCCAATAGGAGATGTCGCTCAGTCGGTGGTCTTCTCGCATCGAGACCTCGGCGTTGCCCAGCCCGAACCACGCGATCTGGGTACCGTAGACGACCCAAACCAGCACGAGCAGATCACTGATCCAGATTCGACGTGCGTAGCGCTCGCGCCAACCGTCGAGCGCGGGGACGACGGGGATCGGCGACGTCGTCGGTTCGGGTGTGTCTGCTGTCGACGGGCGTTCACGCACGCCTTCGTTCTCGGTGCTCGATTGCGACGTCCTCGTCGCGTCGACCCCTTCGAGGTTCGACGTCACGGACAGTCCTTTCCTCCAGATACCCCAGATCGCACAGTAGCGACGATGTGTGTCGCGCGAGTGACGGGATCCTGACAGTCCATGGCGGTGAGCTTCTTGTGCGGGAGCGAAGAAGAATTGGAGGATGAAGGACCAGTTTGACACTTTCGGTCTCAAAGCCTGGGCCAGTCCGCGTGAATCTGAGCTATTCCTGAGGCGCCGCGATGACCGAGTCTCCTGCCCAGACCACTGCCTGTCCGCCGGCGGTCGCAATGGCGGCGGATGCTTCCGAGGCGGTGGGATCGACATCGAGGCATATGACGCGGGTTTCCTGACCTGCCAGTCCGTCGATCGGAGACCGCTTCAACGCGAGACCCTCGCATTCGGAGTCATCGAATACCAGGACGAGCTCCCCTTCGCCGGCCGCAAGTACGTGTGCGGTCGGGATGCCGAACGAAGTCCATTCCTCGCCGTTGGTGACCATCGGGGTTCCGTCGCAAACGACCGCAATCGAGTCGTTCGCGGTGGCGACGCTCCATGGCTGGGCGCACGGTGCGTCGATCGACCCGGCTGGCGTCACGACCGTGCTCGACTCCGAGGGGGAAATGTAACTGAGCGTGTTCAGAACCTGATCGTCGGGGGCCCAGAATTCCCCCTCGGTGTATGTGCGCAGTCCCTGGACCTCGCAGGCATCCCCGACCCCCGCGACGATGTCTGCTTCCGTGCCCGAGAACGACTGCAGCGCGACGATCTGACGGACATCTCGATAACCAGGTGTGACGTCGAGCCAGTTGGCACCTCCGTCATCGGAGCGCTCGAGCATCGGGGCGGCGCCGTTGCAGGCTCCCGCAGTCGCGCGCCACATGACGCCGGAGCCGAGAGCGAGGAACCGCTCTTCGGCGCCCGGCGCGGTCACGGCCGGTGCCGTCCGCGTCGGCGTCGGGGTCGGCGTGCGGACGCCGAGCGTGAACGTCGGGACCGGCGCCGCTGACGCGGTCGTCGCGGTCGGATACCCGTGTTGCCAGGCGAAGACGCTCAGGGCGCCGACGATCCCGGCGACCGCGACGGCGGCCACGACGCCTGCGACCTCGCGCGCGGAAGTCCCGCGCCGCCATTGACCGGCCATAGCAGGACTCAGCGGATCGCGGCGGGGTCGTCCGCCGCGCTGTCAGCGGCCGGAAGAGCCGAAGCACCGTTGCCGCGGCGTCTCGACGACTGCGGGTCGCGCTCGGGCTGCAGGCGGTAGCCATAGCCATACCCGTAGCCATACGCGTTGCTGTAGGCGTAAGCATCCGGCCCCCGCGTCGGCACCATCGACAGAACGAGGCCCGCGACCTTGGCGCCGACGGTGTCGAGCGCATCGAGGGCGTGCCCGACCTGGTGACGGGTTGTGCGGCCGGCGGCCACGACGACGATCGCGCCGCTGGTCTCCTTCGACAGGATCGCGGCGTCCGTGACCGGCAGCAGTGGGGGAGCGTCGCAGATCACGACGTCGAAGTCGCGCTCGAGAATCTGCAGGAGCGTCTGCATCTGGTGCGACCCGAGCAGCTCGCTCGGGTTCGGCGGGATCTTGCCTGCAGGCAGCACATAGAGGCTTCGTCCACCCCACGGGAGCATGACATCGCCGACGCGCGTGCGGCCGATGAGCACGTCGGTCAGGCCCGCCCCGCCCTCGATACCGAGGTACTCGGCCACCTTGGGCTTGCGCAGATCGGCATCGATGAGGGCGACCTTCTTGCCGGCGTCCGCGAGCGCGATCGCCAGGTTGATGGCGCTCGTCGACTTGCCTTCTCCGGGAACGCTCGAGGTGATGACGAAGCTCGACCGGCCCTCCATGTCGAGGAACTGCAGGTTCGTGCGCAGCGCGCGGAACGACTCCGCGCGAGGACTCAGCGGGTCGGCGTGGACGATGAGCGGGCGATCCTTCGCCTTCGGGTCGAACGCGATCGCGCCGATCAGTGGCGAGTCCGAGACGTCGCGAAGGTCCTGCGGGGTACGCACCCGGGTGTCGAGCACGGTCCGGAGCACAGCGACTCCGATGCCGAGAGCGAAGCCGACCAAGCCGCCGAGCGCAAGATTCATCAGCACGTTCGGGCTCGACGGCTCGAGCGCCGGCTGCGCGTCCTTCACACGTGTGAGTCGCACCGGGCTCGTCTCGGCGCCGTTCGGGGTCTCGATCGCCTCGACGGCGCTCGTCAGACTCGCGGCCAGCGCGTTGGCCATGTCGGCTGCGGCGATGGGGTCAGCATCCGTGACCGAGATCGTGATCAGGGTGGTGTTGAGCGGGCTTGAAGCGGTGACCTTGCCGGCGAGATCGTTGGGGCTGAGTCCCAGCTCGAGCTCGGCGATCACCGGGTTCATCACGATCGGGGTCGTGACGAGGTTCGTGTAGGTGGTCACGCGCGACTGCGTGAAGTTCGAGCCCTGCTGCAGTTCGCCGATCGTGCTGCCCGACTGCGAGGACACGAACACCGTGCTCTGCGACTCGTACATGGGGGTCCGCGACAGCGAGTAGCCCGCGGCCGCACCGACTCCGATCAGCGTCGCGAGAACGATGATCAACCAGTTCTTGCGCAGGATCCGGATGTAGTCGGTGAGCTCCATGACGCCTTCCGCTCGTGCGGGAGGCGTCCGTCACGCGAACTGTGTCGCTGCCCCCGCAGTGGTCCCATCTTCACATGGAGGGGTTGCGGGGTTGTAAACGGCCGTGTGGGTCAGCCGGCAGCCAGCGCCGCCCGCACCACCCGCTCGACCTCGTCCAGGGCCGGCACGAGCTGGTTCGCAGTCGTCACGTACGTCTGCCACGAGCGCCCGTAGGGGTCGACGACGTCGTCGTCGTCGGGCGATGCCGGCGGCACGGCCAGCCCGCGGCGTGAGGCGACGAGCGCGGCGGCGGCGCGGACGCGAGAGGCGGCATCCGTCCCTGCGGTCGTGGCGGCTTCAGTGATCTCGGCGTCGGTGAGGTCTGCGGAGAGGCGCGCGAACTCTCGCACCGTGAAGGTCGACCGCATGCGGGCGGGGGCGAGCTCGGCGATCGCGCGGCGATGGTTGCGGGTCATCGCGAGGATGAGGTCGGGGCTGGTCAGCAGGTTCTCGGTGAGGAAGCGCGAGCGATGCTGCGACGCGACGTCGGCGGGGACGCCCAGCTGATCGGCGAGCGATACCGCCTCGGGGGTCATCGGGGCGCTGCGCAGCCCGCGCGTGCCGGCGCTCGCGATCGTCGGATGCAGGTCGGCCAGGCGTGTGCGCAGCAGCAGCTCCGCGAGCGGGGAACGGCAGATGTTGCCCGTGCAGACGGTGAGGATCTCGACCAAGGCGGGGCTCCGTGATGTGAGGCGGGGCGCGAAGGGAGGGGTTATCGTTAGGGCGCGTGCCGCCCCACTCTATCGACGTCGGGCGAAGGCACGGTTGAGACGTCTGGGAGGACGGCAGGGTGGCTGGGCAGATGCCGGGCGCGCGCGACGATGCGGCGGCCCCCGACCCTGTGGCGCCTGACGGTCGCCTGCGCGGACGAGCCGTCTACGTCGACCGGGCCCGGGGATCGGCGATCGCGCTCGTGCTGTTCGCCCACGCCATGAGCGCGTTCGAGGGCCGCGGCACCGGGATGCCCGAGGGCACGTGGGCTGTGATGGACGCGCTCATCCGATCGGGAACGCCCACGTTCTTCGTGATCTTCGGCATCGCCGTCGAACTCGTGCACGTGCCGCGGTGGCAGGCGGGCGAGACCGCGCGCGTGCGCCGGGCACTCCTCAAGCGGGCCCTGCAGTGCTACCTCGGGTACGCGCTCATCGCGCTCGCCGCGATCATCGGGGGCCGGATGGCCTGGCGAGGTCTGATTCCCAGCCTTGCGCTGCAGCAGGCGGTGCCCCTGGGCAACGTGCTGTCGTTCTACGCGCTCGCGTGCCTCGCGTGTCTGGCGCTCATCCCGCTGCGCAACCGCATCGGCACCGTCGGTGTGCTGCTCCTCTGCCTGGCCTGGTGGCCGATCGCCGCCCTCATCGATCCGCTCGTCGGAGAGGACGGCGGGTTCGTCCTGCTGCGCGTGTTCGGCCTGGGCTCGGGAATGGGGCCGTCCGTCCTGCACGGACTGGCGCTCGTGGCGGCCGGCATGGTGCTCGGAGAGGTCGTGAAGGCGCGACTGCGGGGCCCGGTGCCCCGCCGTGTCGCGATCCAGGCGAGCGTGCTGGTCGGCGCGGCCGTCGTGGCCGCGACGGTGCTCGTGGCGCAGCACGGCGCGGGCGAGACGGTGCGGATGTGGCGGACCCTCAGCGGGTTCCGCAGCGACAACCACTGGGGCTACTTCGTGCTCGGGTTCCTTGCGGCGGTCGTCGTGCTGCTGCTCTGCTCCCTCATCGTCGAGAAGTTCGGCGTCACACGGGCCCGGCCGCCGGGGCCGTTCGGCAGGTCGTCGCTGCTCGCGTTCACGGCCGCGAACATCGTGCTGAACCTGATCGCCGAGCGCGTCTGGGCCCCGAACGGCGTCGCCGGGATCGCGATGTCGGCGGCATTCGTGGCGGCGGTGTGGGCGGCGGTCAAGATCGGGCGCCTGCTGAAGGCCCGGTGGGGCGGTTCGCGCGTCGTCGATGACCTCGCGCGGGCGGCCTGAGGTGCGGCCGGTACCGTAGAGCGCGTGCCGTCCCACTCCTCCGAAGCGCTCGACGAGCCCGTCGACACGCCGGACAGCCGGGTCGACGACGTGCCGCTCGACGACGCAGCCGTCCACCCCGCCCTCGGCGAGGAGTCCGTCCCGGCAGGCGACCCCGAGCCCGCCGGCGACGAGCCCGATGCGGATGCCGGAGAGCCGGTGCAGCCCGAGACCCGCCGGTCGCGAGCCCGCGACTCGCGCCGCACCGACTGGCGACTCGGCGGGCGAACCACCGCGCGGTGGCGCGAACTGGTGCTCGGTGTCGCGATCGTCGCGATGGGCGCCGCTGTGCTGATCGGGGGAGCGGCCGATCTGCTGCTGCCGGCATCCGTCTCGGGGATCGTCGGCACCGCGGTGCTGTGGGCCGCGATGCTCGGCACAGTCGTGTGGGCGTTCTGGCGCTCGCGGCCGGCGTATCTGCTGAGGTTCTCTGCGAAGGACCTCGTCTGGGGGCTCGGCCTCGGCATCATCCTGCGCACGTGCCAGGGCTGGATCGACATCGCCACCGGAGGTTCGGGAGCGCTGCCGTCGTATCCCACGATCGGCGGCTCGCTGCCCGCCGGATGGGTGTTCGCCGACCTGATCGCGCCGGTCGCGATCGCGCCGGTGCTCGAGGAGTTCTTCTTCCGCGCCGTCGTGCTCGTCTCGCTCTACACGATCCTGCGCCGGCCGTTCGGCAAGTTCGTCGCGGGACTCGCGGCGGGGCTCGTCAGCGCTGGACTCTTCGTCCTCGGCCACTGGATGGTCGGCGCGACCGGCGCCGGCGAGATCATCCCGCTCGCGTTGCTCGGCGTCGTGTGCGCGGCGCTGGTGCTGCTGACCGGGCGCATCTGGGGCGCCGTGCTCGTGCACGTCGTCTACAACGCCAGCTTCGTGGTGCTCGCGCTCGCGGGGACGTGGCTGGGGTAGCTCGGCTGCGCCTGATCTACGTCTGGCCCACGCGCGCCTCGAGGTGCGAGACGAGGTCGGTGAGCGCCGCGGCATAGGCGCCGCTTCGCTCGTAGAAGGAATGCGTGTCCACCTCGTCCCCGTCGTCCCGGTACTCCTCGGCGTAGCGGTCGATCTCGTTCTCGAGCACTGCCGGTTCGGGGGATCCGACGCCCCCGCGAGCTGGTGAGTACCTCCTCCACCCTGCGAACGCAGGGAAACCCAGGTAGTCGGTCAGGCGCCATAGGCTCACCCATCGGATTCCCTCACCGGGGAGAAGCGTGCCGTTGATGTTGCGGGCGGTGCGTGGGATGTCGCGCCCGCCGTGCTCGGTGTCGTCATCGCTGCTCCAGGGCGACGAACCCCACGGAGACGGCATTCGTGCGGGAAACACGCCCAGGACCTTCGGGCCCATGAGCTCTGGAAGGATCCTGCCGAAGTACGTCCTCAGCTGTACGCCGTAGGTCAGAAGGGCGATGCGGGGCAGCACGGGCTTCTCGTCCGGCCCTTCGGCGTGACGCAACAGGCCCAGGCTCGCGACAGCGATGACCGCGCCCATGCTGTGTGCAGACAGCACCACGGTCCTGGCGGGCACCTTCTCCAGCCAGCACAGGATCCGCTGCGCCAGCTGCGGCACGGCAAGCTCCGCGTAGCACGGAGGCCCGAAAGGCTGCGCGGTTCGAGGCAGGAAGCACGCGACGTCCCACACGATCGCGACGAGCGAAGAGAACGGCTTCCACCGAGTGAAGTAGTAGACGATGCCCGTGAGGAAGACACCGACGACCATGGACGCGATCGCCGACGTGTTCGGCAGCCAGCCGAACCCGCTTGTGGGACGATCGGTCAGCGTCAGGCCCGCGATGACGAGGCCGACGGCCAGCGCTGCTGCCAACAGGGCGCAGAGCACCAGCGCGATGAACTCGACCGACTGATAGACCGTGGCGGCGCGCCTCGCGGACTCGATCCTGCCCGAAAGATCGTCCGAGATGTCGCGCGGACCGATCCACGCTTCTTCGCGAACTCGGTAGGTCCTGCGGGGTGGTCGCCGCCCGCTCACCCACACGCTCACTCCGACGGCTGCGATCGCGATGGCGCATAGCCCGCCCGGATAGGCGAAAGCGAGGGGGACGTCGGCGAGCAGGTCGCCCCATCTCCACCGCAGGAGGATGCTCGCGATCGTGATCGTCGCGGCGCTCGTCACGACGGCGAGGCCCAGCGAGAGTGTCATGAAGATCGCCGGCCCCGTGCCCGCCCACGCCACGGTCTGGCGCACCTTGTCGCGTCGCCACACCAACCCGGTCGCGGCGATCCCTGCAGCAATCGCGACAAGCACGAAAACGAGCCACTGCGCGCCGAAGAGGGACCTTTCTCCCGGGCGGGGTTCGGTGGTGTCCAGGAAGAGCCAGATGAACAGGCCGGCGTAGACGAGCACGCTTGCGATGATGAGCGTCCACGAAGCGAGAGCCGGCCCCGTCCCCCCGCCCTTGGTCTTCTGCGTGATCGCCATCGTCGGGAGCGCGCACGCGGCGACGACAGCGAGCAGCAGCACCGCGACGGCTGCGACGAACAGCGACGACAGCGCGCGATCGTTCGAGGAGACGAAGAACTCGGCGCAGGCGTCGATCGACTCTTGGCAGAGGCCAGCCGCCCGCTCCGCGGTCACGTGCAGCGCAACGATGCCCGTTGTCAGCGCGATCGCCGCGGCCAGGTGCACGCGCGCGAGATGCGCGGTGATCCGGTTGGACCAGAACGCCGCGTGAGCGATGATCGCCTGGCCTCTCTTGGTTGCCTTCTTGTACCCGCCCTCGTCAGCAGAGCGCATCGCCGCGCGCGCGTTGTCGCCCAGCGTCCCGGTGTGCTCGCCGAGCATGTCGTAGGTCTTTCGGGACCTCTTCGCGAAGTACGCGAGCGCCCCCACCGCGGCGATCGGGCCGAGCAGCGAAGCGACCGCGAGAACTCGGCCCTGTGTCGTCAGGAATGGGATCGGATCCGGGATCAGGAAGCAGGTCTCGCGGCCGACGACGCACTGCAGCGCAACGAGATCGATCATGACGATGGCGGCGGTCATCGCGAAGAGCAGGGTGAGGATGAGTCCGAACAGGCGTGCGGCGGCGGCGGTGGCTCCCGCCTGAATCCGCTCCCACCCGGTCACACCCGGCATCGTCAGCTGTCGGGTCCATATGGTCACGTTGCCGATCCGGAAGGGCAGGGCGAGAATCTGGAACGCCAGGGTAAAGGCCGCCAGCCGCTGCTGCCCTCGCGGAGCGTCGGGTGACCGGACCAGTCCTCCCCACGAGTACGCCTCGCGCTGGACGCCGGGCGGGACCCTCGGCGTCGACTCGGCACTGGTGTTGAGTCGCCAGAACGCCGTCGGCCCAGGTGGCGAGATCTGGGTCAACTGGGTCTGATCTGCGTCGAGCATCACCGCGGGCTTGGTGTTGTTCACGCCATGGACCCGAATCTCCAGGACCCGCGCGCCGGGCTCCTCCTCCGGACACCACTTCTCGGATGTCTTCATCGCAGGCCCCTAACAACATCCCCAGTGTTGATGCGTGACTGTAGTGCAGGCAAGACCCCACGGATAGAGCCGATTCATTGCCTGCCGACCACGCTGCGGCTAGTCTTCCCGCATTCATCCCAGAGGACAGAGGGGCGCGCGATGATACATCCGCCGCAGGATCCGCCGTGGTGTCCCGAGGGCTGGCGCCGCGACACGTTCGTGCACGGCGACCGCACCTACGTGTACTACGAAGCGCAGCACGGAACGTCTCGGAAGCGGCGGCCGGCGGTTCTGCTGCTTCACGAGCTCCCCGGCATCACCGAGCACCTCGTCGAGCTCGCCGACACGCTGTCGGAGGACTTCCGGGTCTTCGTCCCCTCGATCCTCGGAAGGGACGGCTCGCCGAGCATGGCCGGCAGCGCGCGCGAGATCTGCGTTCGGCGTGAAGTGCACCTGTTCGGCAGCGACGCGGTCAGCCGCTCCACCGGATGGCTGAAGGCGTTCGCCGCCGAGCACCTCGCGCCGAACGGCCGGTATGGCGTGATCGGCATGTGCTTCAGCGGCGGGTACGCGCTCGCGCTCGCCGTCGATCCTTCGGTCGCCGCCGCGGTGGTCGCGCAGCATGCGACGCCGATCCTTCCGGTGCGGAGCCTCGGCCTGTCGAAAGCCGATCAGGCAGCGCTCGAGGAGAACGATGACCTCGAGGTCCGCGCCTACCGGTTCGGGTGCGACGCCATGGCTCCCGCGGCCAAGGCCGTCGCGGCGAAGCGGATGCTGGGCGATCGCGTCGTCGTCACGACGCTCGCGAAGCCCCGGTGGGTCGCCCACTCGACGCTGACCGGACCGGATGCGAGCGACCGTGCGATCGCCGAGGTTCGCGAGTTCTTGACGGAGCGGCTGCGCAAGAAGCCGTGGTGGAGCGCCTAGCAGCGATCGCGCGCGAGGGCCGCATCGCCGAGCCCGGGCCCTCCCGAACGGGCATCGGCACCCGGTCGGGCGTCACAGCGCCGGCCGGCGCAGCCAGTTCGAGAACGCCGAGCCGGCGAGAACCCCGAGCGCGATCGCGACCATCGTCGAGAGCGTCGCCACCAGTGAGGCGGATGCCGCGGCATCCCGATCGAGCAGGTCCGCGACCCCGATGAGCCCGAGTGCGCCCGGGACGAGCAGCCAGTAGCCGGCGGTGAACGTCACGAGCGCCGCGGGGCCCGACGGCTGGCGTGCGACCAGCGACGCGACCGGGGTGAGGACCAGCGCGCCGAAGAACGCCGAGATGACGCCGCCGACGAGCTGATCGCCGAGCACCTGGGCGGCGTAGGCGGCATAGAGCACGAGCAGCATCCACGGCAGGGCGCGCTGCGGAGCGCTGGCGTACACCGAGATGCCCACCCCGAACACGCCGACCGCGACCCAGGGCGCCCACGGACCGAGCAGCTGGATCTCGGTGTTGAGGTTCACCCCCGCGACGCCGACGACGGCGCCGGCGGTGAGGATGCCGGCCCCCAGCAGCACGAGCTGGATCACACCGCCCGCGAGGCGTCCGGCGCCGGAGATGAGGTGCCCGGTGGCGAGTTCGAGCACCGAGGTGGTCAGGAGCGTCCCCGGCAAGAGGACCACGATCGGCGCGAGGAGCGCGGGCAGGACGCCATAGCCGAACCCGGCTCGCAGCGCGAGGAACACCACGACGGCGACGGCGAACGACAGGCCGACCATGATCAGCGCCGAGTAGCGGCGTGGCAGGCGCTCCGAGACGAGCAGCAGAGCGCCGGCGCCGAGGCCGAGAGCGCCGGCGACCCACACCCCGCGCCATGAGGCGCCGAGCATCACGGCGAGGGCGCCGCTGACGAACGCGTACCCGACCACGCGCATGACCGGTCCGTAGGTCGGGGGAGCCGCCATGACGCGGCCGATCTTCTCGACCACCGACCGCGGACCCAGCAGGCCGGTGCGGGCGGCGTCGACCGTGCGGTGGACCTCGTCGATCTGCGACAGCAGCAGTCGGGCGTCGTTGCTGGCGATGGCGCCGGTCTGATGCTGGCCGGCTCCCCGCGCCGAGATGAGGATCGCATTCGGGAACGCGAGCACTTCGCTCTCGGGCAGCCCGTTGACGCGGGCGATGTCGCGCAGCACGTCCTGGATCGTCTCGACGGAGTATCCGGCCTGCGTCATGGCGCGGCCGACCGCCTCCGCCGCGGCGAGCGTGGCTGCGGCATCCGGCGCGTCGTCGGGAGACACCGGGAGGCTGCCGGTGATCGCGGCGCTGCGTGCGCCGACGGTGATGTCGCGCTCGGCGCGCCGGCGCGTCGCGATGAGCACGATGGCGGTGACGACAAGCGTGCCGACCGCGAGAGAGATCGAGATCAGCGTGGTCATCATCACCTCGGGTGGTTCAGATTCTTGCACGGCGCTCGCCGCGTGAAACTGATCTCGTCGGATCTACGCCGACCGCCCGAGGTACTTCGTGATGCAGTGCACGACGCCCTGGCGCTCGGCGAACGGGCTGAAGTCGGCGAGGCGGTGCACCGTGAATCCGCGTTCGGTCCACCACTGCTCCATCCGGTCGTCGAGCGGGGCGAGTTCGGGATAGCTCGCGCCGTACGTCGGCATGTACACGTGCCTGCCCTCGCACTCGCTGTTCTCGACGAGGCAGTTGTTCCACGTGATGTGGTGCCAGTCGCGCAGGTGGACCTCGTCGTCGGGGCCCGCGCCGAGGTCGCGCAGCGCAGCGGCGGCGAGCCGCAGGTCTTCGGAGCCGTAGTCGGCGGCCGCCTGGTCGAGGGTCGCGAGGTTCGTCGTGCCGCGGAACGTCGCGTGATGCACCAGCGGATTGCGGCTCACCCTCGCTCCCGTCGCTTCGAGCGCGGCGGCGGCCGCGTCGTAGACGTCGTCGAGCGCGTACGGCGACGACGTGCCGAGGGCCTCGTCGGCCAGCCGCGGACTGCCGACCGTGACCTCGTACCGTCCATCGGATGCCGGCCCCAGCAGCGTCACGAACATGTCGATGTGGAAGATCGGCTGGTACATCCCGGCGCCGCCCGACGGCATGTCGAGGGTGAACCCGCGCTCGGACATCGCGCCGTAGTAGTCGCGCAGCCCGATGGGCTCGTCGGTGCCGAGCACGAGCAGCTCGCGCTGCGCCTCGAGATACTCGGCGAACAGGCTTGCGAGCGCGTCGGTGACCGGCCGATCCGCCGGAAGATTCACGGGCGGGCGCCCACCGGTGAGCAGTTCCTCGGACTCGGCGACGTAGTCGCGCCCCAGCAGCCAGAACGACCCGCCGACCAGGATGTTGCCGCCCTGGAAGATGAGCGGCGCCTGGCTCGCGGGGATCCCGGCGTAGTCCTGCACGTACTGGGCGATGAGGGCGTCGCCCGCGCGGGCGAACTCCCATGGCTCCATGAGGATCGTCTGCGGCGAATCGGTGTCCTTCAGTGCCGCGTAGGCATCCTCGGCCCAGTCGGTCAGCGCGACGTGCTCGGGCACCGGCACCAGGGTGACGTTCCCGGGCTCGTGTCCGGCGTCGGCGAACCACGCCGCGACCTCGTCGGCGGCATCCTGGTGCACCACCACGAAGTGCGTGCCGGGCCGCAGCTCGCGGATCACCGACCGGTACCCCTCGACGAGGTCGGGGCGCGTCAGCGCCCAGGTGGGCAGCACGAACAGTATTCGCTCGATCGCGCCGTCGGCGCTCGGGATCAGCGACGGCTCCTGCAGGCCCGGCCGCGGCTCGCGCGGCGTCGCTCCGGGCGCGAGCCCGCGGGCGGCGCGGCCCGGTTCGTCGCGCTCGGTGCGCCGGTGCTCCGGAGCATCCGGCACGAGCAGGTTGTACAGGTCGTCGTCGCGCATGTCGCCCCCACCGTCGCATCGACACTCACCGAGTGCGAGAAACGGTACAGCCGGGCGCGCGGCCGGTCCAGCCCCGCGGGCGCTGCCAGGGTCAGGGCGCCGGCACGCGCGTGTCGAAGGCGCTGCGCGTCGGGATGCGCCGGTGACCGTCGGTGCGGAGCGCGGCGACCGAGGCGATGGCACCCGCAATCGAGAGGAGGACGAACAGAACGAGGATGAGCACGACACCGCTCCTTTCGGTCGAATGCGCTGACGTGGCTCCAGCCAACTCCTGACGTGGCGCGCTGTCGCGAGCCAATCCGGCGCTGCTGGCTCGGCATCCGGGCGGCGATGGCGGGTGAGGGGGAGCGTCGATTCGTCACGGGATGCCCCTGGGCGCTGGGCTATGCTCGCCCCACACGCGCGGCGAGGTCGCGGCGCCCGAGAGGGGAGGCCGCATGACCGACGACACCGAGCGGATGCCGCCGCTCCCGCCGACCGCGCCGCCGTCGGCGGACGACATCGTGATCCCACCGCGACCGCCACTGCCCGCTCCGACGGACGTGCAGCGGCCCGAGCCCGCGTTCCCCGGCTGGGTGGTACCCGCTCGGCCCGTCACGGGAGGCCGCCCATCCGGCCGTACGGTCGCGCGCGAGTTGGAGCGGGTCGCCTCCCGTACATGGGATGCCCGCCGCATCGCCCGGTGGGCGCTCGTCGCCTACGCCATCGTGCTGGTGCTCATCGCGTGGTGGCCCTCGCCGGTCGACCGTGGTGCCGCACCGCTCATCGGCGCCGTCAACGAGGTCGTGCCCCCGGTCACACTCGACCGGGTCGAGTTCGCGGCCAACATCCTCTACTTCGTGCCGCTCGGGGCGCTGCTCGCGCTGCTGCTCACGCAGCGACATCTCATCGTGCCGATCGCCGTCGTCACGACCGTGACGATCGAGGCGGGTCAGGCACTGCTGCTCGACGCGCGCGTGCCGAGCGTGCTCGACATCGTCGCGAACGTCACGGGGGCGTGTGTGGGGCTCTTGACTGTGGCGATCGTGGAGTGGTGGCGCGCGGCGCGGGCGGCGACGGTCCCGCACATGGAATCGCGGCGGTGACGCGCACATGGAACGCGTAACCGCCGCGACGTATCGGTGGCGGATCGAAGGGGTCCGCTCGCTGGGCGTCTCGTCGGCGAACACGATGTCGTCCAGTCGCTCGCCCAGGGTGGTGCCGGCAAGCACGAGCTTCGCGATCGTGTGGGCACCCAGCCGTCGTTGCGCGGGGCGCCGTAGCCGGTCGCTCATATGATGGTGTCCACCTTCTCGACCGAGCCGTCAGTAACTGCATGAGGTCGCCGGCGAACCGGGCGATCTCGGGCACCGCGCGCACGCGGCCGCGCCCAGGAGGGGATGAGCGTGCTGACCAAGGAGAGCGACGGCCCTAGGCAGGCAGTGCAGCCAGGTAGTCGAGCGTCTCCTTCTCCGAGACCACGTCGGCGTACTTCGCGTCGAGATCGAACAGCGCCGCGTCGTGGGGTTCGGGTCGTCTGTCTCCTACCGCGTCACGGACGATGATCGGGACGAAACCGTACTGCATCGCGTCGACGCCGGTCGCACGCACACATCCGCTCGTGCTCAGCCCCACGAGGATGACGCTGTCGCACCCGAGGACTGTGAGATCGGTGGCCAGCGACGTCCCGAAGAAGCAGCTCGCATACTTCTTCGAGATGACGGGCTCTGATTCGAGCGGTGTCAGCGGCTCGGCGATCGATCCGAGCGGTGAGCCGAGTGCAAGGGTCTCAAGGCCCTTCACCTTGCGTGCGAACAAGCCGCCCCCGGCACCGTTCGGGGCGTGTTCGACGACGGTGAAGATGATCGGGATGTCGGCCTCTCGTGCCGCCTCGAGGATGCGCGTGGCGGACTCGAGCTCCCTCTCGACGGCGGCGTAGAGGGGCGAGTCCTCCTTGAGATAGGCGTCGACGAAGTCGATCACGACTAGGGCGGGGCGCTTGCCGAACCCGAGTCGCTGGTTGAAGCCGTTCGCGAGATAGTCATCGGTCGCGGTGGTGTCCGTCATGTGTTCTGTTCCGTTTCCTGGGTTGTGGGACGTCGGGTGTGAGCGAGGAGCGCCATGAGCGCCGCCACGGCAGACACGGCCGCAGCGATGAGCCAGCCGAGGGTGACGCCGAGCGAGTCGAAGACGAAGCCGAACAGGAACGGCCCGGCAGCGCTCCCGATGTACGCCCCCGACTGGACGATGCCGGTCGCGCGGGCGCTGTGTGGGTAGGCCACGTGTGAGACCACGTAGTGGATTAGACCGTTCCAGCCCCAGCCGAGCCCGAATGCCAGAACGCACCCGATCGCAAAGGCGATCGGAAGTCCGGTGGCGATGCACAACGCACCGAGCATGCCTGCGGAGAGCATCGCGGCAACCGTTGCCAGCGTGCCGCCGATGCCACGGTCGGCGAGCCAACCGACGAGTGGTCGGGCGATCGCCCCGGCGACACTGCCGAGGCTCAGGATCAGCCCCGCCATGCCTTCGGGGACGCCGATGGCGACTCCCGTGCTGACGGTGAAGGCGCCTACGACGTTCGCCTGCGCGGAACCGAGCCCGCTGGCGAGCGAGGTCAGCACGAGGAACCGCATCAGTCCACGGGGAAGGCGGCGACGGCCCGCGCCGCGGCGGGTGCGGACGACGACTCCGGGGACGACGAGCGCGAGCACGAGCAGCACGCACAACCCGCCGGCTGCGGCGATGACGAACGTCCATCGCCAACCCATGGTCAGCGCGAGTGTCGGCACGGCCAGACCTGCCAGCATCGTCGCCAGAGGGATGGCGGCCTGCTTCACGCCGTACGCGAGGGCACGATTCCGGCCGCTGACCTGGTCCGCGATCAGGGCATTCGACGGTGGGTGCCCGAAAGCGTTGGCGACTCCTGCAAGCGCGAGGAGGGCGAGCATCCACCACCATTCGGCGTGCACCAGGGCGATGCCGATCAGCGCGAGGCTTCCGAGCGCGGCGGCGATGATCATCGTGGTCTTCGAGCCCAGATGCCCGGACACCGTCCCGGCAACCGGGGAGAACAGGGCTGATGCCGCCCAATACGCGGCGATGACGATCCCGAGTCTGCTGATCGTGAGGCCGATGTCGTCCTGCATCTGGACGCTGAGACCGCCCACGAGGAACACCGGCAGGACGGTGACCACCGTCGTCGACACCGCGGCGAGGGTCGCGAGCCGTCCGCGACGGCGTGAGAAGGCGCGCTGAGGAGAGCGCCCTCGAGTGGGGCGTGATGCGACGACCATGTTCAGCTTTCGAACACGCTTGCGTCGACGGCGGTCATCGCCGCGTTGCGGGCGGCGAGGACATGGGAGCGCATCGCCACTTCGGCCCAGAGAGCGTCGCGCGTCTGCAGGGCGGTCAGGATGTCGCGGTGCTGATGATTGGATCGCGCACGGAAGGATGCGCCGTACTGGCGCAGTCCGCGGATCATCAGCGGCGCCTGCGTCACCGACTCGACCACGGTGACCAGCTGTGAGTTCCCCGAAGCGACCAGAATCGTGCGGTGGAACCGCTCGTTGAGTTCGCCGAGTCGTCGCAGGTCGGCGGCGTCATCCGAATTCACCAGCCCGTCCATCTCCTCGATGAGATCGCTGAGTCGGACGAGGTCCTCATCGTTGAGCCGGCCGGTCGCGAGCCCGGCGGCGCGGCTCTCCAGCGCTGCCCTGACGAAGTAGGTCTCGACGATCTGCTCAGGTGTGAATCCGATCACGGTCGCGCCCCGATTGGGCACGTATTCGACGAGCCCCGTCTCGGCCAGGCGGCGCAGGGCCTCGCGGACCGGAGTCCGGCTGGTGCCGAACTCCTCCGCGAGGGCCTGCGCACGCAGCACCGTCTTGGGCGGTAGTTCGCCGCTGACGATTCGAGACCGCAAGGCGTTGTAGACCAGGTCTCCGCCGGTCAGGTGCAGCTCGTCGGCCGACTCCTCGTCGATCATGCCCGCACACTCGCGAGCATCGATGAGGTCAGGAGGAAGTCCCGCCGCGCGGCGGAATCGGATCCGAGTGCGCGCCACTTCTCGCGCTGGAGCTCACGTCGTTGTTCGTCGTCGTCGCGGAGCGACTTCCAGTTGCTGTCGGTCTCCGCTCCGACATACTCCAGGGCGACCTTCCGTCGGGCATCTGCCCAGCCATCCAGGTCGGCTTCGCCGGCTTGGCCGTTCTCGAACGCGATGATCGCGTCCGCGAGGAACTGGCCGTCGTGGATCCCGCTGTTCATGCCCATGCCTCCCAGCGGGTTGTTCACGTGCGCGGCGTCACCCACGAGGAAGGCCGAGCCGACACGGAACGAGGAGGCGACCTTGCGGTGTACCTGATAGAGGGTGACGTGCTCAACAGGGTAGTGGTCGGCATGCGGAACCACACGGCGCATCTGCGCCTCGATGTTCGCCGGGTCGAGGAGCTCGGCATCGGACTCGCCGTGCGTGGGGAACAGGATTCGCCACCCCGACGGGTTGCGCAGCAGCACGTGCCAATCGACCGGATCGGCAACGTAGTTGACGACGGCGAGATCGTCGAGCAGCTCTTCGAGCGGCAGCTTGGTTGTGACCACGAGGTATCGCTCGGGGTACGTGTGGCCGGTGAAATCCAGTCCGAGCGTCGAGCGGACGACGCTGTGCATGCCGTCGGCGCCGATCAGCCGTCGGCCGTGGATGACGCCGCTCCCGTCGTCGTCGGACCACGAGACGCTGTAGCCGCCCTCCGTGTCGCTGATGGAGATCACCTCACGACCGAAGAACGCGTCGATGGTCGGTTCGGTCTCGAGGGCCTGGATCGCGCGATCCGTCAGGCGGCTCTGCTCGACCTGGAGCCGGTACGGGAACCGCGTGTCGCCGTCGAGGACGGAGTAGTCGAGATCGACGATCATTCCGAGCTTCGCGTCCCGGAACTGGTAGGACCGCGCGACGATCCCCTGTGACAGGAGGTCGTCGACGAGACCCAGCTCGTCGAGCATCTCGAGCGTCGGCGGATGGAACGTCGACGCTCTGTGGTCGAGAGCGACGGCCGATCGCTTCTCGAGGAGGGCAACCCGAAACCCGGCGCGGCCGAGCTTGAGCGCTGTCGTGGTCCCGACGGGGCCACCTCCGACGATGACGATGTCGTACGCGGAGGCTGTGGAGTTGTCTGGCATGAGGATTTCCTATTCGGTGAAAACTGATGGTGACGCGGCTCAGAAATCGCGCAGCAGGCTGCCGAATCCGCCCCACGTGTCGTTTATCCCGCCGGCGCGGAGGCAGTGCCACATGGTCGCGGCGTTGATCGCGATCACGGGCTTGCCCAGCCAGTGCTCGAGCGTGTCAGTGAGCCCGACCATCGACAGGTTCGTGCCGACCTGCACGATCGCCTCGGTCTCCGGCGTGTCGATCTCCTCGATCACCCGCTTGATCTCCTCGGGGGTGATCTCGGCGATCGCGGTCGCCGAGGGCGCGCGCAGCCCGGTGATCCGCACCACGTCGAAGCCCGCTTCGGCGAAGTATCGACCGACGTTGACGTCCGCCACCGGCTGGTACGGGGAGAAGACCGAGATCCTGCGCACACCCATCGCCTCCAGTGCGGCGCGGCAGGCGGACGCGCCCGTCGAGACCGTGAGCCCGTCGGACATCGCGCGCACGCGCTCGATGAACGCCGCATTCCCTTCGACCCCGCCCCAGAAGGTCTCGGCGGACATTCCCATCATCATCAGATCGGGCTTCGCGGTCATGACATCGCGGATCGCGGTCGACATGGACGCCCGAATCTGCAGCAGAAGCGCTTCAGCCGCCTCGTCGCTGTCGAGCGCAGGGTCCGATATGTACATGCGGCCCGTGTGGAACGTGACGCCGTGAGGGCGCATTGCGGCAAGGTCGTGCTCGACGACGGTGTTGGTCGATGGGACGATGACCGCCACCTTCGATCGGTAGCCAGTTACATCCGGCATGGCGGATTCCTTTCCAGTTTCGCGTTCGGGTCAGCCCGCGGAGGCGGGGGTTCGCGAGGGGCCTGCTGTTGCGGGGCTCAGGCCAGACTCTGCGGGGTACGACGAATCGGGGTCGTAGCGATGGCATGCGACGGTCCGGTCGCCCACCCGGGAGTCGCGCGGTCGCGCGACAGCGCACACCTCCTCGACGACAGGACAGCGTGCGGCGAATGGGCACCCTGCGTGGCCCGTGGCGGGTCCAGAGGGCTTGCTCGCCGCGCGGCCTGCTCGTGCCTCCCGCTTGGCTCGTTGCGCAGCCGGGTCCACGATCGGCGCGGACTCGAGGAGCGCCGCGGTGTACGGATGCAGTGGCGCATCGTGGATCGCATCGGAGGGGCCCTCCTCCATGATCCGGCCGCGGTACAGCACGACGGTGCGGTCGGCGATGTACCGCACGACATCGAGGTCGTGTGCGATGAACAGGTACGCCAGACCGCGGTCGCGCGAGAGCTCACGCAGGAGGTTGAGCACCTGAGCCTGCGTGGACAGATCCAGGGCGCTGACCGCCTCGTCGCAGATGATGAGGCTCGGGTCGAGCATGAGGGCGCGCGCGATGCCGATCCGCTGGCGTTGCCCACCCGAGAACTGGCTGGGGTAGCGGTCGAGGGCTTCCGACGGGAGCCCGACCTGGCTGAGCACCATGCGTGCCTTCTCGTCCGCATCACTTCGCATGCTCGGATTCCGCTCGAGGAAGGGCTCGGCGAGCGCCTGACCGATCGTCCGATGAGGGTTCAGTGAGCTGTATGGGTCTTGGAAGACCACCTGGAGATTCGAGGCGAGTTCGCGTCGGCTGCGCAGCCGACCGTGCGAGGTCAGCTCGATCCCGTCGAACACGATCGAGCCGGACTGCGGCTGCTCGAGGCCGAGCACGCAGCGGCCGATCGTGCTCTTTCCGGACCCGGATTCTCCGACGAGGCCAACGACCTCCCCACGACGCACCCTGATGTCGATGTCGTCGACCGCGTGGATGACGCGCCGGCGGTCACGCGGATGCCGGAAACGCACCTCGAGACCCGTGATGCTGAGGAGTTCCTCGGTCATGATGCGCTCCTCTCGGCCGGCGCCGACGACGCCAGGGCCAGCTCAGGCTGCGGAAGCTTCCGCGACAGCTCCGCGGTGCGAACACAGCGGACCGTTCGCTCGTCTGTCGCCGTCAAGGGGACCGAGGCGGTGCGGCAGTCCGGCGTGGCGAAGGAGCAGCGTTCGGCGAACCGGCATCCGGTCCCCCACTGCCGCGGAGCCGGCACGACTCCGGGAATCGTCTCCATCGCGACACCGCGCTCGGCCAGCGACGGGATCGCGGCAAGGAGCGCCCGTGTGTACGGGTGCTGGGGTTCCTCGATCAGTGCCTCGACCTCTGCAGATTCGACGATCTGGCCCGCGTACATCACGATCGCGCGGTCGCAGGAGTCGGCGACGACACCGAAGTCGTGGGTGACGATCACCAACGCCATGCCGAGCCGCTGACGGAGGTCATGCAGCAGATCCAGGATCTCCGCCTGAACGGTGACGTCCAGCGCGGTGGTCGGCTCGTCGGCGACGAGGACCTCGGGCTCCCCGGTCAGCGCGAGCGCGATCGCGGCGCGCTGCGCCATTCCTCCGGAGATCTGGAAGGTGTAGCTCCCGGCGGCCTGCTCCGGGTCGGGAATGCCGACCATCGACAGCAGTTCGATCGCGCGCGCTTCGACGTCGCGTCGCCGTGTGAGCGAGGTGTGTTGACGGATCGATTCGCGCAGCTGGCTGCCGATCGTGAAGGTCGGATCCAAGGCCGACATCGGCTCCTGCGAGATCAGCGCGATGCGCGTCCCCCGAAGGCGGCGCACGGTCCGGGCAGGAGCACCGACGATGTCGGTGTCCCCGATCCGGACATGACCGGAGATCTCGCCGCCTCGGGCGACCAGCCCCAGGAGAGCCTTGGCGGTCACGCTCTTTCCGCAGCCGGACTCGCCGACGATTCCGAGTGCCTCCCCACGGCGGACATCGAAGCTGACGCCCTGCACGACCGCGAAGGAGCCGTCGTCATCCGAGAAGCGGACAGTGCAGTCTCGTACGCTCACGGCGGCGTCAGCCGGCGGGGGAGCAGGAACATCGGCCGCGTGCGGCTGGTGCGCGGGTGCTGGGTGACGTGTGCGTCGCCGTGGCGGGCTCGCGAGCGCGTCGCCGAGCGTGTTGAACGCGAGTATCGACAGGATCAGGATCGCGCCGGAGGGCACGAGGAGCCAGGGGTGGATGTAGATGAGCTCGCTGGCGTTCGCGACCATCGCTCCCCAGTTCGGGGCGGGCGGCGGACTGCCCAGCCCGAGGAACCCGAGGCCCGCTTGAATCAGCAGGGCTCCGGCCATGGCCATCGAGATCTGAACGAGGAGGGGACCGCGGATGCTCGGGAGCACGTGACGGAAGAGCGTCTTCCCGGAGGCCACGCCGGCGACACGGGCGGCATCGATGTAGAGGTTGCCGCGAACGCCCAGAGTCGTCGCTCGGGCGAGGCGAATGAACCCGTCCGAGAGCGCGACGCCGAGCGTGATCATCGCGAGCGTGCTGTCGTTTCCAAACACGCCGATCACGGCGATGAGGACGATGATGAGAGGGAGCGCCTGGAAGACGTCGGCGATCCGCGAGATCAGCATGTCGGCCGCGCCGCCGCGAAAGCCGGCGATCATCCCGAGGGGAACGCCGATCACTGTGGCGATGGCGACGGCGAGTGCAGCGCCGCCGAGTGTCTCCGCCCCGCCGTAGACGAGCCGCGCGAGGACGTCCCGTCCGAAGTCATCAGTGCCCAGCCAGTGGGCCGCGGACGGCAGCTGGCGCATCGCAGTGAGGTCCTGGGCCAGGGGATCCTGCAGACCGATGATGTCGGCGAAGATGCAGGCCAGAGCCAGCACCACGAGGAAGAGCAGAGCTGTCAGCGCAGCCGGCGAGGAGTTGACGCGGCGCCAGCCGGTGTCCTTCCTTCGGGCGCGGAGACCGGGCGGTGCGGGAGCGACGTCTGCGCGAGTCATGCGAGTCTCGCTTTCGGATTGATGATGCCGTACACGATGTCGAGGGCCAGATTCATGAGCAGGATGAGCGCGGAGGTCACGATGACGACGCCCAGAGTCACCGGGAAGTCGCCCGTGCTGACGGACGTCATTGCGAGGGGGCCGATTCCTGGAAGCGAGAAGACCTGCTCGATGAGAACGGCGCCGCCGAAGAGCCCCACGAACGTGAGTCCGATGACGGTGAGCACGGGGATCGCGGCGTTGCGGAGCCCGTGGACGAGGATGATGCGCCACTCGGGCAGACCGACCGAGCGCAGCGTCGTGATGTAGTCGCGCTGCAGGACATCGAGCATCGCGACTCGGGACTGCCGGACGATGCCCGCGCTCGCGCCGACGACGATCGCCGACAGCGGGAGCACGAGGTGAAGCGCCCAATCGCCGGGATCGTCGGGGAACGGCGTCCAGCCGGTCGCGGGGAAGAGACCGAGCGTGACGGCGAACACGAACACGAGAAGCACCGCCAGCCAGAAGTTCGGGATCGCGACGACGACGCCGACGAACCCACGGATGGTCGTGTCTGTTGCGCCGCCGCGCACGGCCGCGAGCGTGCCGAGGGCCACGCCGACGATGACGGCGAGCAAGGTCCCGCCCATGGCGAGCGTCAGCGTGACGGGCAGTCGCTCGGTGACGCTGTCGAGGACGGGGCGGCCGCTGATGAGTGAGGATCCGAGGTCGCCGGTCAGCGCAGACGCCCAGAAGCCGATGAAGCGCGAGATCAGCGGCTCGTCGAGGCCCAGGTCGGAGCGCAGCGCGCTGCGCTGTTCGGGAGTCGCGTCGGGTCCGAGGATGGTCGACGTGACGTCGTTGGGCATCAACGCGGTCAGGATGAACGCCAGGGAGGTGATGACGAACACCATGAGCACCGCGATGCCGAGCCGTCGTGCGACGTAAGCGGTCACGATCTGCCTTTCTTCGGCGAGCCGGGGTGGAGGAGGGGCCCGGGTCGGCGTGGGGCGCCGACCCGGGTGCGGGGTTAGGAGACGGGCTCCCAGGTGAACGGAATCGAGACCGCGTAGCCGGGGGTCAGCTCGACACCGGTGACGACTTCCGGGTTGTAGAAGTTGTGCGTCTCGTAGTACGAGATCGGGGCGAACCATGCCTCCTCGACAACCCATGTGGAAACCTGCTGCCAGAGGTCGGCCGCCGCTTCAGGGTCGAGTTCGGCGGATGCCGCTTCGATCAGCTCGGTCAGCTCCGGATCGGTCGTCCCGAAGGGGTTGAGCGCGGCGTTCTCTGCGAGCAGCGACGTCATCCCGACGTACGAGTCGTTCATACCGGCCTGCGACTGCGCTGCGGCGAACTCGCCGCTTGCGATCGCGTCGTCGTAGTCGTTGGTCCTATCGACGAGTTCAACGGTGATGCCGATCGCTTCGAGGTAGGGGATCGTCGCCTCGAGTCGGGCGTTGTCACCGAAGGTGGCGCGCGAGACCACGGGCATGGTGAACCCGTCTGCGTAGCCGGCCTCGTCCATCAGCTCCTGCGCCCGCTCGGGGTCGTATGCGTAGTAGTCGTCGAGTTCCTCGACATACCCGGAGGTCTGCGTGGAGAACACCTGTGCGGTCGGCCGCTGGTACGAGCTCCATAGCGCGTTGCCCAGCGCCTCGCGGTCGATTGCGTAGTTGATGGCCTGCCGGACACGGACGTCGGCGAGCGCGGGGACGACCTCGCCATCGCGGTCGAACAGCCAGATGCCGCCGACATTGCCTGCGAAGCCCACGCCGGCCATTCCGTTCTGCTCAGCGGTCTCTCGCTGAGTCCATTGCGCGACGCCGAGGTCGACGTCGCCGGCCAGCAGCGCGTTGAGCTGGGCGACGAGGTCCGAGATCACCTCGAACTGGATGACGTCGAAGCCGACCTCGCGCGAACCCGTGTACTCGGGATTCAGCTCGTACGTGTACGAGCTGCCTGCCACGCTGTCAGTCAGCATCCACGGACCCGAACCGGCAGTCTCGGTGAGCATCAGATCCGGGTCATCGAGCGCGGCCTGACTGACGATCATCCCGGATGCTCCGGAGAAGGCCCCAGGCAGAGAGGGGTCCGGGGTATTCAGGGAGAACTCGATGGTGTCCTCATCGAGGGCGGTGATGGTGTCGATGGAGTTCATCCGGGACTGCACCGCGCTGGGCGTGTCACGAACTCGCTCGATGTTCGCCACCACCAGGTCGATGTCGAGGTCGGACCCGTCGCTGAACACCGAGTCGGTGCGGATGTCCATCGTGAGCGCGGTCGGCGACGTGTACTCCCACGAGGTCGCGATGCCGGGAGTCAGGCTGCCGTCGGTCTCGAGGCTGACAAGCGTCTCGTACGCGGTGACGACGTAGTTGTATGCCGGTCCGGTCCAGTTCGTGAGGGGATCGAAGTTGGTAGCCGGCGTGAGCGCGGCGACGGAGATGGACGTCGGGGCGTCGGTGTCGGCTGCGGATGTGTCGGAGCCGGAGCTGGAGCAGCCGACGAGGGTGAGTGCTGCCACAGCAGGGATGACTGCGGCGACACGGGCGATGCGGGAACGCATGAGCGTCCTTTCTCTCGGGTGAGGGTGGTGCTCGGGTCGGGATGGTGCGTCAGGGAAGGTCAGGGGACGACAGCGTGAGCGGCTCCGGCCGCAATACGTCGCGCTCAAAGGAGAAGGGATCGGAGACCAGCTCGGTGGTCTCGCCGTAGCGCCGAACGAGGCGATCCGCGGAGGTGTAGGCGGGCCAGGGCGCCTTGTGGTGGGTCGCGAAGTGACTGATGTCGGAGTGCATGCGGTCCACGAGGTGTCTGGGTGCGGTCGCCACGTCCACGCCTTCGGCGATCCCGGCCTCGATGGCGTCGAAGAAGAGGGGGTTGTCGAGGCCGTGGGTGGCGCCGAACTCGGATCCGGCAGGCGACCAGGCGAAGTCGTACCCCCAGGTCGGCGCCGGGGCCGCGAGCCGATGCTCGAGAATGCGCCCGGCGAACCCGCGGAATATGCGGTCCCCCATCCGATGCCCTGCGATCCAGGATGCGGAGCGTCCGGGAAAGCGGTGCGAGTACTCCTCGGACGAGGAGTGATCGAAGCCCGCGCGTGAGAGCGCCTCATGCAGTGGCAGGTCGTTCATCTGCTCACCGCCGGGGATGCGAGCTGTGAACTCATCCATGGTCGCGCCGGTCAGCAGTGGCACATCCTTGCCCAGTCCGGCCGCTAGGCCGGTCTCCATGTCGACCGCGAGATAGTCGCCGTCGACCATCGGACCGAATCGCTGCGGAACTCCGGTCGACATCCGAACCGATGTCTCGAACGGCGACTCTGGGCCGAAGGCCTCGAACTGCGCGTCGAGAACGTCCTCTTCCGGGACGGCGGCCAAGCCCTGCCGCGACGGCGAAACTCCCAGATAGCGTGCGAGTTCGTCGGCGATCTCGAACGCGTCGGTCGCTCCGACCTGGACGAGTCCAGGCGAGCTGGCGATCGCAGCCGAGAACAGGCCTGTGGCCTGCGGAAGAGTGAGAAGGCGGATGACCGACGATCCGCCGGACGACTGGCCCCACACGGTGACCCGTGAGGGGTCGCCCCCGAAGGCGCGGACGTTCTCCCGCACCCACTCCAGGGCTGCGACCTGATCCCGGATGCCGCGGTTGGCGGGGGCTCCCGCGATCGCGCCAAAGCCGTCCATTCCCAGGCGATGGGTGATCGAGACGAACACGATGCCGTGTCGTGTGAACGGAGCGCCGTCATACAGAGGACTGGCAGCACTTCCCGCGATGAACGCACCCCCGTAGATCCACACGAGCACCGGCAGACCGGCTTCGGTGCTCGGATCCGGCGTGAACACGTTGAGGTTGAGGGTTTCGTCGCCGGGGATCGCGTGCGGTGACCGCATGAGTTTCGACAGGCGGGTCGTCGTCGGACCATACGCAACGGCATCCCGCGTTCCGGACCAGGGCCGGGGGCGCTCAGGCGCGGCGAAGCGTAGATCTCCGACGGGCGGAGCCGCGAAGGGCACGCCCAGAAAGGCAGTGTCGTGATCGCGTACGGTGCCGCGCACGGCGCCAGCGCTGGTTGGGACGGGGGGTGAGGTCTGCACGGTTCTCCTTCACGAGGGATTGCATGCAATGTAAGGGCCAAAAGTCCCATTCCAAACCCCAGTAACACACGGTTTACATGATCTTCACGCGAGGAAAGTCGCCACCAGGAGGTAGGAAGAAGTTCTAATTTCCCAGGTCATAGGCTTTTTATGGGAGGCCGAATCGACCATACGGGTCGACCTCCGCTCAAGAATGCCTCTCGAAGAGGGGTCCGGCATTTTGCATCCCTTTCACATTCGAGTCGCACGCGAGACGGCGCCAGCAAAGCTGCCTGGGGAATGGAGCGACGAACTCGCCCCCGAGGTGACCCCGGTGAGCGTGGGCCCGGGCGCGACGACTCGACCGCCACGGATCGTGCCGGTGAAGATGCGCGGGCCTCCCGTCCGCGGAGGCGTCGCTGACGTGGCCCCGCGGACGAACACGTTGGGGTTCGGTCGGCGGCCACTCTGAACGGTTGGACTCAGGACGGTATGCCCGGATGCCGCTACGGCGCCTGGGGCGCGCAGCCGCTGCTCAGTCCTGGATGCCCCCGGCAGTAAGGACGGGGTGCTGTTGGCCGAGCCGGTCGTTGCCCCGCCGCTCGGTGAGCCGAGCCCGCAGAGTGTTGCCCGGCACGCCGTCGCGCAGACGCCCGCGCTCACGCAGGATCGGCATGACGAGGCGCCCGAAGTCCTCGAGGTCGCTCGGTGGGAAGACCGGCTCGATGAGGAACCCGTCGAGATCGGTCTGGTCGATGAGCTCCTCGATGGCGTCGGCGACCTGCCTCGGGTCGCCGACGACGCGGAACCCGCGGGTGCCGCGGCCGCGCAGCTGGTCGAGGATCTCGCCCACCGTCGGGGCATCCTCGCCGAGGAAGCGCTCGATGTTGCTCGTGCCCATCTGCCCGATCGGGCCGCCCGCGTCGAGCACCTGGTGCAGCGTGCGGTCGGGGTCGAGGGTGAGCAGGTCGATGCCCGTATTGCCCGCGTACAGCGACGCGACGATCTCGTCGGTCTGCATGGCGTCGAACTCGGCTTCGTAGGCGCGCGCCTGCTCCTCGGTCTCGCCCACGAAGACGGTGAGGCCGACCATGAGCTTCAGCGCGCGCGGATCGCGCCCGGCGTCGGCGGCGAGACGGCGGATGTCCGCCACCGCGGCGGCCGTGCGCCCCGGGGTCGTCGCCTGCACGAACACGCACTCCGCGTTCGCGGCCGCGAACGCGCGGCCCGCGGGCGAGGTGCCGGCCTGGAACAGCACGGGGCTGCGCTGCGCCGACGGCGGTGCCCCGAAGTATCCGCGCGATCGGTAGTGCTCGCCGTCGTAGACGACGCGATGGATGCCGTCTCGCCGCGCATAGAGGCCGGTCTCGCGATCGGCGACGCGGGCGTCGTCGTCCCACGCGTGCTCCCAGAACCGGCAGGCGAGCTCGACGTACTCCGCCGCCATCGCGTAGCGGGTGTCGTGCGACACCATCTCGTCGTGGCCGAAGAGGTCGGCGACGGCGTTCTGCGACGCGCCGGTGACGATGTTCCAGCCGATGCGACCGTCCGTGAGGTGATCGAGAGTCGAGAAGCGTCGCGCCATCTGCGCGGGGTGGTCGAGGCCCGTCGACTGCGTCACGACGAAGCCGAGAGTGTCGGTGTGCTGTGCGAGCACCGGGATGATGAACGCCGGGTCGACGCCCGAGAAGTTGATGCCCTTCTCGACCGCCACGTGGTCCACGTCGCCGTTGACCATCGGGTACCCGTAGCCGTCGGCGAAGAACAGGAAGTCGAAGCCCGCGTCCTCGAGCACGCGGGCGATGCGGATCCAGTGCTGCGGGTCCAGGAAGTCGATGCTGCTGCTGCGCGGATGCGGCCAGCTGTACGTTCCGCCCACCTGCGGAGCGGTGACCTCGAAGACGCCGAAATGCAGGGTCTTGGGGGTTGCGTCGTTCGGCTGTGCAGCGGCCATCCGTGTGCTCCATCTTTCGTCGGATCTCGCTCGCGCCCCACGCGACGGCCCTGGCGGATGGAGCGAGCAGGTCAACCGTAGGCGGGGCCTGTTTCGGCGAGGTGACGAGGCGCTCGGACGCTTCTTAGGCGCGTCGCGCCGCACGGACCAGCTTGTCGGCGGCGTTGCGGGCTTCGGTGACCCGCGTCGCAGATATCGGCGCCACACCGTAGGCCGACTCGCTCTTCCTGCTGAGCAGCCGCTGGAGGGCCGGCACGAGCGAGCGGTCGGCCCGCCGGAGCAGGTCGATCGCGTCGGCATGATTCTCGGACCGCGAATACTCGCCCAGCCGCGCGCAGCACACCACATCGGACGCGGCGATACCGGCGAGGACGTAGAGCGACAGCACGGCATTCGAACCTTCGTCGAGTTCGCGCAGGTCCTCGGCGGACTGCCAGAACTCTTCGGCCCGTGCTCGACGTCCGTCTCGCTCCGCTGCGGAGCACGGCGCCGTGCGGCTCGCCCGCGGGGTCATGCTCCCTGTCCCGCCCGCTCGAGCCAATCGTCTCGGCCTGCGAACACCACGGCGTCACGCACGATGTTGTGAACGAAGGCCGTGTCATGTCGTGCCGATGCCTCGTCTGCATCCATGTCGACGATCCGCGCGTCGTTTCCGGTCCACCGCGTGACAGCCGAGGTCAGTTCTGCGAGTCGAGCCGTCCACTCCTCGTCTCCTGCGTCGTCCGGGCGGATGAGCAGGAGGTCGATGTCGCTGTCCCAGCGCATGTCGCCGCGCGCGGCGGAACCGTAGATCGCGGCGTATACCGGCGGGTGGGGCCAATCAGCGACCGTCGCACGCAGCCGCGCGAGGAACTGCGAGCGCAGCGCAGCCAGTTCGCGAACGGCGCCGGCGGCGAGGTGGTCGTCGTTGAGAGAGAAGAGCTGAGTTCGACCGATGACCTGGCGGATCACGATTCCCTGATCGGTCAGTCGCTCGAGAGACCTCCGGATGCCCGCCGCCGACCTGTCTTCTATGACGGTGACCAACTGCGGGACCGTGAAGCCGCTGTCCGTCGATGCCAGGGCATACAGCACCTGTCCGTCGACGCCAGGGGTGACGACAGCGAGCGGGTGCTGCAGTTCCATGGGTGGAATTCTAGCGCCAAGCACACAATAGTGTTCCTATCGTTAGAAAAGTGTGCGGCGGGAGGGCGGCGGTGTGCGCTCGACGATAGCCGGGCGCACACCGCGTCGTTGTGGTCAGCTCGCGATCTGATCGACGGACCGCAGGTGGCGGTATCCGCCCTTGAAGTAGAGCAGCGGCTCGCGGGTGTGCCACTCGACGGGGCTCATCTCGACCACCTTGCCGATGACGATCAGGTGGTCGCCGGCCTCGTGCTGGGCCCACAGCTCGCAGTCGACCCACATGAGCGTGTCGGCGATGATCGGGTTGCCCGAAGCCGCGGGCTGCCAGTCGATACCGGCCCACTTGTCGGTTCCCTTGCGGGCGAACTGGTTGGAGATGTGGTCCTGGTGGTGCGCCAGCACGTTGACGGCGAACTTGCCGTCCGCGGCGATGCGCGGATAGGTGGTCGACGTCTTCATGACGCTGAAGGAGACCAGCGGCGGGTCGACGGAGACCGAGTAGAACGACTGGCACGTGAAGCCGACCGGCTCGTCGCCTTCGAGTCCCGAGACGATGGTGATTCCCGAGGCGTAGTGGCCGAGGGTGTCTCGGAACAGGCGAGCGTCGATGGGTGCGGGCGTGTTGACGGACTGCGACATGGTGGATTCCTCCTTATCTACGTGACGCAACCGGTCAGACGTGGGCGGGAGCAGGTGTCGTGGCGCCGGCGACCTTCGCGAGCCCGGCCAGGTTCGCGGTGTACTCCGCCGCGGCGGCCTCCACGACCTCGTCGAGCTTGTCCATCTGGCTGAGCGCCAGATAGAACCCGCGGCCGGGGACGGTCGCGCCCAGCTCCACCAGCAGGGGAGACAGGGTGAACGTCGGTCCCATGGCGTGGGTGAAGTCCGCGCCGGTGTGCACCGGGATCGCGGTCACCCCGGCCAGGCCGTTCGCGGGATACCGGTCGAGGAACGCCTTGAGAAGCCCGGTGTAGGTCGCCTTGTAGGTCGGCGACGCGAAGACGACGAGGTCGCTCTCAGCGACCGCGGCGTTCAGCGCCGACATCTTCTCGGAGGGCCACGCGAAGATCTCGCCGGTGTACTCGGCGAGATCGATGACCTCGAGTTCGTACGAGCCGGGCGTGAGGAGCTTCTCGACGAGGAACTCCGCGACCTTGCGCGTGCGGGATGCCGGCTTGGGGTTGCCGACCACGACCATGACTTTCAACGACATCTGCTGCTCACATCCGTACCGATTGACAGGGAACGAAGGATGTCGTGAGACCACGTACCGCACAGGGCTGTGGAGCGCACGACTCCTCCACACGCCACCAGGTTCTTTTGGCCCGGAGCGCCCACAACGGCTTACGCTGCAATGCCCAGTATGCCCGGCGCGTGTTTCGGGCGTGTGAAGGGGGACGGCCACGCCGGGGTGCAGGCGCGGGGGCATCGTCGGATTTATCGTGTCGCCCACGGCGTAGAGCCGCCGCAAGCCGCATGATCACGCGGCTCCAGAGGCCGCGGAACGGCGCAATCGACCGTTTACACCGGTGTGATCGACCAGCAATCCCGGTCTCGCACACTGATGATGCAGCGTGAGCCGCTGTGGACCCTCTCGGGACACAAGACCCCGGGGGCAAGCATCGAGTCTGGTGACGGACTGCTTCGTTGCATGCCGCCTACCGACCCGATGCTCACCATCCGAGCATCCGCTGTCGAAAGGGAGTCCGCACATGACCATCCTGTCCCCGTCCCCGTCCCCGTCCACGCCCGAGGCCGTGCGAGAGTGCGCCCAGATGAGCGCCGAACCCGAGCACGTGCGCAGTGCGATGGGACGCTTCCCCTCCGGTGTCGCGGCGCTGTGCGCTATCGTCGACGGCCGTCCCGTCGGCATGGTCGCGACGTCCTTCTCGGCCGGCGTCTCGTACAGCCCGCCGATGGTGATGTTCTCGGTGCAGAACTCCTCCAGCACGTGGCCGGTGCTGCGCGACGCCGAGCGCATCGGTGTCAGCATCCTCGGCGACAGCCAGTCGGATGCCTGCATGCAGCTCGCCTCGCGCAGCCGCGACCGCTTCGCCGGCCTGTCGATCACCGAGACCGAGCTCGGCGCGGTCCTCATCGACGACGCGACGATGTGGCTCGACTGCGAGATCGTCAGCACGACACCCGCCGGCGACCACACGATCGTGGTCCTGCAGGTGCACGGCATGAGCGTCGACCACGATCGCGTGCCGCTGGTCTACCACCAGCGACGCTTCCACTCGCTGAACGCGATCGGCTGAGGCAGGTGGAATCAGTGACGAACACGCGAACAGGCCACATCGACGCGTCGCCGGCGGATGTCGCGACGGTGCACACCGTCGGCGACGCCGCAGCCGTCGTCGGGACGGTTGTCGTCGGCGACCAGCGCGGACGGGACCTCGGATTCCCGACCGCGAACCTCCTCATGGGCCCGGACACCCGGGTCGAGGACGGCGTCTGGGCCGCGGAGGTCCACGTCGAGAACCGGCGCTACATCGCCGCGGTATCGCTCGGGCACCGGCCGACGTATTACGGAGACGAGGGGGTGCGACTGCTCGAGGCGCACCTCCTCGACTTCTCCGGTGACCTCTACGGGCGGATGATCGTCGTCCACCTGCGCCGACACCTGCGTCCGCAGCGGCGCTTCGGCAGCACGGTCGCGCTCATCAGGCAGATGCGGCGAGATGTCGACGGCGTGCGGCGCTGGGCGCAGACGCGGGAGCGGCAGCCCGTGCGACTGCGTCGCCAGCCGCCGACGCGCACCCCCGACGGCGGTCAGGTGTTCCGCGACCGGCCTTCACGGCGCTCCCAGCGCGAGTGCCGCATCGCGGCTGCCGTGCAGCATTCGATCGCGCGAGGCGAGCTGACCCACGAGCGCGTCGCGGAGCTCGCGCAGGTGCCGTACGGATTCATCCGGTGGGCGTATCCGACTCTCGACGACCTGCGTGGTATCGCGGGCACCGTCGAGGTGACGCATCCGTATTGAGCACGGCGCGCGCGGGCCGACGACATAGAGAAGATATCTTCGAATGTCTGAGGGTCGCGATAGCGTGAAGCATGCTCATTTTCACCGATATCGACGCGGCGATCGCCCGCGTGCGAGACACGTTCGGTGAGGATGTGGATGTCACCGGAGTGCCGGCGCGCGTTGTGGGCCTGGGCGCCGACGCCGCGGTTGAGATGATGGCCGACGTCACCGAGGCGATCCGTTCGCTCGAGCTGCTGCGAACCACGGCAGCGGGCGTCGTCGCCGCTGCCTCGACGCGCGACCACGGTCACGCCGGAGCGGCGCAGACGCGCGGGCATCGCACGCCGGAGTCGTTGGTGCAGGAGATCACCGGCTCGACGCGGGCCGAGGCGACGAAGTCGGTTCGCGTCGGCGAGTCGCTCGTGTCGGGCGTCGCGACGGATTCGGCCGGAGGGGACGAGCCCGGGGTCCCGGGCGGCGAGCAGGATGCCGACGCGCTGATCGCGCCGCAGGTCGCGGATCTGCCGATGGAGCGGGCATGGCGCGCTCCCGCCGACGACGCGCTGATCTTCGGCGCGATCACCAATGCGCAGCATGACGCGATCGTGCGCGGCCTGGGCGAACCTGCAGAATCAGCGGGCGGCGATGCGCGCGAGGCGTGGTCGCTGGCGGTCGAGAGGCTGGTCGCGGACGCACCGAACCGGACCGTCGAAGAGCTCGCCACGTCGGCGCGGTCGATCCGCGACATCCTCGACCCGGAAGGCGCGCAGCGCCGGTTCGACGAGCGCAACGCGCGGCGATCGTTCCGGCTCTACCGCGACGGCGACGGCGTGCGCCGCGCGTCGATCTCGTTCGACGATGAGGGCGGTGCGTGGGCCGCCGCGATCCTGGACGCAGGTCTGCGTCCCCGGCGAGGAGGGCCCCGCTTCGTCGACCCTGCCGAGAAGAGCAGGGCCGACGACCTCGTCGCCGACCCGCGCACGAACGAGCAGCTGGCCTACGACCTGTTCCTCGACGTGCTGCGAGCGGGCGCACTGGCCGACGCGAAGCAGGTGTTCGGCACTCGGCAGGCCGGCGTGCGGATGGTGATCATGGCCGAGAGCGCCGAATCGGTCGCTGGGGTCGGGCACCTCGAAGAGGACGGCGCGACGCTCCCGGCGTGGCTGGTCGCACGGCGAGCCTGCGACCTCGGCTACACCGAGGTCGTCACCGATTCCGGCGGGAATCCGCTCTACCTGGGGCGTGAATCGCGTCTGTTCTCGGCGAAGCAGCGGATCGCGCTCGCCGTGCGCGACGGCGGATGCCGGTGGCGCAGTTGCGACCGACCCGCGTCGTATTGCGAAGCGCACCACATGGATGGATGGGCTGCCGCCGACGGGAAGACCGACGTCGATCGCGGGATCCTGCTCTGCCGCTACCATCACATGGCGCTGCACCACGGCGGGTGGCGGATCACCCGCAGCGGCAGCGATGAGTTCGAACTCCATCCACCCGGCGGCGAGCCGCCCCTGCCGCTGCCGCGGCGACTTCACCTTCGCTACGCGTGGGATGGCGTGCGCCCGCCACCGCGAAGGTTCCGCCGCGCCGCGTAGCAGTGTGGCGCGGGGCGGGGATGTGCGCGGGGTGTGGGGCGCGGGGCGTCGGTTCCGGCGTCCGCGCAGCGGGGCGAGCGTCGCGATCTCTCGGGCTTGTACGCAACGCCGATGGGGCGACGAACATGAAAGCTAGCCGAAACGATCCGATGTCCCCCAAAGTGCCGACAGACAGCGTGCTTGCGGGTCCGTAGCGTTGTCATCACAGAGCTTCCCAGCGCTCTGAAAAACCCGCCATCGCCGGCCATGCTTCGGGTGCTTGAGCCGCGATTCTCTGGCGGTCAGCGGCCCGTGCGTCCCCAGCGCACGGGCCGCTTCTCCCGTCGGGCGCATCGTCTGGCCCGCGGCTCGCCCAGCGACCGGGAGGCGGCTCGCCCAGCGACCGGGAGGCGGTTCGCTGAGCGACCGGGAGGCGGCTCGCTGAGCGACCGGGGACGTTCAGCATCCGGAAACCGAGGAAGGGTACCGTGCAGGCGATGGAGAGCATCTCACTGCTCAGCGACCCGTTCCTGCAGCTCCCCGACGCGGGCGGGGTCCATGTCGTGTGGACGACCGAGTCGCCCGGCACGCGCCACGTCGTCCTGGTGGGTGACGGCGTGGCAGACCTGAGCGCGGATGCCGCGCGTGCCGTGGCCTTCGGCTCGTCGGCCGCATCGGCGGTGCACGTCTTCGTGGCCGCGTCGCGGCGCTTCACGCAGCTCGCCGAGGACGCGGGCTCGTTCGTCCCCGACGACCGCAGGCCGTCGGTGCGCGACGGCATCGTGCCGCGTGAGATCTGGCGCCACGAAGCGCTCGTCGACGCGCTCGCACCGGGGGAGCGGGTCGCGTATCGCGTCCTGTCGCTCGACGCGCGTTCGGCGGCGATCTCGTCGACGTTCACGCTCGCTCCGGCCCCGTGCCCCGGCGACCCGCTGCGGGTGCTGCTGACCAGCGACCACCAGGCGGCTCCCAACGTCGCGGCGAACCTCCAGAAGGCGGTCGAGGCGGCCGGCCCCTTCGACGCGGTCTTCGCCGCCGGCGACCTGGCCAACCTGCCCGACCGGGCATCCGAGTGGTTCGACGACACCCGCGGCAGTGCGTTCTGGGCGCTGCTCCAGGGCCGCGGTGGTCGCAGCGACCGTCACGGCCTCGCGCGCTACCGCGGCGGCGAGATCGTGCAGCACGCGCCGCTGTTCCCCGCAGTCGGCAATCACGACGTGCAGGGCCGCACGGACGGCAGCGTCAACATGCTCTCGGCGATCTTCAGCGCGGTGCCGCGCCCGGTCGCCGCGGCCGCATATTCGGCGGTCGCGGCATCCGTGAACCCCACGCGCGACCCGGAGGTGCGGCGCGCCTGGATCGAGCGCAACTCGTTCAACACGCGCACCTACGAGGAGATGTTCACGCTCCCGAACGATTCGCCCGGCGGCGCGACCTACTATGCGGTGACGTTCGGCGACATCCGCCTCATCACGCTCTTCGCCACGCGCATGTGGCGGGGGACGGATGCCGATGCCGACCCGGACGAGCGCACCAAGGCCGGGCGCTGGCAGGAGGCGCCCGCGACACTCGGCGACCCGATGGAGCAGGGGCACGGCGAGCACATCTTCGCCTCGCTCGCGCCGGGCAGCGACCAGCACGACTGGCTGCGGGCCGAGCTCGCGTCGCCCGAGTTCGCGCAGGCGCGCGTGCGCGTCGTGATGCTCCACGAGGGGCCGCACGGCCTCGGCGCCAACATCTCGCCCGCCTTCACCGACCCGGTGCGGATCGAGGAGCACGACGACGCCGGCGGGCTCGTCGGCATCCGCTACGAGTACCCGGTCGAGAACGACCTGCTGCGCCCGCTGGGCGCGATGCTCGAAGACGCGGGCGTCGACCTCGTGCTGAGCGGTCACTCGCACCTGTGGAACCGCTTCGTCGCCCCGTCGGGCACCGTCTATCTCGAGACCTCGAACGTCGGCAACACGCACGGCGCCCACTGGCCCGGAAGCGGGCGTGAGCGCGTGGTGCCGCCGGAGCCCTGGAACGCCGCCGACTACGCCGCGGTCGGCGACCCGGGCGGGCTCGAGCCGGTCGTGCCGTCGGTCGCTCCGTTCCCCGGCGAGGACGGGGTTCCGCAGCCGTATGTGCAGAGCAACGACCACGCGGTCTTCTCGGTGCTCGACACGGGCGCCCGCGAGGTCGTGACGTGGGCGTTCGACGTGCGCGCGCCGGACGTCGCGCCGTGGGTCATCGACCGCTTCGGCCTCGACGGACGCCCGTAAGCTGGCTCTCCGGCGGTACCCGGCCGCGCGGTGTGAAGGATGACGGATGCTGACTCTGCACGACTATCTGCGACTGCTGCCGAAGGCCGAGCTGCACTGCCACTTCGTCTCGACGATGCGCGTGAGCACGCTGGTCGAGCTCGCCCGCACCCACGACGTGGCGCTGAAGACCGATGACCTCGACGTGCTGCTGGACTACGAGGGCCTGCCGGACTTCCTCGACGTCTTCAACGCCGCCCACCGCGCCCTCACGACCGGCGACGAGATCGCCCGCGTCGCCTACGAGGGCGTCGAGGATGCCGTGCGCGACGGCAACCTGCGCTACCGCGAGTACTTCGTCAACCCCGACAACTTCGCCCCGTTCGGCATCGACTACCCGAGCCTCATCGACGCCATGACCGACGGGCTGGTCCAGGCCGAGCGCGACTTCGGCGTGGGCTTCCGCATCATCGCCGCCATCAACCGCTCGCTCCCGCCGCAGTCGGCGGTCGCGCTGGTCGAGACGGTGCTCGCGCATCCGCGCGATGCGGTCGTCGGCATCGGGCAGGACGACCTGACGCCGGAGTTCACCGAGGACCCGCTGCGCTTCCGCGACGCGTACGAGCTGGCCGCCCGCGCGGGCCTGCGGCGCACGGCGCACGCCGGCGAGACGATGAACGCGTCGCCGCAGAACGTGCTCGACGCGATCGAGGGGCTGGGGGTCGAACGCGTCGACCACGGCTATCGCGTCGTCGACGACCCCGAGGCGCTCGATGCGGTCGCGGCCACCGGCATCCCGTTCACGTGCACGCCGCACTCGACCGACATGCTCTCGTCGTGGGAGTTCACCCCCGAGCACCGCATCGCGAAGATGATCCGCGCGGGGCTGCCGGTGTCGCTCGCCACCGACGACGCGGTGTTCTTCAAGACCGACATCGGCCTGGAGTACACCGCAGCGCTGCCGGCGATGGGGTTCGGCGCCGCAGACGCTGCGCGCATCGCGCGCACCGGCTTCGAGATCGCGTGGTGCGACGACGATGAGAAGCAACGCCGGCTGTCCGAGGTCGACGGCACGATCGCCGCGCTCACCGCGGCGCTGGCCGCCGACGCCGCCACGCCGGCGACCTGAGGTCCGCCGACTCCGCGAGCGCCCGGGCGCTCGCAGCCGCGTCAGTCGCCGCCGCGCTGCGTCAGTCGTCGCCGCGCCGCGTCAGTCGTCGTCGCCGCGCCGCGTCAGTCGACGCCGCACCCCGCCACCCGCCACCGCGGACGACGAAGCGTCGCCGAGCAGCCAGCCGACGCTTCACCCTGCCCGCTTGACAGGAAGCCCTGCATATCAGTCGTCGCCGCGCGCGTTGTAGACGACGCTGTCGCTGGCGCCGTAGGCCCGGAAGACCGCGAGCGCATCGTCGCGTGCGACGCCGATCGTGACGTCGATGCCGCGGGCGCGGAACCGGTCCGCCCAGTCTTCGACCATGGGCCCCTCGTCGAAGCCGGTCAGCTCCTCGAGCTCGGGTCCGTCGCCCGCGACCACGAGGGAGCGCACCCCGCTCCACATCGTGGCGCCGTAGCACTGAACGCACGGCCGCCAGTTGACGACAAGGGCGAGGCGCGCACCGTGCGCGCCGAGGTCCCAGCGTCCGAGCCTGCGCTGGGCGAGAGCGAGTGCCATCACCTCAGCGTGGCCCGAGCTGATCCCGGTGCTGAGGACGACGTTGACGCCGGCCGAGATCAGCTCGCCGGTGGCGTCGTCGACGACGATCGCCGCGAACGGCCCGCCGTTGCCCTCGCGCCAGTTGCGGTCGGCGAGGGCGTTCACCAGCGCCATGCGCTCCTCGTCCGTGCCGAGCGTGCGCGGCAGCGACGGGATCTCGGCCACGAGCCAGTCCGGCAGCGTCATCGAGTAGGCGGTTGCGAGGTCGCTCATGCGGTCTCCCTCGGTCGAGCAGGTCGGGTCCGGTGGCCCGGGAGCGTCGTCGGCTTCCCCACCGCAGACTAGCCGTCCGGGCGGGGCGACGGACCTCACAAGCCGGCGACCTGCGCTTCGCCGATCCGCTGCAGACGGCGGGCGATCCGCTCGTGCGAGCGGAGGGCGTCCGTCAGTCCGCCGAGGCGCACCTCGCCGGCGTCGACGAGCACGCGGCCGCCGACGATCGTCGACCACGCCTTCGCGGGCGCGCAGCGCAGCAGCGCCTCCACGGGGTCGCTCCATCCGCCCGCGCTCGAGATCGGGTCCATCTCCCAGATCACCAGGTCCGCGAGCGCGCCCACCGACAGGTGGCCGATCTCGTCGTCCCACCCCAGGCACGCGGCCGACCCGCGGGTGCCGATGTCGATCGCGTCGCGCGCGGTCATCGCCTGCGGGCCGCCGAGGAAGCGCGCGAGCAGCAGGGCCGTGCGCGCCTCCATCCACATCGACGCGTGATCGGTCGAGGCCGAGCCGTCGCACCCGAGCCCCACCGGGGCGCCCAGCTCGCGCAGCCCGGTGACGTCGGCGGTCGCGCCGCAGATGAGCATGTTCGAGCTCGGGCAGTGCGCGACGCCCACGCCGGCGCGCGCCATGCGCGCCTTCTCGTCGTCGCTCGGGTAGGCGAAGTGCGCCACCCACGTGCGGTCGGTGGCCCAGCCGACGTCCTCGAAGTGCTCGACGGCGCTGCGCCCGTACATCTGCTGGCAGAAGTCCTCCTCGTCGACGTCCTCGGCGAGGTGGGTGTGCAGCCGGACGTCGAAGCGCTCGGCCATCGCGGCGGATTCGCGCATGAGGTCGTCGTCCACCGTGAACGGCGAGCAGGGCCCGAGACCCACGCGCACGAGCGCACCGGGGGAGGCGTCGTGGTGGGTGCGGATGAGCCGCTCGGAGTCCTCGAGGATCTCGTCGGCCGTCTGCACCACCGAGCGGGGAGGCAGGTAGCCGTCGTCCTGCGACCGGCTCATCGACCCGCGCGTGGGCAGGAACCGGAAGCCGATCTCTCGCGCCGCCGCGATCTCGCCGTCGATGAGCTTCGCCGCCGGGTGCACGTACCAGTGGTCGGTCGAGGTCGTGCAGCCGCCCAGCAGCAGCTCGGCCATGCCGACGTAAGCCGACACGTACGCCGCCTCCTCGTCGAGCCCCGCCCACATCGGGTACAGCGTCGTGAGCCACTGGAACAGCGTGCCGTTGACGGCCGGCCCGAAGCTGCGCGTGAGGTTCTGGAACATGTGATGGTGCGTGTTCACGAGCCCCGGCGTCACGAGCCGGCCACCCGCGTCGATCACGCGCACGGCCGGGGGCGGTTCGGTCGCCGACGAGCCGGCGGAGTGCACGCGCCCGCCGTGGACGGCGATCCAGCCGCCGGAGATCTCGCTGCCGCGATCGAGATACAGGTGTCTCGCGTTGCGGATGACGAGGTCCACGGCCATCGGTGCTCCTTCTTCGGTGGGTCGGGCGGTTTCGGTGGATCGGGCTTCGGTGGGCGGTCCCCCGGTGGGCGGTGGCCCCGTGGGCGGTGCCCCGGTGGGTCGGGCGGTCGGTGGGTCGGGCGGGTTGAGTGGGCCCGGCGGTGTCGCCGGGTCAGGCGTCAGCCGACGCTGCCGGCGATGAGGTCGGCGGCGCGCTCGGCGATCGCGACGGTGGGGGCCTGCGTGTTGCACGTGGGGATGATCGGCATCACCGAGGCATCCGCCACCCACAGGCCGTCGAGCCCCCGGACCCTCAGCTCGGGATCCACGACCGCGTCCTCATCGGTGCCGATGCGGGCCGTGCCCGACCCGTGGAAGAACGACCCGATGTTCTCGCGCACGAACCGCACGCGCGCGGCGTGATCGGTCATCGACGGCGGCGGCGTGAGCGGGCCGTCGCCGATCTCGGCGAAGGCCGAGGTCGCGATGAAGTCCTGCACGGCATCCAGCGCCTCGACCATGGCGGCGAGGTCGGTCGGGTCTCCCAGGTAGTTCGGGTGGAAGTCCGCCTGCAGGTCGGGGTCGGCCGAGCGCGAGCGCACCCATCCGACGCTGCGCGACCGGTACACGCCGGGCACCATCGCGAACACCTGGTTGCCCGACAGGTCATACGTGTCGTGCAGCAGCGCATCGCCGCGCGAGCCGTGCGCGATGACCGCGTGCAGGTCGGGGCCGGCCTCGGCGTACGAGCTGCGCCAGTTGACCATCGAGCCGCCGCCGTTGCCGAGCACGGGCCCGAGGTCGGCGCGGGCGCGGAAGTTGACGCCCAGGATCAGCGGGTGGTCCTGGAAGTTCTCGCCGACGCCGCGCAGGGCGTGACGGACGTCGATGCCGGCGTCGTGCAGGTGCTCGGGATCCCCGATGCCCGACCGCTGCAGCACGCGCGGGGTGTCGAAGGCGCCGGCGGCCAGCACGACGCGGTCGGCGCGCGTCGTGACGACCGCGCCGCCGACGCGATGACGGATGCCGACGACCGCGGTTCCTTCGAGCATGAGGTCGTGTACCGGGCTGTCGACGAGTACATCGAGATTCGGGCGACCGAGGGCCGGCTCGAGGTAGGCGCGCGCCGTACTCCAGCGCTCGAACGAGCCGTCCTCGCCCTCGACGGCGTTGTAGTCGGCGTACGTCGCGCCCTCGTTCGACGTGGCGTTGGCATCGTCGATCACGGGGATCCCGCGCTCGGCGGCCGCGTCGATGAGCGCGTCGGCGATGGTGTGGCGGCGCGTCAGCGGCGCTACGCGCATCGGGCCGTCCATCCCGCGGTACGCGGGGTCGCCGCCGGGCCGCGTCTCGGACCGCCGGAAGTAGGGGAGCAGGTCGTCGTAGCCCCAGCCGGTGGCACCGGCATCCGCCCACGCGTCGTAGTCGGCGCGCGCGCCGCGGTACCAGAGCATCGCGTTCGTGCTCGAGCTGCCGCCGAGCACGCGCCCGCGCGGCATCGCGATCGACCGCTCGAGCACGTGATCGGTGGGGGTCGATGCGTAGCCGTAGTCGTACGGGCCGCCGATCATGGCGTCCCAGTGCGCCGCCTCGAGGATCTCGCGCACGCCCTCATGCGAAGGGCCGGCTTCGACCAGCAGGACGCGGGCGGTGGCATCCTCGGAGAGCCGCGCCGCCAGGACGCAGCCGGCGGCGCCGCCGCCCACGATCACGAAGTCGTAGGCGGCGGCGGGGGAGGCGACGACGGGCATCAGTTGTGCTCGCTCGGGCCCATGATGGTGATGCCCTCGGTGTCTTCGACGTGGCGGACGAAGATGTACTTGTCCTCGCGTCCGTCGGAGTGCTTGCGCTTGATGCCGGGCTCGAGGATGCCGTCGGTCTTGGCGACGACGATGTACGGCTCGGCTGCCGAGAGCCCCGCGGCGCAGTGCGCGTCGAACTCCTCGAGCGTCTCGGCGGTGAAGGCCTTCTCGACGCCGGCCCCGCGGGCGATCGCGGCGAGGTCGACGCGGCCGCCCTTCGTGTGCGTGCGGGGACCGCCGATCGACTGATATTGCTCGTTGTCCCACACCACGACGAACAGGTTCTTCGGCTGCTCGTTGGCGAGGGTCGCGAGGATCCCGAGGTTGAACAGCAGCCCGCCGTCCGTGTCGAGCGACACGATGCGGCGGTGCGGCAGCCCCACCGCGAGGCCGAACGCCTCGGGGGTGACGCAGCCGAGCTGCTGCTGGAACAGGCTCGCGTCGCGCATGTGGGGGGCTGCGTTGTACCACTCGTCGACCGCGCCGCCGAGCGACAGGATCACGAGCTCGGACTCCAGGCGCGCGCCGAGCAGCTTCATGGCTTCGAAACGTGAGTAGCTCATCGGACCAGATCCCCTCCGAGGACGATCGCGGCGTGGTAATACGACGCGTACGCGGTGTCATAGGCACGGACGATCGCGGTCTCGAGCTCGTCGACGTTCCGCACGATCGTGTACGGCGTGCGCAGCGCCTGCAGCAGGGGCTCCATCGTGATGCCGTGGGGGATCGCCCACCAGTTGTTCTCGCCCATCTCGCCGCGATAGCTCATGATCATCACGACCGGGATGCCGGCGCCCAGGCCCATGCGGGCCAGGTGCTCGGTGGCCGCGCGCAGGCCGGAGTTCTCCATGACGAGCACGGCGCGCTTGCCCGAGAGGAAGACGCCGCCGGCGATCGCCGCACCCTCGCCCTCGTTCGTGACGGGGATGGTGCGGATGTCGGGGTCGGCGTCCAGAGCCGGGTACAGCTCCTTCAGCAGCGAATCGGGAAGGTAGGTGGCGACGGAGACCCCGGCCTTCTTCAGGCCGCGGATCACCGCCTCGACGGCGTCGGATCTCATGGGTGGTGCGGGTTCCTTCTCGGGGTGGATGCGGATGCCGGTTCAGCGGGTCAGCTCGACGGCGCTTTCGCGGTACAGGTCGACGCACTCGTCGTGGCGGACGCCGGTGACGAGGTCGAGGTCCCAGCCGACGGTCGCGGCGAACGACTCGACGGTGTAGCCGCCGAAGTTGAACGCCAGGTCGGCGAGGGCATGGATGTCGGAGTTGCGGGCGCCGAGCACGAGCGTGCCGAAGCCGGCGTTGAGGATCGCGCCCAGGCACATCGGGCACGGCTCGCACGTGGCGTAGAAGGCCGCCTCGGGGATGTGGCGGCGTCCGGCGGCGCGCGTGGCCAGGCTGACGGCGAGCGTCTCGGAGTGCGCGGTGGCGTCGCACCGCTGCACCTTCAGCGACGGCGTCGCGGCGATCACCTCGCCGTCCAGCACCACGACGGCGCCGAACGGCTGCTCGCCCATCGCGGCGCCCTTTCGCGCTTCCGCGAGGGCCAAGCCCATGAAGTGATCGTGATCGAGGTCGGTCATGCGATCCTCTCCATCTCGTCAGCGGGGATGCGGAAGCGCGCGCCCGGGTGATCCTGGGGCAGCCGGGCCGTGCCGGCGGGGTGCAGGTGCTCGCGCAGGGTCGCCCCGATCGGTCCGTCGCCGGCGATGCCGCGCTCGCGCAGGATCGGCAGGACGAGGGAGATGAAGTCCTCGTACGCGCCGAGATCGCCGAAGGTCGGCTCGAGCATGATCCCGTCGACGTCGCTGCCCTCGACGATCGCCTGGATCTCGTCGGCGACCTCGTCCGAGGACCCGGTGATCTGGAAGCCCCGGTTGGCCTTGCGGCGGAAGCCGTCGAGCACCTCGCCCACGCTCGGCACGGGAGCTCCCGGCCGGACGAACCGGTCGATGAGGGTCTGCCCCTGATCGCTGCGGATGTCGGTGAGCGGCATGTCGAGGTCGACGTCGCGCAGATCGACGCCGGTGAACCCGGCGAACATGACGGCGGCGTCCGCCATCGCGTACATCTCCTCCAGCTCGGCGCGGCGTGCGACGGCCTCGTCGTGCGTGGGGGCGACGACGACGGTCATCCCGGTGACGACCTTCACCGCATCCGCGGCGCGCCCGTGGGCGACGGCTTTGGCACGGATGTCGGCGACGTGCTCGGCCGCCCGGGCGATCGTCTGGCCCTGGATGAACACGGACTCGGCGTTGCGTGCCGCGAACGCGCGGCCGCGGTCGCTCGTGCCGGCCTGGAACAGCACCGGGGTGCGCTGCTCGGACGGCGGCACCACGAACTGCCCCGACACCGGGAAGTGGGGGCCGGCGTGGTCGATGCGGTGCAGCTTCGCGGGGTCGGCGTAGACGTCGCGGTCGCGGTCGCGGACCTCGGCGCCGTCCTCCCAGCCGCCCTCCCACAGCTGCAGGCACACGTCGACGAACTCGTCGGCGACGTCGTAGCGGCTGTCGTGGGTGCCCGAATCGGCGATCCCGAACAGAGCGTCGGTGGTCGCCTGCGAGCTGCCGGTGACGATGTTCCAGCCGATCCGGCCCGACGTGAAGTGGTCGAGACTCGCGAAGCGGCGCGCTGTCGCGTAGGGCTTCTCGACCGTCGTCGGCGAGGTCACGACGAAGCCGAGCCGCTCGGTCGCGGCGGCGAGCGCCGAGATCAGCAGCATCGGGTCCAGTGCGGGGAACTGGATCGAGTGCGCGATGGTCTCGTCGGGGACCTGCCCGTCGATCGTCGGGTACCCGTACGTGTCGGCGAAGAACAGGAAGTCGAACCCGGCGTCCTCGAGCTTCACCGCGAGGGAGGTCCAGAACCTCGGGTCGTCCCACGTGTCCGCCCGGCCGTTCGGGTGGTTCCACGTGGGCATCCCGTTCGTCGGGTTGATCGTCTCGAACACGCCGAGAGCGATGCGCTTGGTCATTCAGATCACCGCCACAACTGACTTGGTCTCGAGGTAGTTCTCCAGGCCCTGCGGCCCGTTCTCATAGCCCCATCCGGATTCCTTGTGCCCGCCCTTGACGAGCTCGGGCCCGAGGAACGAGTGGCAGTTCACCCACACCGTCCCCGCCTCGAGCCGCGCCGCGATCCGGTGCGCGTTGCTCAGGCCCTCGGTCCACACGCTCGCGGCGAGGCCGTAGCGCGAGTCGTTCGCCCACGCGAGCACCTCGTCGACGTCGTCGAACGGCGTCACCGTCGCGACCGGGCCGAAGATCTCCTCGCGCATGAGGCGCATGTCCTCGCGCACGCCGGTGAGCACCGTCGGCGCGTAGAACGTGCCGATCGCGCCCGAGCGCGCGCCGCCCGTGATCACCTCGACGCCGTCGGCACGGCCCTCGTCGATGAACGTCGCGACGCGGTCGGCCTGCACCTGGCTCACCAGGGGCCCGAGGTCGCTGGCGGGATCGAGCCCGTGCCCGAGCTTCAGCCCCTGCCCGAACGCGGCCATGCCCTCGACGACCTGCTCGTACACGTCGCGGTGGGCGTAGATGCGGGAGCTCGCGATGCACACCTGCCCGCCGTTGTCGAAGATGCCGCGGCTGACGCCCGGAATCGCCTGCGACAGGTCGGCGTCGGGCATGACGATCGACGGCGACTTGCCGCCGAGCTCGAGCGTGAGCCGCTTGAGGTCTCCGGCGGCGGTCTGCACGAGCTTCTTGCCCACGGCGGTCGACCCCGTGAACGAGATCTTCGCGACGCCCGGATGCTCGGCGAGCGCCTGACCCGCATCGCCGCCGTAGCCGGTGACGATGTTGACCACGCCGGGCGGCATCCCGGCCTCGGCGAGCAGCTCGCCGAACCGGATGGCCGTGAGCGGGGTGTTCTCGGCGGGCTTCAGCACGACGGTGCAGCCGGCCGCGAGCGCCGGAGCGAGCTTCATCGCCGCCATGAGCAGCGGCGAGTTCCACGGCACAATGGCGCCGACGACGCCCACCGGCTCGCGCCGGGTGTAGGCGAAGACCTCCTTGCCCGCGGGCGTGCGGCTGAGCGAGGTCGGCACCGTAGATCCCAGGATCTTGGTGGCCCAGCCCGAGAAGTAGCGGAACTGGTTGATCGCCGCGGGGATCTCGCCCATGCGGGACGTGCGCCAGTTCTTGCCCTGGTCCAGGGACTCCAGCTCGGCGAACTCCTCGAGGTCGCGCTCGAGCAGGTCGGCCACCCGCCACAGCAACTTCGCCCGCTCGGCGGGGAACATGCCGTGCCAGGCATCCGACTCGAGGGCGGCCCGGGCGGAGCGCACCGCGCGATCGACGTCGTCCGCGCGAGCGCGCGCCACGTCGGCGATCACGTCGCCGGTGGCGGGGTCGATCGTCGCGAACGTCTCGCCGGCGCTCGCGGCGACCCATTCGCCGCCGATGAGCAGGCGCTTGGGCCCGTCGGCGAGGAAGCGCCCGACGGCCGCGCCGAGGGCGGGCCGGGGATCGAGTTCGACGCTCATGGGTTCCTTTCGGTCTGTCGCGCCGCGGCGCGGGGGATCAGTGGACGGATGCCTGCTCGCCGGCGAACAGCAGCGACGACAGATGGTCCACCAGTTCGTGGAAGCGGGGCGAGCGCATCGTCTCGGGGGTGCGCGGGCGCGGCAGGTCGATCTCGACCACCTCGAGCACGCGGCCCGGGCGCGGGCTCATGACGGCGACGCGGTCGCTGAGCAGCACGGCCTCGGTGATGCCGTGCGTCACCATGAGCGTCGTGGGGCGGGTGTCCATCCAGATGCGCTGCATCTCGAAGTTCAGTCGCTGACGCGTCATGTCGTCGAGGGCGCCGAACGGCTCGTCGAGCAGCAGCACCTTCGGGTCGGTGATGAGCGCGCGGGCGATCGCGACGCGCTGGCGCATGCCGCCGGACAGCTGGGAGGGCCGCGACTTCTCGAAGCCGCCCAGGCCCACCAGCTCGATCAGCTCGGAGATCCGCTCGGCGGGCGTCGGCTGGCTCGCGACATCGCGCGGGAAGCGGATGTTGCGCTCGACGTTGCGCCACGGCAGCAGCGCCGCCTCCTGGAAGGCGATGCCGATGTGGTGCTCGGCCTGCAGCTGCTTGGGGGTGAGGCCGCCGACGGTGACCTCGCCCGTGGTCGGGGACTCGAGCCCCGCGAGGATCCGCAGGATCGTCGACTTGCCGCACCCCGAGGGCCCCAGGAGGGAGATGAACTCTCCCTCCTGGGTGGTGAGGTCGACCGAGTCGATCGCCTCGACGGTGCTCCGGCCGGCGCGGAACGATTTGCTGAGACCGGAGATCTCGATCCCCTGTGCCACGGTGGTCGGAGCGTTCGTCATCAGCCCATCAGCTCCTGGATCGAGGTGTCGAACAGGTCCTCGACGGTGAAGTCGTAGCCCATCAGGTTGACCGTGTCGACGGAGGCCTGCATCTCGTCGTCGGTCATGATCAGGTACGGCTCGGAGCCCATGAGCTCCTGCATCGCGGCGACCTGCAGCAGCTGCTGGTCGCCGTTGAGGTCGAGGTCGGCGCCGTAGGTCTCCAGCGTCAGGTCGACGCCCAGCTGCGGGTCGGCGAACAGGGCGTCCCAGCCGTCGCTCGTCGCCGACAGGAACGCGGCAAGGGCCTCGCCCTTCTCGGCGATCGTGTCGGGCGTGACGTAGTAGACGTCGGTCAGCACCTCGAAGCCGAAGTCGGCGAAGAGCATCGTGTACGTGTCGATGCCTTGGACGTTCAGCTGGCCCGGCTCGTTGACCGAGTAGACGACCTGGCCGTCGACCTCGCCGTTGGCGACGGGCGACGGGTCGAACTGCACCGGAACGACCTCGACATCGGCGGGGTCGATCTCGTTGATCTCGAGGAACAGGTCGAACTGGCTCTGGTTGGCAGCAGCCACGCCGATCTTCTTGCCGATCATGTCCTCGGGGGTCTCGATCGGGGTCTCCGCGAGGCTCACGATGCTGAACGGGCTCTTCTTGAACGCCGCCGCGATGATCTTGAAGTCGGCGCCGGCCTCGACGGCCGCCGCGACCGAGTCGACGCTCGCGCTGCCGACATCGGCCTGGCCGCTGGCCACGACGGTGTCGTCCGAGACGTTGGGGCCGCCGGGCAGGTACTCGAACGCGACGCCCGCGTCCTCGTACAGGCCCTCGTCGATGGCGATCCAGCTCGACGCCCACTCGACCGTGGGGAGCCACCCCATCTGGTAGGTGATGGGCGTGGGCTCGACCGAGGCGGTGTCGTCGGAAGGGGTCGCGTCCGAGGAGGCGCAGCCCGCGAGGGCGAGGCTCGTCGCCGCGACGGCGGAGACGGCGACCAGGGCACGTCGGGTGGTGCGAGAGAACATAGGGGTCCTTTCGGGTGCGGGGTTCTCAGTGCGGTGGTGCGGTGGTGCGGGTGGAGCGGGTGGTGCGACCGCCGGCGGGCCGGCGGGGTCTGTGGGGGCGGTCATCCGCCCAGTCGCCGCAGCGACCAGGACTCGGCGGCGGTCGCCAGTCCGTACAGGGCGAAGGCCGACAGCGTGATGGCTGCGACCCCCGACCAGATGAAGAGGAAGCCGGCCTCGGCGCTGGCGCGCAGCAGGTCCGAGCCGAGGCCCTCTCCGGTCGCGAGCCACTCGGCCAGCAGCGCGCCGAGCATCGCGGTCGGGGCGGCCACGCGAGCCGCCGCGAGGATCGCGGGGAGCGCGGTCGGGAGCATCACGAGCGTCGCGGTCTTGAAGGGGCCGCCGCCCGAGGTCTCGACGAGGTCGCGGGCCGCACGGGGCGTCCGCGCCATCGCCGTCGAGACCTGGATGAGCGTGGGGAAGAACGTCACGAGCCCGGCGATGAAGACGACCACGCCGAGGCCGCGGCCGAAGATCAGCACGAACAGCGGGGTCATCGCCACCAGCGGGATCGCCCGCATCGCGATCGCGAACGGGGTGATGACGCGGCGGGCGCCGACCGAGACGCTCATCAGCACCGCGAGGGCCACGGCGGCGACCGTGCCCGCGACGTACCCGAGTACGGTGTCGCGCAGCGTGATCGCGAGGCTCGCGAACAGCACGTCGCGGTGCATCGCGGCGTCCTCGTCGAGGAAGAGGTAGGTGAAGACGTCGGCCGGCGTCTTCATGAAGTAGCTGCTGAGCCCGCTGAGCTCGACGGCGATCCACCACACCGCGATCAGGGTGACGACGCTCAGCACCGCGCCGCCCGTCACGGCGAGGGTGCGGCGCAGCCATCCGCCGCTGTGCTGGACGGGCGCCGGCAGCGCCTGGATGCCGGTGGTGTGCGCCATCCACGGCACGAACACGCGCTCGGCCAGCACTGTCAGCACGTAGAACGTCGCGGCCAGCAGCGTCGTGTACAGCGCCAGCGACCACGTCCGCTCGACATCCAGCGACTGCTGGCTGTAGACCATCGCGACGCCGAGGCCGCGCGCGGCGCCGATGTACTCGCCGATGACCGCGCCGAGCACGGCGGCGGGAGCCGCGATGCGCAGGCCCGAGAAGAGGGCGGGGAGCGCCTGGTGCGTGCGCACCATCCACAGCTGACGCAGCCTGCCGCCGCCCGAGACGGTCACGAGGTCGAGGCTCGTCTTGCTGGCCGACTGCAGACCCAGGATCACCGAGATCATCGTGGTGAAGAACACCGCCTGCGCGGCGATCACGATCTGCGCCTGCCCCGGGGGCAGCACCGCGGCGAGGATCGGCGCGAGCGCGACGACGGGCAGGCAGTACAGCGCGACGAAGACGCGGAACAGCAGCACGTGCGTGAACGGCACGAGGATGAAGATCGCCGCGAACACGACCGCGATGAGGTTGCCCCAGAACCAGCCCAGCGCCGCCTCGGTGGCCGTCGTCATCAGGTTCGGCATCGCGAACGGGATGTCCTGGAAGAACTTCACCAGGATCGCGCTCGGCGGCGGCACGGTGTAGGTGCCCACCAGCACGGTGCGGCCCGCGATCTCCCACAGGGCCAGCACGACGATGGGAGCCACCCACGACATCGCCTGCGGCGGGATCGCCGGGCGCCGTGCCGCGGGGGATGCCGTCATGGTCGTCGCCGTCATTGCGCCGGTCCTTCCGTCGGTGCGGATGCGTCGTGGTGCAGCAGTCGTGCCGCGCGGTCGCGCGCGGCATCCGAGATCTCGATCGGGACGCCCTCGAACCCGGGCGGCCGTGTGGCGTCGATGCCCAGGCGGCTGGTCGTGCCGGCGGCGTCGCTCGAGGGGTCGAGCGGGCTGCCGGGGAGGCCGTCCACCGTCAGCAGGTCGCGCGCGGGCTGCATGTGCACGGCCATCGCCCACAGCACCGCCGCGTCGTCGGTGATGTCGATGTCGTCGTCGACCGCGATGACCGTCTTCAGGTAGGGATCCCACCCGAGCAGCCCCAGCATCACCTGCCGGGCATCGCCCGGGCGGCGCTGGCGCAGCGCGACGTATGCGTGGAAGTGCGTGCCCGACGTCGGGTAGTGCACCGCCGTCACCTGGGGGAAGCGCGCGCGCAGCGACTGCACCATCTCCGACTCGCGCGGCACGCGGGCCAGCGTCAGGTGCTCGGCGCTGCGCCCGCCCACGACGCTCACGAGCATCGGCGAGCGTCGCCGCAGGATCGCGTCGACGTGCATGACGTTGCGGGTCGAGCGGTTCGAGGAGTAGCCGCTGAACTCGCCGAACGGACCCTCGTCGGCGTCCTCGTCGGCGTCGATCCAGCCCTCGAGGACGTATTCGGCGCTCGCCGGCACCTCGATGCCGTGGACCGGCGTGCGCACGACCTCGAGGCCGTCGCCGAACAGTCCGCCGGCGACCTCGCGCTCGTCGACGGTGTGCGGCACGCGGGCGC